>JAEEXV010000037.1 GCA_016287975.1 Lentisphaeria bacterium | reverse complement strand
TGCGCGGGGGCGATGGCTGCGCGGGGGCGGTGGCTGCGCAGGGGCGATGGCTGCGCGGGGGCGATTTCGGGCGGGCGGCGCCGCTGTCGGCAGTTGTGTGCCGCCGGCGAAAAGCCGGTGGGCCAATGGGCGCTGGGAAAGCGGGGCTTTATCGGCGGGCCAATGGGCGCAGGGAAAGCGGGGCTTTACCGGCGGGCCAATGGGCGCTGGGAAAGCGGGGCTTTACCGGCGGGCCAATGGAGTCTGGTGCGCGGGGGCCTATGGCACCTGCGGGAGGCGGACATCCCGGAGATATTCTTGATTCAGGAGCTCGACCAGCCCGAGCTTGTTTCGCCGTAGCCGTACATCCTCAATGGTGGAATCGGCGAGAGAACCCTGGATCACAATGGCGGCCTGGGCATTGCTGACGATGCCGCGGGCGATGATGCGGGCGGTGTCGCCGATGGGGTTGGGGCCTCCCCAGTGGGGATTGCGGTCGCCGATGCGCAGAACGGCACGGTTGTGGAGGGCGCGGGCGGAGCAGTCGTGTACACGCTCGATGAGGATGTCGTGGAGTTTGACGCCGCGGGTGTTGAGCAGGCGGACAATCTGGCAGTTCCCGGCGCTGTAGCCGTGGACGTCGCGGATGGTGATGTGGTGGATGTCATCGCCTTCACCACGCCGTTTGGAGGCGGAGAAGTGCGTGGAGCCGAAGGCGCCGGCGGGGCGCGTTTCGTCGGTTGTGCCGATGGCGGTGAGTGCGATGAGGTCGTCGCCGGTCCAGCCGGAGATCCGTTCGATGGCGATGTGCCGGCAGCCCTGGCGCAGGTCGATGCCATCCTGGTTGAGGGTGGTTTGGGGGCGTCCATCGATGAGCATGACGCCGAGGGATGCGAAGCGGAGGTCGCGGAGCATTCCGTGACTACAGTATTCGAGGGAGATGGCCCAGCAGTGGGAGTTTACGATGGCGATGCCCTCGATGGTGAAGTCGGAGACATCGGCGAGCAGGATGCCGATATTTCGCCAGTCCCCGACCGGGCATTCGCCGGGCTTTCCGGCATCGGTGCCGAAGGTGTCCTTCCCGAGGGTCTTGCCGCTGTCGCCGGTGGAGCGTGGGTGCTCTGCACCTCGGAGGATGGCGTTGCCACGGCCACGGATGCGGATGCCGGCAATGGGGTGGACGGCGCCGGTTCCAGGGCGGCAGTTGGCGCTGCGGAAGAAGTTGTCGCGGCACTGGTCGGAGAGTTGGATGGTGCAGTCGTCGAGGAGTACTTCGGTGCCGCCGGGGAGGAGAATCGCGCGGTCGATGAGCCAGTGCGCACGGCGGTCGTTGCCTACCGGGACGCGCGGCGTAATGACCAGCGGCATGGCATTTGCGCACGCAAAAGACAACGCCTGCTCGATACGATCGGAATCCGTGCCCGTGTAGGCATTGGGGTTGTTGCGGGGGATGGGCATGGCAGGAAGGACGGATGCCAGCAGTATGACTACTGGCAGGAGCGACGGCACGAGGGAGTTCATGGCGTGGTCAGGCCTGGGGTGGCAAGGCGAAGGCGGGGTTTTGGCGACGGCATTCCTCGATGACTGCGATCTGGCGGCGCACGTCGTCGATGGTGACGATGAGCGGCGCGCCATTGCGGATGGCGTCGAAAAGATTGCGGTAGAGTTTTTCGCCCATCCAGGCCGCGCCGCGGGATCCGGTGTCGGCCCAGCGGTTTTCATACCATTCGAGTTTTTCGCTGCAATACGCGCGGTTGGGGAGGGGCGTCGTGACGAGGGGGTGCGGCGGGGCATCCTCGATGCGGTAGTATTTCCATTCGACGACGCCAGGGGTGGCGGTGGCGCCGCCGCGTTCGCCATAGACCTGGAAGCGCGGCGGGGAGTAGGGCGCGGCGGCGGAGACCTCCAGGTCGATGACGGGGCGCCCAGGGGAACTGAAGACGAGTTTCACGTGGTCCTCGGCGGTGCCTGCGCTGTTGAGGTGGTCCATGACGCAGAAGATGCGTTCGGGCATGGCATTGCCGAAGAGGACGAGGGCCTGGTCGAGGGGGTGGGAGCCAGTGTTGAGGAGGGCGCCGCCGTTGCGCTCGACGAGCGTCTGCCAGTCCCATCGGCGGGAGAAGCCGTTGCGGGTGAAGCGGACCTGCGCGATGCGTCCGAGGACGCCGCTGCGGCAGATTTCCAGGATCTTCTGGAAGGTCGCGTCAAAGCGCGCCTCCTGGAAGACGGCGAAGACCTTGCCTGCGCGGCGGGCGGCGGCCTCGGCCCGGTCGACCTCGGCGACGCAGGCGGCAAGCGGCTTTTCGCAGAGGACGTGGAAGCCCGCCTCCAGCGCCTCGACCGAGATGGGGACGTGCTGGTCGCTGAAGGAGGCGTTCACAATCAGCTCCAGGCTGTGGTCCTGCAGCATGGCGCGGTAGTCGGGATAGACCCGGCATTGCGGGAATTCGGCGGCGGTCTCCTGGCAACGCTCGGGGAGCTGGTCGGTGATGGCGGCGAGTTCGAAGCGTGCGGCGACCTCCGGACGGTGCAGGGTCTTGACGTGGATGTCGCGGCCACTGCGGCCCTGGCCGATGATGCCGACGCGGATTCTACGGTGTTCCATGATGGGGTTCCTTTGGAAGAGTGGAGTGGATACGATGACGTGAAGCGATGACTGAAATCATCCTTACTATAGCGGGGATTCCTTCGTCGCGTCGCAGCGTGCACGGCGCGACACGGCCGATTATCTCACGAATATCTAAATGTCATCTATTTTTGTGCGAAGGCGCTTTCGCGAATGACGAGGCGGGCGGGGATCCTGACGTTGTGCAGATAGTCGCAGGCGGGGTTCGTCATTGCGTGGTGGAGCAGGCCGACGGCCTGGGTGAGGAGTTCGTCGCGGCGGCAGTCGATGGAGGTGAGGCGGGGGTGCTGGAACGGGGTGAAGCCATATCCTTCCCAGTTGAAGCAGCCGATGAGCTGATAGGTTCCGGGGGGGGCGCCGCGGTCGTCCAGGGCCTTGAGGATGCCGGCGGCGCGGAAGTCGGAGGTGGTGAAGATGAGGGCGCCGCGGGGGTCGGGGATGGCCATGCCGAAGTCGTATCCGAGGCGCTGCGGGGGCATTCCCTTTGCGATGGGCTGGACCAGGGTGTTCACCGGCAAGGAGGGGCCGTTCATGCGTAGATGCTGGAGAAAGGCGTCGCCGAAGAGGCGGGTGTTCCCGGATGGGTTGATGAGCACATGGACGCTGCGAACGGGGAACTCCGCCAGCCGCCGGAAGATTTCGGACATCACGGGGAAGAGTTCGGGAATTGCCTGCAGGACAGGCAGCGTACAGAGGGAGTAGGACCGGAACAGCGCCACTGGCATAGGCGGCATCGCCGTCAAGGATGGCGCCCATGCGGAAAGAATGCCGTCGAGGCCTTTCTGGCGGAGCGCCGCCGCCACCGACGGGAACGGCAGCAGCTGGATGCCGCGCATCGCGCATTCTTGTTCCAGATGCGGGTAGGTGTTGCGGTCGTAGAGGTATTCGCGCTGCACCTGGATGGCCACCTTCGGCCGCGGATCGACCAGCCCGACCCGGAAGCGCCGCCGCGCCGGCAGGACGAAGGTGCCGCGCCCCTGCACCCGCGTCAGCAGCCCTTCCGCCACCAGGCGCCTCACAGCGCGGTCCGCAGTCATCGTCGCGACGCCGTATGCCGCCGCTATCTCCGCAGAGCTGCCGAGGCGCTGCGACGGCTGGATTTCACCCGATTCAATCTGGCATCGCAACGACGAAGCCACATATTCGACCTTGTTGGCAAACTCGTGACACAGCATGGTGCCCAATATAATACATATTCTGGCGTGGGATTAGATAACTTTTAGATAAAATAGCAAAAAAGCGTTGGTGGTGATAGGGGCTGATGTTGTGTTGGAGCGTGGGATACGATATAATAATGACAGTGTTGCGAGGAGGGGTGGGAATCGCATTGAAACAATCCCCAACAGTGCAGGTGTAGGCGATGAAGAAAGTTTTGGCGAGCTACTTTACATTGATTGAGCTTCTGGTGGTTATCGCGATCATCGCGATTCTGGCGTCGATGCTGCTGCCGGCGCTGTCGAAGGCGCGCGCCAAGGCGAAGGCGATTCGGTGTATTTCGAACTTGAAGCAATGCGGGACAATTGTGCTGATGTACACGGGGGAGAACCGCGGTTTTTTGCAGACGGGGTGGTATGACAATGAGACGCCGAGCGGGATGCTCATCGGCAACGGGCTGGCGCCGCAGGCGGCGTTGTGCCCGGCGGTCTTTCCGTACAAGTGGCATGGTGGAGTGAAAGGGGACGTGTATCCGCCAGGCGGATCGGCGATGCAGAAATACCTGACCTACGGTTTCCGGCGCAGCCAGGCGGCGGACACTCCTTTGAGTTTGCGCGTCATCACGAACCTCTACCCATATAACACGAATACGAATCTGGGCTGCTATCGGCTGGAGAAAGTCAATGCACCGGCCGCATATATGCTTGGCGGCGATAGTTATAACACGGAGAACAAGGCGCAGGCCTATTCCCCTGTGTACGTGACGAAGAGCAAGACTTCCCGCGTTTCCGCGGCCGCGCATGGCGGTCGCATCAATGTGGTCTGCGCAGACGGGCACGCCACGGCGTGGTCGCCGGATGACTTCTTCACCAACACCGCGAAGGAGTGGCAGTTGCGCGGGGATACGCTGAAAACATTGTTCTGCTATATCCCTGGGCCCGTGGAGCGGCAGAAGAACTTCTGACACTTCGGCCGCCCCAGTGGGGGCGCTGGCGGGTGTCCGGCCCCAGGACAATCCACAGGGAAGGGGGCATAACATCGAGGAGTGATGAGTATGGCAATCTTGAAACAGGCCGTCGCATTGGTGTGGGCGTTTGCCGTGGTGTTGATGGCGTCGGAGACGCTGGAGAACGAGTTCCTGCGCCTGACCGTGGCGGAACAAGGCGGGAAAATCGTCTCGCTGGTGGACAAGGCGACGGGGCGTGAGCTGGTTCAAGGCAAGGACACCCTGGGGGGGTGCGGCAAGCTTATAGATGCACAGTTCAAGAATTTGGAGCTGTTGACAGCACGGTATTCCCTGAAACATGCGGGAGACGCGGTGACGGCGACGTGTGGGCTGGAGACGGCCAATCTGGCGGGTTTGCGCGTGGAGCGCCGGTTCCGGCTGCAGCCGGGCGTGGCGGCGGTGGAGGTGTGGACGCGGCTGTGCAGCGAGACGCAGACGAACCGCATGGCGCCGCGCCTGCACAACTGGTTTCAATTTGGCGAAAAGGCGGTCTTCTTCCTGCCTTCCGCCTCGGGGCTGGCGACCGTGCCGATGAAGGAGTGCAGAAATCAGAAACTGCAGCTGGTGACGGATGCGCAGATGCCGTGGCTGGCGGGGCTGGAGGGGGACCGCGGCGTCGCGCTGCTGGTGTCGGAGGGCGGGGCGCTCTCCAACGCCTACGTCTGGGGCGGCGCGACCATGGAGGCGTCCTTCCGGCCGCTGGAACTAAAGCCGATGGCGGAGGTCGACGCCTGGGAGTGCCGCGCCCTGGTCATCCCCTTTGCAGGGCGCGGGCAGGTGTCGCAGGTGACGCCGGAGATGGTTGTGACGGTGGAGAACGGTCGCGGTCGTGCCTTCTTCGTGCGCGGCCTGGGGCGCTGCGAGGCCATGCTGGGCGGGCGGCGCCTGGGGGTTGCGGAGTGCCGTGCGGGAGGCGTCTATGAGTTCGACGCCGCCCCCGGGGAACTGCGTTTCGCCTCGGCGGCGGGCGAAGTGGCCGTCGCGCTGCCGGCATGGAGGCCGCGCCAGGCGCTGCACAAGATGCCGCGTAGCGCACCCACTGGCGTCAATGGCTACTACTATTACTATCCCGACCTGTATCTCTCCCGTGAAATCGATACTGACATCAGCTTTAGTGTGCGTGGGGACTTCACCCGCACAAAGAATCCCCGGGTGCGTCTCCTGCTGCCCGATGGCGTGGAGCTGTCTTGGTCACGCGAAAAGCCGCTTGCGGTCAAGACGGAGACCATCCAGGGGCGGCGATACCAATGCCTTGACTTCCACCCGCCGCGGCTGAAGAACTATGGTTCGGCGGCCTTCGTGGTGAACCTGCGCGCGACGGAGGCGTTCCAGCCGGGATGCGTCGGCTATGTGCATCTGGTGTGGGACGGCGGCGAACAGCCGCGCGAGCGCTTCGAGTTCAAGCTGATACCGCCATTGCCGAAGCTGACGGCGAAGTTGCAGCATTTCCGGATTGCGCTGATGGACCATAGCGAGCGTCCGGTGCCGGAGTGGAGCAAGGTAGGCGTGAATACGGTCAAGTGGACTGATTGGCAAGTCCCCATTTACCACGACGCGCGGATGCCGGACGACTTCTACGCGGAACGCCTAAAAGCCTGGCGGGCGGCTGGCTACGAGTGCGCCACGCAGTTTGGCAGTTGCTTTTCCCGTTCCCACAATGTCATGACGGGGAAATATGTCCAGGGCGCGGGCACCTTCTTCCACCCGACGCCCCACAAGGTGAAGATTGACGTGGAGGAGTTCCGTGCCATCGACAACCTTGGGCGGAAGACCAACTTTGTCTGTCCGTGGTACCGCGGGTCGTATTTCGAAAAGTCCCTGGACAATCTGCAGACTGCCCTGGACTATGGATTCGACTACATCATCTTCGACGAGGAGACGTGGGGCAACGGCGTTGTCCTGTGCCACTGCCCGCGCTGTCTGGCCAAATTTGGCAAGGACCCCGCGAAGCATCCGGACGAGTGGCTGGCCTTCAAGACCGACGCTGTGGCGGACATCTACCGGCGTTTCCATGAGGCGCTGGCTGGTCGTGCGAAGCTGGCGGTGTGGGTGGACCACCGGGTCGAGGACAGCGCGATGAGCAACCGTCTCACCGACGTCGCCAAACTCGGGAAGCACGTGGAGGAGATCTACCCGATGGTGTACGACGCCTCGGCGGCCCATATCGGGCGCCGTGCGCAGGCGGTCAAGGCGGCGCTGAAGGGCACCGGCGCCAGGCTGGTCATGGGCCTCTCGCCCAACCGCGTCTACGAATACTACCGGGTCGAGGGGCGCAACTACGCGCCGCTGGAGGCGGAGCTGCAGCAGATGCTTGAAGTCGCCTTCAACGGGGGCGAAGGCGTCATCTTCTGGTGGCACCGAGGAGCCTTCCGGGGCGCGATGGGCTTCTACAACATCGCCCGTGCGGTGGAGCTGCTGGCGCCGGTCGAGGAGATTCTCCGCCAGGGGCGCCCGGTCGAGGTGCCGTGCAGCAATCCGGAGGTCGCCGTAACCGCCTACGAATGGCAGGGGCGGATTGCCGTCTTCGCGCGCAACTACGACCGCGGAGTCGTCCGGGCCGTGGTGGCCGGCCGTCCGGTGGAGTTCAAGGAAAGCCGCGTGGCGGTCTTCGAGGTGCGCCGATGAAAGGGGTCGCATGGATGGCGATGGCCTTCGCCGCCGGGCTGGCGGCGGCGGAGCTGGCGGGGCCGCAGTGCGGGCGCGTGATGACGGACTGCGGCTGCGTGCAGACCTACTGGGACATGACCTCCTCGTGGCGCAGCCGCCAGCAGAAGACGCTGCACCTCGCGATTCCGCCGGAAGAGATTGCCCGTGCCGCGGTGGAATACGAGATAGCGGTGGCGCCGTTTGACCCGTCGGCGAAGCGGCGTCGCATCTCGGACCCTTCCTATCCGTGGGGCAATTGGCAGGTGCATGTCAACGGCAGGCTGGTCTTCGAGGGGCCGGCCGGGCCGCACGTAACCAAGGGCTGGCATCAGATCGAGATTCCCGTCTCGGCCCTGAAAGCCGGCGACAACCGCATCGAGATCGGCTGGGCGAAGGCTTCTGCCCGTTGCGGATATGTCTATTTTGCCTGCGACCTGACCGAGGACGCCGCGAAAATCGCGAAGCGGCAGGAGCGTCTGGCGAAGCACCCCGAAGGCCGCCGCATCCGGCTGGTGGTCGAGTTCCGCAGCCCTGCGTCGCCGTAGGCCAGGCTTTCCGGGGTCGTCGCCTGGCCGCCGTCTGCCATTTCGGAATCCGCCCTTATATTATCCGGCATGTCGGAAGAAGCGGACAAATGGATGGGGGTGGCGCTGCGGGAGGCCCGCCGCGGATGGGGGTGGTGTTCCCCGAATCCGATGGTGGGGGCGGCGATCGTGCGGGACGGTGAGCTGCTGGGGGCGGGCTACCACCGCCGCGCGGGGGAGGCCCACGCGGAGATCAACGCGCTCAGGGCGGTGCCGTCGGGGAGCGACCTCTCGCGGGCGACGCTCTACGTGACTTTGGAGCCGTGCAGCACGTGGGGGCGCACGCCGCCGTGCTGCGACGCGATTGTCGCCTCGGGCCTGCGGCATGTGGTGATCGGATGCCTTGACGCGAACCCCGTGCACGCGGGGCGGGCGCTGGAGATCCTGCGGCAGGCGGGGGTGCGCTGCGAATGCGGCGTCCTGGAGGAGGAATGCCGCCGCCTCAACGAGCATTTCTTCTGGCGGATGACGCGGGGGCGTCCATGGGTGGTTCTCAAGATGGCGATGACGCTGGACGGGCGGATCGCGCTGCGGGACGGGCGCTCGAAGTGGATCACGGGGGCGCCCGCGCGGAGGCGGGTGCAGGAACTGCGCCGGCTGGCCGACGTCATCATGGTCGGGGGGGCGACGGTGGCGGCGGACGATCCTGGGCTCAGGGTCGTCGAGCCGCCAGACTGGCCTCGGCAGCCGCGCCCCGTCATCTGGACGGCGCGGGCGGTGCCGTCTGGGCTGAGACTCGCGGGCGCGGAGACGGCGAAGCCGACGACGCGTGCGGAGTGGCTGGAGTTTCTGGAGGGGGAGGCGCGGCGCGGGACAACGGTGATTCTGCTGGAGGGCGGGGGCGAACTGGCGGCGAACGCACTTTCGTGCGGCGTCGTGAACCAGGTGCAGTTTTTCATCGCGCCGAAGATTCTGGGGGGGCGGGATTCACGGCCCGTGGTGGGCGGGGAGGCCGCGCCGTCGCTGGAGGCCGCGCTGCGGCTTCGGGAGGTGCGCACGGAGTGGTGCGGGGAGGATTTGCTCTACATCGGGTATCCGGCGGGGGAATAGGGCGGGAGCAGGAGCGGATGTTCACTGGGATTGTGCAGTCGATCGGGGAGGTGCGGGAGTTTCGGCGCGAGGGCGGCGGGGCGCGGCTGGCCGTGTCGACGGGGCTGGACCCCGCCGACATCCGCCTCGGCGACAGCATCGCGGTCGACGGATGCTGCCAGACGGTCGCGGCCTTCGACGGCGGCGCCTGCGTCTTCCACGCGCTCGCGGAGACGCTGGACCGCACCGTCTTCGGAGAATACCGCGCGGGGCGGAAGGTCAACATCGAGCCCGCGCTGCGGCTCGGCGACCGCCTGGGCGGGCACATCGTCACGGGACACGTCGACGGGGTGGTCGCGGTGAAGTCGATCGCCCGCCGTGGCGGCGACATCGCGCTCACGCTGGCGCGCCCGCCGCTGCCGCCCGAGGAGTTCCCCCTGGTGCCGAAGGGATCGATCGCCATCGGCGGGGTCTCGCTTACCGTCGCGGAACTCACCGCCGAGACGGTGACGGTCTGCATCATCCCGCACACCTGGGAGCACACCACGCTCCAGTTCCTGCGCGCGGGGATGAGGGTCAATGTCGAGGGGGACGCCATCGGGAAATACGTCGCGGGGCTGATGCAGCCGCACACGCCGACCTCGCGGGTGACGCTGGAGGCAATGAGGGAGGCGGGGTTCTAAGGCAGAAAGCGACCGAAAGCGACTGTAGCGACAACGGACAAGGGACACACAAGAAGGGAAACTGAGCGATGGAATTCAGGATACTGGAGAAAGGCGGGGTCACGGCGCCGTCGGGATTTCGGGCGGCGGGGGTGACCGCGGGGCTCAAGCGCACTGGCAAGCCTGATCTGGCGCTGATTGTGAGCGATTTGCCTGCGGTGCCTGCGGGCGCGTTCACCTCGAACTTGTTTGCGGCGGCGCCAGTCGAATGGGACCGCTGCGTGCTGAACCGCGGCGGGCTGATCCGCGCGGTGGTCGTCAACAGCGGCGTCGCCAACGCCTGCACGGGCGCGCAGGGGGCGAAGGACGCCGAGGGGATGGCGGTGTATGCCGCCGAGAAGCTCGGTCTTGAGCGCATGGAGGTGCTGGTCTCCTCGACGGGGCGCATCGGCGTGCAGTTGCCGATGGACACCATTCGGCACGGCATCGACCTGGCGGCGGCGGCGCTCTCGGCGGAGGGCGGCGCGGCCGCGGCGGAGGCCATCATGACCACCGACACCGTGCCCAAGCGCGTCGCGGTCGAACTGGAAATCGGCGGCAAGGCCGTGCGGATCGGCGCGATGACCAAGGGGGCGGGCATGATCGCGCCGCAGATGGTGCCGTGCAAGGTGCGCGCCAAGCAGGCGACCATGCTGGCATACTTCACCACCGACGCCGCCATCGGCCGCGAGGCGCTCCAGGCGGCGCTCAACCAGGCGCTCGGCCTCTCCTTCAACCGCATCATCGTCGACGGCGACACCTCCACCAACGACACCATGATCGCCCTCGCCAACGGCGCCGCGGGGAACCCCGAAATCACCCTCGACACCCCCGAATGGCAGGCCTTCACCGCCGCCCTGACCCATTGCGCCGCCGAACTCGCCAAGGCGATGGTGATGGACGGCGAGGGCGTCAGCAAGTTCGTCGAACTCACCGTCACGGGCGCGCCCGACGACGCGGGCGCGCGGAAGGTCGCCGAGGCGATCGCGCGCTCGCCCCTTTGCAAGACCGCGTGGTGCGGCGCCGACCCCAACTGGGGGCGGATCCTGTGCGCGGCGGGCTACAGCAAGGTCCCGTTCAAGCCCGCCCAGGTCGACCTCGACTACGACGACGTGCCCGTCGTCCGCCACGGCCTCGCGACCGACGTCCCCGAGGAGGAGCAGGCGGCGATCCTTCGGCAGCGTTCGTTCCGCGTCAGGCTGGACCTGGGGGCGGGCTCGGGGCACTTCGTCATCTGGACGTGCGACCTCACGCACGACTACGTCACCATCAACGCCGACTACCACACCTGATTTGGCTGCGCGACTGCACATCCTGGGGCATCCGTCGCTGCCGCTGCGGATCGACCTGCATCCAGAGGATTCGCAACTCTTCAACTGCTGGAACTTCTGCCAGGCGGCCGAGGCGATGGGTCTGGACTACGCCTTCTACGGGCTGGCGGGCTCCGTGCTGCCGCCAGGCCGCCGCGGGCGGCTCGTGGAACTGGGGCAGGCGACTGGCCGCTGGTCCTTCCGCAACCACTGGCACCAGGTCTACAGCCAGCGCCTCAACCGCGCCCTGGCCCAGGAGATCGCCGACGACGGAAAGCCCGAGTGGGTGGCGTCGCTCTACGGGGTCGCGCACTGCGACGTGGAGGCGCCCGCGGGCGTGCCAGTGCTGGAGCCGATGCCAGGCTACGGCACGTGCTGGACGCACTATCGCGTCTTCCCCTCGTATGCGCAGCAGTCGGTGATCTACACGAGCCAGCCAGAATCCAAGCAGGACCGCTACTTCGACACGGTGATTCCGCACTTTGTGAATCCAGACGACTACGAGGTGTCGGAGCATCCCGGCGACTACCTGCTCTACCTGGGGCGGGAGGCGCCCGACAAGGGGGTGTCGATCGCGAAGGAAGTCGCCGAGAAGGCCGGGCGTCCGTTCCGGTGCGTCTTCCGAGGATGCGCGGGCGAAGCCAAGAAGCGGCTCCTCGCGGAGGCGCAGGCGGTGCTGATGCCGACGCTCTACCTGGAGCCCTTCGGATACGTCGCCATCGAGGCGCTGCTTTCGGGGACGCCCGCCATCACCACCGACTGGGGCTCCTTCCCCGAAATCATCGAAAACGGCGTCAACGGCTTCCGCTGCCGCACCGCCGCCGAGTTCGCCGCCGCCGTGGAGGGGGTCGCGCGGCTGGACCGCCGCGCGATACGGGAGGCCGCGCTGCGCAAATACACGGTCGCGGCGGTCGCGCCTGCGTTCCGCCGCTACCTGGACTTCATCTGGACCGCGCATCACGACGGCGGCTACTACGCCGCGGGGGCGCGGCGCTGAACCACTGAACAGGAGACCACCTTCATGCTGAACATCAAGCCCGACCTGGAACTCTTTGCGCTGGGCGAAAGCGATCGGCGCACCCTCGGCGGAAAGTCCGCCGCGTCCAGCCCCGCCAGGGGCAGGCACCGCTCCCCATACGAACGCTGCCCCGCGCCCGCAGGGCCGCGCATCCAGCAGAACGGAGGGCCGTCGGGCCCCATGCTGCAGGACGGGCCGTCGGGCCCCATGCTGCAGGAGGGGCCTTCGGGGCCGATGCTGTATTGAGGAGGCCGCTTTTCCGCAACCACCATAAAGAGACAGAAGCAGACCATGAGCAGGAAGTTCCAGGTTTTGGGGATTGACATCGGGGGGACGAAGATCGCGGCGTGCGTCGCGGACGCGGACGGCAATGTGCTGGGCAGCACGCGGCTGCAGGCGACCGACGACTACCCCGACACGATGGCACGCACCGCGGCGGCGGTGCAGGCGATGCTGGCGGAGATGCGGCTGCCGATGGCGGAGATCGACGCGATCGGCATCTGCGCGCCGGGGCCGCTCGACTTGGCCAACGGCGTCATGATCCGCACCCCCAACCGCAACTGGCATGACGCGCCGGTGCGCGACGACCTCTCGCGCCTGCTGGGGCGCCCTGCGGCGATGGACAACGACGCCAACGCGGGCGGGCTGGCGGAGTGGTTCTTCGGGGCGGGCAAGGGCAAGCGCGACCTCATCTACCTCACGATGTCCACGGGCGTCGGCGGCGGCATCATCTGCAACGGGAAGTTGCTGACTGGCGCCAGCGGCAACGCGGGCGAGGTCGGCCATATCGTGCTGGACCTCAACGGGCCGATGTGCGGCTGCGGGCAGCGCGGCTGCCTGGAGGCCTACTGCGGCGGCCGCGCCGTGCAGCTGCGGCTCCAGGAGATGCTGCGCGACCGCCCTGGCCACGCGATGTACCAACTGCCCTGTGTCGCAGGCAAGTTTGAGAACCTCAACTTCCAGGCGGTGCGCGAGGGCGCCAAGGCGCACATCCCGCTGGCGATGGAGATGTGGGACGAGATCTGCCTGCGGCTGGCGCAGGGCATCGGCATCTGCATGGCGGCCTTCAACCCAGAACTCATCGTCCTGGGCACCTCCGCCTACTACGCGGGCGACTTCCTCCTGGACCCCGTGAAGCGTTATTTGCCGCGCTTCGCGTGGCGCGAGTTCACCGACTACTGCACCATCCGCACCTCCGCCCTCGGCCTCAAGGTCGGCGAACTGGCGGGCGTCTCCGTCGCCTTCCACTCGCTGTACGAGCGCGGCGAGTGGCGCCCCGAATAGGCCCCGCGAAAATCGTCGCGTGTTTCGGCTTGAAAATCAGGGAAAACGGGCTACATTTAGACGTTTTACGCTTGCCATACCCTTCCTGCGTCCCAAGACGCATATTCCCTGGAGATAGAATACCTTGAACAGCCTGCTCACATTTGTCCTGGCGCTGGCGGACACCGCCGCCGCCGCCGCCCCTGCCGCCACCAGCGCGCCCGCCGCCCAGCAGCCCGATGGGGGCTTCTTCGGCGGCTCGATGCTCTGGGTCTTCGTCGCCATGTTCGGGCTGATGTATTTCCTGATGATCCGCCCGCAGCAGAAGAAGCAGAAGCAGATCCAGGAGATGCTGAGCCATCTGAAGGTCGGCGACCGCGTCATGACCTCTTCCGGCATGCTGGGGACGATCACGCGCGTCAGCGACAAGACGGTGCGGCTCAACTTCGGCGGCAAGTTTGAGGTCGATTTCGTGCGTGCGGCCGTCGCGGAGATCCTTCCGGAGGGGGAAGGCGACGAGGGCAAGAAGGAGGATTCCGCCGCCGACAAGAAGGCGTAGGCAGCAGCCGTATCCGTTTCCGTTTCCCCTGGATTTTTAAAGCAACCCATTCCCTGTCCATTCCATGAAAAAGTCACTGCTTATCCGCTGGGCCGTCATCCTGGTGATTCTTGTCGGCTGGTGCTGGTCGATCTTTCCCGTGCGCGACCAGGATTTCCTGAAGGAGTTCAACCGCCTTTCCAAGAAGGGGGTGGCGCAACTGCAGAAGGAGGCCGCCCGTATTGAGAAACTGCAGGCCGCGCAGGCGAAGGTCAAGCCCGAAAGCAAGGACTACCAGAAGCGCCAGGCAGACATCAACGAGATCCTCGCGTCGCACCAGAACCGCAAGCCGGCGGACTTGCTGGAGACCTGGAAGAAGTTCGAGGCCGCGCTGGAGGCGAAGATGGCGGCGCTGGAGGCGGAGGAGAAGTCCGGCAATGCCGAGGCCAAGGATCTCGACGAGGCAGCGCTCAAGGCGCGCGTCTCCCGCAAGTACGGTTTCAAGGCGGTGAACGAAGTGGTCAGGGATTACGGGATCCACCTGGCGGATTTCGTCAAGGTCAAGGGGCAGAACCATCCCTCGAACAAGGTGGTCATGCGTTTCGTGCGGATGCAGACGGCTGGCAGACTCCGCCTTGGCCTTGATTTGCAGGGCGGCACGGAGTTCCAGGTCGCCTTCGACGAGGCCTCGCTGAAAGATGGCCAGGATGCAACGGTTACCCGTGACCAGATCCTTGAGATCCTCCGCAACCGCCTGGACAAGTCCGGGGTGACGGAGCCCGAGGTCAAGGCCCTCGACAGCCATACGATTTCGGTGCGCATGCCGTCGCTCGACGAGGGTGATCGCGAGGGCATCCGCCAGACCATCCGCGGCTCCGCCAAGCTGGAGTTCTACCTGGTGGCGCAAAACAATGCGGAACTGGTCGCGAAGTACAATGCCGCCGAGGACAAGTCCAAGTTCGCGCCGCCCGCTGGCGTCCAGCGCTTTGTGCAGCATGTCGAGCGCCAGGGCATCGACTATGAGGAGAGCATCTTCCTGGAAGTGCCCGCGACCAAGGTCAAGGGCGAGGACATCACCACCGCCGTCCCCAGCGCCGACCAGTTCGGCCAGTGGGAGATCCGCATGGAATTCAATTCCCAGGGCGCAAAGGACTTCGGCGAAGTCACCTCGGCCAATGTGAACCGCCAGCTGGCGATTGTGCTGGACGGGACGGTCTATTCGGCGCCGAACATCCAGACGGCGATCACGGGCGGGCAGGCGCAGATCACGGGGTCGTTCACCTTCGAGGAGGTGCGGCGGCTCTCGGGCGTCATCTCGTCGGGCAACCTGCCAGTCAGCATCAAGATCGAGTCCGAGTTCGGCACCGCGCCGAAACTGGGCAGCGATTCGATCCGCTACGGGAGCATCGCGGGCGTGATCGGCCTGGCGCTCGTGATCCTGTTCATGCTCTTCTACTACCGCTTCTGCGGCCTGGTTGCGGACATCGCGCTCATGGTGAACGTGCTGCTGGTGCTGGGGACGGTGGCGCTGACCAAGGCGACCATCACGATGCCTGGCATCGCGGGCATGGTGCTGACCATCGGCATGGCGGTTGACGCCAACGTGCTGATTTTCGAGCGCATGCGCGAGGAGATGCGCCGTGGCAAGAACCTGGCGACGACCGTCGCCAACGGCTTCGGCCGCGTCTTCTGGACCATCTTCGACGCGAACCTCACGACCCTCCTCACCTGCTTCATCCTCTATTTCTGCGGGTCGGGCACCGTGCAGGGCTTTGCGGTCACCCTGGGCTTCGGCGTGGCGTCCTCCATGTTCACCGCGCTCTTCATGAGCCATGCCATCTTCGACCTCTTCATCCACAACGACTGGCTCCATTCCATCTCCATGATGGAGTTCAAGGCGCTGGCGGACACCAAGATCGACTTCTGCGGCTTCATGAAGAAGGCGCTCTGCATCGGCGGCGCGCTGATCCTGCTGGGCGTCATCGGCTTCCTCTGCCGCCTTGACACCGTCTTCGGCATCGACTTCGCGGGTGGCACGCAGATCACCTACACCTGCGACGGGGCCCATCCCGACGTCGCGAAGATCCGCGAATACCTGAAAGGGCAGGGCTACGACACGGCGAGCGTCGGCTACAAGACAGGCCAGTCCGGCAACAAGGAACTGGAGATCGTGGTGCCCGCGCTGAAAGTCGGCGACGAAGAGTTCAGCAAGTCGCTGGACCAGGCGTTCCCTGAGTGCAAATTGATGGCCGGCAACACCAACAAGGTCGGTCCGTCGGTCGGGCGGAAATTCCGTGACGATTCGATGTGGGCGGCGATCTGGTCCATGGCCGTGATCGTGGTCTATCTGGCCTTCCGTTTTGACGGCTGGGTGTACGGCTTCGGCGCTGTGGTGGCGCTGATTCATGACGTGCTGGTCTCGGGCGGGCTGTTCATCGTCTTCTGCCGCGGGCAGCTGTCGCTGACAGTGGTGGCGGCGCTGCTGACCATCATCGGCTACTCGATCAACGACACCATCGTCATCTTCGACCGCGTGCGCGAGACCCAGGCGCTGCGCAGGGACATCAGCTATCGGGAAATGCTGAACCTGTCCATCAACAACACCCTGTCGCGAACCTTCCTGACCACCCTCACCACGATGCTGGTCACCATCTGCCTGCTGGTCTTCGGCGGCGGCGTGATCTTCGACTTCGCCATCGTGATGTTCTTCGGCCTCATCTCGGGCACCTTCTCCTCCATCTGCATCGCCCCCGCCGTCCTCCTCAAGTGGCATCGCCGTGCCGCTCAGGACGCCATCTTGGACAAGGCGAAGAAGGCGTAGGGGCGGGGCGCGGCCGCCGACAGACGTTTTTTTCGCGGCTGCGTTTGCAGTTTCGGGAAGAACGGCTATAGTATGCACCCGTCCGCGCAAGCACGGGTGCGAAAAATTTTCATCGGGGTGTGGCTCAGCCTGGTTTAGAGCGTCACGTTCGGGACGTGAAAGTCGGAGGTTCGAATCCTCTCACCCCGACCAGTCTAACGGAACCCGCCAAGGGCAGAACCCTTGGCGGGTTTCTTTTTAGCTTACAAGCGTTCTTTTTTGCCTTGATCTTGTCTTGGCATCTACGGGGAGCCGCCCGCGCAGCCCGCGGCCTCCCTTTTGTTCATGGGGTTCTTACGGCATCCAGTCGAACCATGCAAAATCCTTGTGGAGGTCTTTGAATAGACGGCAGATGGCGGTGTAGACATAGTCCGTCGTGACGCCTGCCGCTTTGGCGATGTCCTGGTATTCCTGATGGCGGAAGAAGCGAAGGCAAAAGAACTTGGCGGCGGCGGCCTTCGTCTTGTCGCCGTGTTTTATCATATCCCGTAGCCGCTTTTCGAGGAGTTCTAGATTCCGCTTGGCGTCGCAGGAATTCCGCACATCCCATCCAGTCCCCGCTTCGGGTTCGAATCGCTGGGCGTCCTTTTCGTCCTTCGTGCGCGCGTCGTATCGAATCAGGCTGTCGGGGAGGTCCCGCTGATCTTTCCGCCAGAAGTCGATTGCCAGGTTTCTTGCCGTTGTTTTCAAGGCGTTGGTGTAGCAGCCGGGATGAGTGTATTTCGTGAATTTGAGGGCGCTGGCCAGAATCGCAATCTCCTGCATGATTTCTTCGGCGTATTGGCCTGCGCCATTTTTCATGGCGATTGACTTGACCATCCCATAGTATTGATAGGCCTTCTGGACTTCCCTTTCGATGTTGTTCCGAGGTGTCTTGACGCTGTTCTTGAAGAAATCATCCGACGAGGTCGTTTCGGTTGCAAATGCCATGGGGGGCGTCTCCTTTGCGATGAGTGAACTTAGATAACTTGGGGGCATTCGGGACAAAACAGAAGGGAGACATGATCTGGACGGAACCATGCCTCCAATCTGAACGGGCAACACCCCTATAGCATTCCGCGAACCAGAAAATGGAAAGCCGCCGACAAACGGTGGACATGGCATTTCCAGTGGTTTTAATTGTAATGTGTAACTTGTTTATAAATAGTTATTAATAAATTATAGAACAGGGGTGTTCAGGCAGTTTCGGTGCGCGATTGAGAAAATGGTTGTCGCACCTATTTTCGTATAAAAATCGAAACATAACCGATATGAATCGATTTCTGACTTCCAAATTTGCGATGTCCCTGGCATACGGCCATGACAGAAGGATAGGGTTTTTGGGGCTCCGGTCATGGTGTGGTGCCAGAGGCCCCCGTTGTGTATTCCGTTGCGTCATTGGGATTGTTTGGCGAGATGCTTTTTCAATGCATCGAGAGCGCGTTGCACGGCAGACATGGAAATATTAGGGAATTCCGTCTGCAGATCCAAATAGATTTGTTGGATGGTGCGGAATCGTCCGTCGTTAGGGAGGGCGTGTTTCAGGAAGATCTCCTCGTGTCCGGCAAGACTGCATTTGGGGTGCAGGCGGAAGGTTATGGCGTTGGGGCGGTTGGGAATTTCCGTCTGCCAGCGTTCTTTGGCGAATTGTGCGTCTTCCTTTACCATGTAGTCGCGCTGGTCGCTTTGGGCATGTCGGCAGGCTTCCCGAATCCAGTTGCCGAGTTCGCGGAAGTTTCCGTCGCTGCCTTGGCTGAATCGGTTCCAGAGGATTTCGAAGGCGTGTTCGCCGATTTCCTTCACGCCATCGGCTGGATTGTTTGCCTTTTCCTGGAGGACGCAGTCAAGAATGTATTTGAACGTTTCCTTGTTGTGGTTGATTCGTTTGGCCAGGCTGGGGATTTCGATCAAGTCCGTAAAGCGTGCCAATAAATCATTGCGGAAGCGGTTTTTGTCTTTGACTTTTTGGATTTCGTTGGAAGCGGCGACGACCAGGGTTGGGCAGAGAAACGGCGTGGAGCGCCATTCGCGGGGGCGGATTTTGTAGTCATCTAGATAGGCGAGGAGTTTGGCCTGGATGCTGCTGCTGGCGGCCCCGAATTCGTCGAGGAACAGCACCTGCCCGATGTTTTCCGCGATTAGCCCGATATTGCCGTTGGGGTCGGCACCCGTGAACGCATTGGGGGCATATCCGAACAGGCGGTACTCGAAGTCGTCTTCCTTCTTGTCGAACTCCGGGAGCGCAATTCGAAGCGGATAGCGCTTGTCGCGTCCAGGTTCATCGCCGAGCAACTTGCGACTTTCTAACTCTTCCATGACTCTTTCATGAATAAGATTGGATATCAATGACTTGCCTACTCCACTGTCGCCCAGCAGCAGGACTTTGGGCAAATTCGGCGTGGGGAGGTTTGCCGATAAAGTTGGAGCCGCAGGGCTGTTGCGCTGCTCTCTGGGGGCCGCATTCCTCAATTTTCCCTTGATGTGTTCCCGATAGGCCGCCAGGGTCGTGATGCGTTGGCCCTGTGGCAGTTGGGAAAGTCTGTTGATGAAATCACTTTCGATGCTATCAACGAAAGAACTGACGATTTTCTGGAGGCGGAAAAGGATGTCGCCCATGCTGTCGAGCATAGCGCTGGCATAGAAGTGGAGCGGGGAGTCCTTGGCCTCGGAGGAATGGGAATCAAAGCATACCAGGGAACCGACTTTCAGCTCACGCTTTTCCTTTTTGGGATGGTTGCTCCATTTCTCAAGGCATTCCTGGAGGTCATCTGTCTTTTCGCCAGGTGTTTCCTTGAAGCGAAAGGTCTTCATTTCCGAGGCGTTATGCCTCAGGACGTGCTTTGGCAGTTCTTTCATTGCCGATATTGGAATCGGTTCCTGGAAGAGGATGATCACCTTCTGATACTCGATCGTCGCGTCGTCAAACGCCCTTCCAAAATCCTTCCACTCGCACTCCTTGCCCACGCAGAAAATGTCCACGTCAAAACGGAGTTTTGCCTGTAATCGCTCCAACACGGGTGCCACCGCCTGTTGGTAATCGGCACGAAAACAATGATAGGTGAGTTTTTTCCCGTGATCGCGCTGGGAGGGCAAAGAAGATTGGCACATGTTTGAATCCGTGAAGTGGGTGGGGAAGACCAAAAACTCTGAGAGGACATGGTAACAGATTTATGTGAAGTGTATTATGAATGATTGGAAGGATTCTTCAAGTGGCTGGTCAACGCCGTCGCCATGTCCGATGGTCAATTTAGCACGTCTTTTTACATTGGCTCTGTTTCCCATGCTGGGCGATTCCATTGCCACTTCGCCAAGTCGTCATGCCGGATTGTCTGCTCTACGGGGGGCTATTGCCGCCCCGCATGGGGGAACAGCGCGTTTTGCAGTCAATTGAGCGGGTGCGTTCCCTTGTGGAACGTTGAAGCTCTTGCAGGCACGAACCCGAAAATTATTATAGGGGCGCTGAAAGGATTTGGCGGCTGGATGCGTATTATATGTACAAGTTCGTGTAGTTGTTCAACGGAAGTCAATCCAACGTCAAGGAGGGTGCGATGAAAATGAAGAAGAGTGCGGTGAAGTCGATGGGCGCAAAGGCGCCGTCGGTGGTGTTTGCCCAGTTTCCTGAGTGGGGAGCGTTGTCGTCGAAGGAGTGCAAGGCGTTGTTTGGGCAGGCCTGCGAGTTGTGGCGTGGCGGTGATGGGGCCAAGGCGAAGCAGTTGTTCCGGTATTTGTGGGAGAATGATTATTCCCGTGAAGAATTTGAGGCGTTTGCGGAGGCTTCTGACGGAGAATTCCAGTGCTTTTATGCGCATCTCCAGGCGGATTTCCTGGGACATGGGGATATCGGGGAGGCCATGCGCTGGTTCAAGAAGGCGGCCGGCAACGGCTGCGCGGAGGCGAAAGAAGCACTGGAAGACTGGTGTCCAGTTGACCATGACATCGTGGACTATTCTTGCACGCGCCTGGAAGCGCTGAACAAAAAGATTTCGGACGCCTTTTACAAGACGCATTCCAGCGTCTGGGACATGTTCATGGGCGAACAATGCGCGATGCTCAATGAATCTGGCCATATTGAGTTTGTCGAGCGAGAATGCTGCCAGTGGAACCCCATCAACGGCGCAGAAGGACTGATTTTGGCCAAGGACAAGCCAGTTTCGCGCAGCCAGTTCAAGATGACAGGCTTCTCGCCGGAACTGAGCGCGCTCCTGACCAGAATCTCCAAGAACAAGAGCGAGTTCAACTGTTATCCGAATGTCATTGACCTCTCTTTCGCCACAGAGGATGGCCAGGGCGAGACCAGTTTCGACAAGGAGTGCGATTGCTGGATGATTCTTTTGGAACTGCTGGAACACGGCTACTCGCTGGTGCAGAAATCGATGTACACGATGGATAACTCGGAGTACATGTCCCCTGCGACTCACCAGGAAATCGAGGATTACCGCCGAAGATTTATAAAGGCGTTGATCAGGGAGAAGGATGCGGAAGAGCGCAAGCCGTCCCGAAAAGGAAAGAAGAAGCCGACGGAATAGGGGCTGAGGAGAGTCCCGGCGGCGCAAGCCGCTTCGGGACTTCGGCGCAGGGGGAAGCATCCCAGCGGCGAAAAAGGCTGGGACGGCTGGGATGCGGGCCGAGAACGGCCCGCCACGGGACGGCTGGGACGGCTGGGACGCGGGCCGAAAACGGCCCGCCACGGGACGGCTGGGACGGCTGGGACGCGGGCCGAGAACGGCCCGCCACGGGACGGCTGGGACGGCTGGGACGGCTGGGACGGCTGGGACGGCTGGGACGGCTGGGACGGCTGGGACGGCTGAGACGCG
>JAEEXV010000036.1 GCA_016287975.1 Lentisphaeria bacterium | reverse complement strand
GGCGCGCGGCGGCGCGGCGCAGGTCGTCGAGGGCGTGGCTGGCGGGGCGGCGTTCGCGGACGGTGGACGCGACGGGGAAGTCGGCGCGGCGCAGCAGCTTGAGGTCGCGGAACTCCAGCGCGGACTCGTGGAAGGCGCCGAAGGTGTTGCGCAAGACGAGGCGGTTGCCTTCGGGCAGCAGCAGGTCGGAGAGGTCGAAGACGAAGGCGTGGACGAAGGCGCGGTCGATGGTCTGGGCGGCCTTGTCCCATGGATAGTAGGCCAGGGTCATGGTGCGGCCGTCGCGGCACCAGAGCGGCTGCATGTCGCGCCGATAGTGGAAATAGTCGCCCTTGTTGACAAGTTGGAGGCTGGTCACGGGGACGCCGTTGACGGCGATTTGGAGGGCGGGCGCGGCGCCGCTTTTCCATCTGGGGGTGTCGATGCGCGCCGAGAATGCCAGATAGAGGGGCCTGCCAGCCTCGGGCGGCGGCAGTTCGAACTCGCGGCTTTCGCCGAGGCCAAGGCGGAGCGTATTCGGGAGGCTGGCGGCGCCCGACAGCGCCGTCAGCAGCAAGAGAAGCAGGAGACTATGGCGGGGAGACATCTTGGACATGGCTGGGCTGCCGAGACGCAGGAGGCGCACGGCGCGGGGCGGTCTTTCAGTGCTTGAGGTGGAGGAGTCCAGTGGCGTTGGCGACGCGCAGGAAGTCGTTGGTGAGGATGCAGTCGATGCCCATGTCGAGGTAGCGTTTCGCCTCGTCGGGGTCGTCGGCCCAGAACACATTGCAGAGGATGCCGTTGGCGTGTGCCTTGTCGACGAGTGCCTGGTCGAAGTGGGGCTTGAAGAGCTGTACCTTCTGGCACTGGCACTCGATGGCGTTGTCGACGATGGCCCAGGGGTCGCCGAAGGCGCCCATGCAGCGGCGGATGTCGGGGCAGACTTCGAGGGCGATGCGGTGCACGTCGGGGCTGGTCATGAGGTAGGTGTGCTCGGCGCAGTCGTAGCGGTAGAGCAGTTCGGCGACCTTTTCGACGAGGGGGCGGTTTCGGGCGGAATCCTTCTGGCCCTTGATGTGGAGGTTGAAGATGCACTGCCGCGAGAAGGCGCAGAGAATCTGCTCCAGGGTGAGGATCCGAAGCCCCTCGAACTGCGGGCCGTGCTTGACGCCGAAGTCGAAGGCGAGGAGTTCCTGGTAGGTGTGCTCGGCGATGGGGCCGCTGCCGTTGGAGACGCGGTCGAGGTCGTAGTCGTGGCAACTCACGACGACCCCGTCGCTGCTCAGATGCACGTCGAACTCGATTTCATCGGCGCCCAGGGCGATGGCGGCGCCGAAGGCGGGCATGCTGTTCTCTGGGGCGATGGTGTTGAAGCCTCGGTGGGCGCAGATGCGCGGATAGGGCAGTTGGAGGTCGTTGCGGATGACCATGCTGCCCGCGGGACGGTAGGCCCACGGGGTGCGGCCCTGCTCGATGAAGCGGAAGTTGTCAATGAGTTTCCCGCCGAATGTATTCGAGCGCATGTATTTGCGCTTCGGGTCGCCGATCTCGCAGGCCAGGCGCCCCGTCTCCTCGTGGAAACGGGCGAGGACCTTGCCCTCGGGGCTGGCGATCATGGCGTTGCCGCCAGTCTCGGCGTCGGGGCCCATGCTGGAGGAGGCGCGGACGACGAAGCAGTTGCACTGGAATGCGAAGCCGCAGACCTCGTTTTCCAGGACGTCGGGGCGCTCGGAGCGCTGGTGGGACGAGATCAGCAGGATGTCCGGGCGCATGCGGGCGATGTTGGCGACGAATTCGTTGTAGTAGCTGTCGTAGCAGATGAGGAAGGCGAGGCGGAGGCCGTCGACCTCGACGATGGCGGGCTGGTGCGTGAAGGGGACGTAGCTGTCGGACATGTTCTTCCGATGGATCTCCCCCCAGGGGAGCTGCTGCTTGTAGTAGTCGCCTGCGGGGTTGCCGTCGCGGTCGAAGACGCGGGTGGTGTTGCGCCATTCCCCGTTGATTTCGGCGGCGTAGTTGACGGCGACGATGGCGTGGCAGCGGCGCGCGGCGTTGACGGCGGCCTCCAGCAGCGGCGGGGTGAAGCGTCGTGCGTCGGCGCGCATGGTCTCCGCGTCGGGGTAGGCGGTCGGGGCGTTGGAGTATTCGGGGAGGAGGATGAGGTCGAGGTCGGGGGTGCAGGCGTTCAGCTGGGAGATGGTGAACTGGACGGTGGCTTCGGCGGCGTCGAGGGTGTAGGGGTAGGGCGGCTGGATGGCGCAGACTTTCATGGGAGGAGTGGGACTGGTATGGGTGGAAAGAAAAACGGGCGTTTGCCTCAATGTGGCACTTCAATGGACATTTGCAAGCGAAAGACAAGAAGAAGAGTTATAGTATCCATCGTGAAGCGGGGGGTGCAGGAGTGGAAAACCATGGAAGAGAAGGAGAGCGCGATGAACCGACGGGAATTCATGAAGACGCTGTTGACGGCGGCCGCGGTGGCGCCAGTGGCGGGTCTGGGCGAGGATGGCGGCGCGAAGGCGGTTGCCGCGAAGGGGCCGCAGGTCGCGCGGCGCCAGTATCGGGACACGGCGGCGACGCTGCCGCTCCTGGGCTTCGGCAACATGCGTCTGCCGAAGTTGCCTGACGGCAAGATCGACTACGCAACGGGGCGCAAGATGTACGAGGTCGCCTTTGCGTCGGGGGTCAACTACTTCGACACCGCCTACATGTACCACGACGGCGAGAGCGAGAACTTCGTGGGGAGCGTCCTGGCGGACTATCCTCGGGACAGTTTCTATCTGGCGGACAAGATGCCGATGATGATGGTGCGTTCGGCGGCGGACATCCCTCGCATCTTCGAGGACCAGTTGAAGAAGTGCCGCGTGAAGTACTTCGACTTCTACCTGCTGCACAACATGGGCGCGACGAGCTGGAAGAAGACGCAGCGTCTCAAGGCGCTGGAGTTCCTGAAGAAGATGAAGGCGGAGGGGAAGATTCGGCGGCTGGGCTTCTCCTTCCATGATTCTCCCAGCGTGCTCAAGGAGATCATCCCCGCCTATCCGTGGGACTTCGCGCAGATCCAGCTGAACTACCTGGACTGGACGGCCTACCGCTCGAAGGAGCAGTACGAACTGCTGACGGCGGCGAAGATACCAGTGGTCGTCATGGAGCCGCTGCGCGGCGGGCAGCTCGCGCGGCTCAATCCGCAGGCGGTCGAGATCCTGCGCGCGTGCCATCCCGAGGACACCCCTGTCAAGTGGGCGTTTCGGTTTGTGGCGAGCCTCCCCAACGTGCTGTGCATCCTCTCAGGCATGTCCGCGCTGCCGCAGATCCAGGAGAATGTCCAGACCTTCCACAACATCCAGCCGCTGACGGATGCCGAGCGCGAAGTGCTCCAGAAGGCGCTGGTCGCCTATCGGCTGAGCGGCGAGATCGCCTGCACCAACTGCCGCTACTGCCAGCCGTGCCCCGCGGGCGTCGCCATCCCCGACAACTTCGCCGCATACAACTCCTACCGCGTCCACGGGCGTCTCGGGCGCTTCAACATGGACTACGGGGCGCTGGACGCGGGGACGCGCGCCGAGGACTGCGTGCGCTGCAACGCCTGCCTGCCCAAGTGCCCGCAGCACCTGCCGATTCCCGACCTCCTGGCCAAGATCGCCGCGGTCGCCAAGTCGGGGCGCGGGCCGCAGCGCCGCCCGAAGCGGACTTGAGGCGGGCGCGCGATGGGAGGGGGGCTCATCCTGGGAGCATGAATAGCCGTTCGAGGCGGGCGAGTTCCCGTCGGAAGGCGGGGGGGCGGCGGCTGGACTGCGCCCTGGCGATCATCGACTTGACGAGCGCGATGGCGTCGAGGCGGGCCTGGGGGGGGACCCAGGCGGGAGAGGGGAGGCGCTCGAAGTCCTTGCTCTGGATGTTTCGGGTGTGGTTGATGACGGTCTTGAGGATGCGGTTGCAGGCGTCGGTGAGGCACCATCCCATGAGGAAGAACATTTCGTCGCGCGGGACGCCTTCCCTGGGGAATGCGCAGGGGGCGCCTGTGTCGAAGACATATCCTGGGGGGAGATAGCGCATGTAGAGCCTCGGGGCGATGAGGGCCCAGGTGAGGCCTTCGCGCCCGTAGAAGGCCTTGCCGCCAGCGCCGTGCAGATACCAGTTCCCGCTGCGCTTGAAGGTATAGACGTATTCGCCGTCGTGCCGCCAGAAGATCATCCACCTGGGCGGGGTGAAGACGATGTGGTTGCAGGCCTTGTTGTAGGGGCGGTAGTCGGGATGGGGGAGGGTGATGCGGCGCGGTTCGGGGAGGCGGCGGAAGGCGACGAACGGCTCCGTGTCGCCGCGCTCCACGGCGGCGGCGACGGCGGCCTGGCGCTTCGGGGAGAGCACGCCGAGGCGCGCCTTTGAGCGTTCCCGTTCCAGGGTGACGGGGCGGCGGCGCAGGGAGAACTGGAACGGCTCGACGATGGCGCCGCCGTCGACTTCGCGCAGGAAGAGGTCGTTGCGGCCGACGGTCATTCCCGCGGTGGCGAAGAGCTTGTCCCCGAGGCGGGGGCCTGTGAAGTAACGGGCGAGGTCGTCGGTGATGAGCCAGCTGTGGTTCGGGGTGGCCTCGACGGAGGATACGGGGATGGGACGTCCGAAGACGGTGAGCGTGCGCAGGGCGGGATCGTCCTGTTTTTTCAGGGTGAGGACGATGGTTCTCTGGCTGTTGTCCTCGAAGTGCCCAGGCAGGCGCCCGACGGCGACGGCGCAGTGGGCGAGGAGATGCCGGCGCAGACCTGCCATGGTCTGGATGGAGAGCATCGTGTCGCTGCAGATGAAGACGAGGGTCCCCCCCGTGCGCAGCAGGTCGAGGCATTTGACAAGGAAGAAGGCGTAGGTCTCCTTTTTGATTTTGATGCCGTTGCGGAGGCCGAAGATGGCGTCGAGGTCATCCTGGATGTCTGGCGCGATGGTGCCGCCGAAGGGCGGATTTCCGATGATCAGGTCGAAGGAGGGGCGCAGGGCCTTGAAATAGCGCTGGCGGGAGCAGGCGGAAGAGGCGTCCAGGCTCGGCGGCATCCAGCGGAAGAAGTCCCCTTGCGCGAGATGCGTCGTCGGCGGCCCGAGGCGGCGGCGGCTCCAGCGCTCGGCGAAGGCCGCGCAGGCGCCAGAGTCGAGTTCACAGCCGAAGAGATGGCGCGCCGCGAACTCCCGCGCCGCCGCCCGCCCGTGCGCGCGCGCCATGCGCTTCAGGAGCGCGAAGACAAGCGCGCCGTCCCCGAAGGACGGTTCGAGCACATCCATTTCGGGGCTTAGCGGGACATTGCCGAGGATTTTGTCGGCGATTTGCGGCGGCGTGAAGAACTGCCCCAGCTGGCGTTTGGAATCGCGTGAGAGTCTGGCGATGCTCAAGGGCGGCGTTGCTCCCAGGGGGATCAGTGTGCGGTGAGCCAGGCGGCGCGGTCGGCTTCGTCGAGGCGTTTCGGGTCATCCTCGAACTCGACCTCGATGACATTGGCGAGGGGGTCGGGCGGGAGAAGTGGGAGATTGCGGATGACGAGGCGGCCTGTGTCGGGCGACCACTCGAACGGGAGTTCGGCGCCGTTTTCGGCGAAGGTGACTTTGACGGGGCGGGTGGCGATGCGCACGGCGGTGGCGGTCTGTCCAGGCCAGCGGAAGATGCACCAGTAGGCGGTCTTGCCCTGGCGGATCCAGCAGCCCTGGAGATTGAGGTCGACAGTGCCTGGCTGGGAGGCGCCGATGAGTTCGCAGCGCTGCGAGCCTCGGATCATCTTCTCATGGCGGCGCACCCACTGGCCGACGGTGGCGAGGCGCTCATATTCCTCGGCGCGCACGGAGCCGTCGGGGCAAGGGCCGATGTTGAGGAGGTAGTTCCCCTCGCCCTGGGCGGCGCTGACGAGGTGTTGCAGGAGTTGCTCGGGGGACTTCCAGTTGGGGTTGAAGCGGGTGTATCCCCAGCAGCAGGAGTCCCCGATGCACATGCAGCTTTCCCAGCCGCGCCCCGCGGCGGAGGCGCGGACGACCTGCTCGGGGGTGTCGAGGTCCTCGTCGAGGCCGCTGCGGTTGTTGATGATGATGGCGGGCTGGAGTTCACGCACCATCGCGTTGAGTTCGCGGGCGCCCCAGAACTGGACGCACCGCTCCTTGTCGGGGCCGAGGTCGGGCATCCATCCGCCGTCGTATTCGAGCAGGTCGATGGTGCCGTAGTTGGTCATCAGTTCGCGCACCTGGTGGTGCACGTATTCGCGCAGCGCGGCGGCGTTCTCGGGGTATTTCCCTGGCTCGAAGTATCCAGGATAGCGCCAGTCCAGCAGCGAATAGTAGAGGCCGACGCGGAGCCCCGCCTCGCGCGCGGCGTCGACGAATTCGCGCACGATGTCTCGCCTGCAGCCGCGCCTGGCGCTGGTGTAGTCGGAGTATTTGCTGTCGAAGAGGGAGAAGCCCTCATGGTGCCGCGTGGTGAGGACGATGTACTTGGCACCTGCGCGACAGGCGGTCTCGCACCATTCGCGGGGGGCGCCTGGCCTGGGCTGGAACTGGTCCGCCAGCCGTTCGTATTCGCGCAGGGGGATGCGCTCCGAGTACATGGTCCATTCGCCTCGGCCGAGGAGGGAGTAGAGGCCGTAGTGGACATAGATTCCGAAGCGGGCTTCGTGGAACCACTTCATTCGTTCCTGGTAGGTGGGCATGGGCTTGAATCCTGGGTGTTGGTGGCTTGATGAGAAAACTCGCAGCCGCAGTATTTCTGGCGGTAGAGGCCGAGTTCGCGGGAGAGGCGGGTGGAGCGGAAGAAGCCGTCCTGCTTCTTGAAGTCGATGGGCTCGAAGGCGGGATGGGCGGCGCCGACCGCGAAGATCACGCGGGAGTTCTTGTGGGGGCTGACGGTGAGAGTGGTGGTGAAGGCGCCGCCGATCTCGCGGGCCTTTTCGGCGGCGCGGGCGAGGTTCCAGGCGAAGCACTGTCGGCAGCGATTGCCGCCTTCGGGGCATTGCGCGTAGTCGGGGATGGCGGCGACATGGCGCAGCCAGTCCGCATGGCGGTATTCGTCGACCAGCGGTTCCGCGAGGCCGAAATGGGCGGCGACGCGGCGCAGGTTGTCGAGGCGCTTCAGGAACTCCGCCTCGGTGTCGAGGTTGGAGTTGGAGAAAAAGAGGCGCGGTCGGCGGCCCTGGGCGAGTAGGCGTTCGACGCAGGCGGTGGCGCAGGGGCCGCAGCAGCAGTGGAGCAGGAGCGGCGGGTCAATAGGAGACATAGAGTTTGTCGAAGCGTGCGTCGAGTTTTCCGATGGGGCGGGACTGGCGGTTGCGCAGATGTTCGTAGACGACGTTGCGCACTTCGTTGAATTTCACATCGAAGTCCTTGAACGGGAGGATGAGCTGCGTGCCCTGGCGGAACGGCGGGTGGGCGGATTCCCCGAAGTACATGGTCAGGGCGCCGTGGTTGAGGTCGATGCTGCACTGGTCGACCTCGAAGAGCGCGCCGTCGGGCAGGCGGTTGATTTCGCGCAGGAAATGCAGGAAGAGATTCACGCCTTCGTTGTCGGTCGCCTGCCCTGGCTGGTAGTCGGGGGATTTGCCCAGCCCTGCACCGACGAGGCGCGGGAGAAACTTGCTTCCGCTGTTGAGGTCGAAGGGGCGGACGATGCCGAACTGGTCGATTTTGAGGCGGACGTTTTCGCGTCGGAAGTCGAGGATGGCGGCGGGGATGGCGGGCTTGACGGAAATGCGGAGGGTGTCGGGGAAAAGTCGGTGGACTTCGACCTCCTCCAGATAGGGGGAACGGGAGAGCTGGGCGCGCAGCTGGCCCAGGTCGACCTGCGTGAGGATGGACTTGCCCCTGACGACTCCCATGGACGCGAGGGCGGCCTCGACCATCCCCCGCGTCTGCTCGTGCTCGTCGCTGAGGATTTCGATCTGCTGGATGGTGAAGGCGCGGTTGCACCGATAGAGTTGATGATGGCCAAGCCAGACGAGGCCGCCCAGCATGCCGAGCGCCAGCAGGATCAGGACGATGCTGAGGACGATGCCTGCCAGTCGTTTCCTGCCTGTGCCCTCCTGGGAGTTCATGTCTGCGGCCAGGAGGGGATGGTTGGTGGATTCCGTCGGTTTCATGATGGGGAGGCTGGCATGGCCGTCAGGTCGTAGGCGCGCGCGGTGGCGACGCGGACGTCCAGGAAGGTGTTGGGGGCGGGCTTGGGGAAGCCCCTGGGGATGCGCACCAGGATGGTCTGGTCGACATCGGGCGCGTCTCCAGGGCCGCGGGCGTTCCAGAGGCCAGGCGCGGCCTCCTCTTCGAGCAGCACGCGCATGGTGGCGCCGATGAGGTGGCGGTTGCGCTGCAGGGAGAGCTTCTTCTGCATGCTCAGCAGCAGCGCGGCGCGCTGTTCGGCGAGGTCGTGCGGGACGAGGCCGCTGTCGATGGCGGCGGCGGGGGTGCCCGTTTCGGGGGAGAATGCGAAGACGCCGAGGCGGTCGAATCCGAAGTCGGCGACGAACTGGCGGAGCTTGTCGAAGGCCTGCTGGGTCTCGCCTGGGAATCCCGTCATGAGGGTGGAGCGGATCCAGATGCGGGGGTGCTGTTCGCGGATGGCGTGCATGAGGTCGAGGGTGGCCTGCTCGGTCATGCCGCGGCGCATGGAGGCGAGGATGGCGTCGTCGACATGCTGGAGGGGGACGTCGAGATAGGGTAGGATGTGCTGTCCGTGGTCGAGGAGTTCCAGGAACTCGGGAGTCAGGTGGAGCGGATGGGTGTAGAGCACGCGGATCCAGAAGTCGCCTGGGAGGGCGTCGATTTCCCGCAGCAGCGCGGCGAGGGTGGGGCGGCCTTCCAGGTCGCGCCCGTAGGCGGTCGTGTCCTGCGCGATGAGGATGAGTTCATGCACGCCGCCGTCGAGCAGCTGGCGGCATTCGGCGAGGACGGAGGACGGCGTGCGGCTGCGCTGGTTGCCGCGGATGCCTGGGATGGCGCAGAAGGCGCAGCGGTGGTTGCACCCCTCCGCGATTTTGACATAGGCGTAGGAGGCGGGCGTCGACTGCAGGCGCGGCGAGCGCTCGTCATAGAGATACTTCGGCTGGCCTGCGGGGATGACGATCTCGGGCGCGGAATCCGCGGCGGCGGCGACGCGGCGGACGACCTCGGCGATGCGGGGCACCTCGTCGATGCCGAGGATGGCGTCGATGGCGGGAAAGCGCCGTGCCAGGTCGGCTCCCGAGCGCTGGGCGTAGCATCCGCTGACGAGGATGCGCCTGCCCTTGCGGCGTTTTTTCCATGCGATGGCGTCCTGGATCTCGGCCTCTGCCTCGTCGCGGGCGGACTGGATGAATCCGCAGGTGTTGATGAGGAGCACGTCGGCGAGTTCGGGATCGTCGGTCAGGAGGATTCCGCTGGTGGCGAGGGTGCCGCACATGACCTCGGCGTCGACCAGGTTCTTGGCGCAGCCCAGGGATATGGTCTGCACGACGATTTGCTGCTTGGGGGCGGTCATGTCCTGGCGGGTCAGAAGATGCTGGCGAGGATGGCGAGGACGAGCGCCGTCATTTCGCCGATGAAGGCGGCGGCCGAGAAGCCTGCGGGGCGGCGCGGGATGCGCCGCAGCCATGGCGTGAGCAGGAGGACGAGGATGCTGACGGTGAGGGTGGCGAGGCAGCGGTGCTGGCGCGCCTGCGGCGAATTCAGCACGGGCAGGACCATGGCGAGCAGCGAGGCGGCGGCGGCGAGCGCCCAGGCGCCGAGTTCACGGGGCATTTCGCTGGCGGCGGGGTGGTTGAGTTCGACGGCGGCGGCGGCGCCGAGCGCGAGGACAGGCACGATCCACGCGGGGGTGCCCCAGAGCAGCAGCAGGAAAAGAAGCACGGGCGGCACGGCACGCACGATCAGTCGCTGCGTGGAATCCGCATCGGGAGGGAGGAGGGCGATGGCGACGCCGTTTTCACGGCAGTCGGTGAGATGGCAGTGGAGGGCGAGGACCGCCGCCGTGGCGATGAGCGCGCCTGCGGCGTGGTTGCGGACCAGCATCATCAGAAGGCTGGCCAGCAGTCCGTATGCGAGGCCCATGAGGGCGCGGATGGCGACGAGCCAGAGGCGCGAGACGGGGCGCGCCGCGGGGCGTGAGAGGTCTTCCTTCAGGAGGTTGAATCGCGTGGCGCGGGCGAGGGCTGGCCAGATGTCCTGGATGTTGAGCATGGTGCAGGCGTTCTCCTATTGCTGGGGTTCGGCGGTTGGGACCGCCCCTTCCGGGGCCGCGAAGTCTCCGAATGGATATGGCAGCGGCTGGCCGTTCAGGTGGTCGAGACGGCGTATCACGCTGAAGAAGAGATGGGTGTCGAAGCATTCCCACGCGACCATGGAGGAGGCGAGGAGCTGGGCGAGCAGGATGCGGATGAGTTCCTGGTTGGTGCAGAGATGGAACTGGTTTTGGGGGAGGTTGGCGGTGAACTGCCAGTTGTCCATCGGGTCGAGGATGTTGGAGTTGCTGTCCATCAGGGTGACGCGGCCGCCGTGCAGGCAGATGGTCAGCAAGGCGCCGTGCATCTGCGCGAGCTGCCGCGCCAAAATGGCGAGCAGGATCGGCGCGCCCTGGGAGTTCTCCAGGACGTCGCCGATCAGGAAGAGCCCGACATTGAGCCACGGCGGGCGGGGCACCGCGAGTTTGCGCAGGCGCATGTAGTCCGCGATCTGCTCCAGGGTGACGCCGCCTCGGGGGAAGAAGTCCGCGAAGAACTCGCGGGCGATCTCCTGGAGGAAGTGGCGCGAGGACTTGGGGTCGTAGAGGCGGTCGAGCATCAGGGCGAAGTTCCAGGCGTCGAGGCGCCCCTGCTCGAATTCGAAGACGGCCTTGTCGAGCAGATCCTGGTGCGCGACGATGGCGGAGAGCTGGTGGATGCGGCGGCGGAGCAGCGGGTCGGCGGTGTCCTGGTGTTCGGCGATGAGCGGCTTGCAGTCGCCTGCGAGAAGCAGCTGCTCCATGCTGAGGGAGGCGATGCACTCGTCATTGTCGGTGAGGAGCGAGACGAGGTCCGAGGGACGTGGGGCGGATACCTTGCGCTTGGTCTGGGGAATTGGCTCTTTCATAGTCTTGCTGTCATTGGGGCTTGTTCAGGGGGGCGCTGGTCGCGGCGGGCTGGCGTGCCTCGCTTTCATAGCGGGCCTGCTGGTTCAGGATGAGCGTAATATAACGCCGTGTGTCGGGAAAGGTGATCTGTTCGACGGTCATCGGGGTCTCGGGCGTGGCGGGGCGCCAGCGGTCGAGGACGTTCTTGCGGCCTGCGTTGTATTCGGCAAGCTGCAGAATGGGGCGGGCGGCATAGCCGTTCCAGTGCTCCCCGCAGCGGGCGAGGTACCAGCAGCCGATCTTGAGGTTGAGCTGGGGATCGAAGAGCGCCTCGCGGGGCGGGACGTTGCATTTGTTGACGCGCGCCCAGTCCTGCACCGCGCCGTCCATGATCTGCATCAGCCCGATTTCGCCGCAGGTGCCGACGGCCTGGGTGTTGAAACGGCTTTCCTTCCAGATGACTGCGCGGACCAGGGGGACGGGCAGACCGTGCGCCGTGGCGGCGGCCTCGATGAACGGAAGCAGTTCCCGCTCGCGGGCCCGCGCGAGGCGTTCGGCTTCGCGGCGCTGGTTGGCGAGATGCAGCACGACCGCCGTCGCGGCGAGCAGGCCGAGCAGCACGACGAGGGCGAGGATGGGGAAGGTTTTGGAGTGGGGGGCCATCAGTGGGTTCCTGTGGAGCCGAAGCCGCCTTCGCCTCGCAGGGTCGCGGAGAGGCTGTCGGCGGGGCGAAGCGTGGTTTCAGGAAGTCTGGCGAAGAGCAGCTGGGCGATGCGGTCGCCGCGCTGGATCTCGAAAGGCGCGCTGCCGTGGTTGATGAGGATGGCCTGGACCTCGCCACGGTAGCCTGCGTCGATGGTGCCTGGGGCGTTGAGGACGGTGACGCCGTGGCGCAGCGCAAGCCCCGAACGGGGGCGCACCTCGGCCATCCAGCCCTCGGGGAGTTCCAGGCGCAGGCCCGTCGGGACGGCGGCGAAGGCGCCAGGGCCAATGGTCATGGACGTGCGCGCGCGCAAGTCGTATCCCGCGTCGTCGGGATGCTGGCGGCGCGGCGCCAGGTCGGCGTCCTCGGGGGCGAGATGGAAGCGGATTTCCGTCATGTGCGGGCTCTCACTTGAAACGGCGGTAGAGTTCGTAGAAGCGGTCCTCGTATTGCTCGAAGACGCCGTAGTCGCGCAGTTTGGCGCCGAGATTGCGCGCCTGCTCGAGGCTGGAGCAGTTGCGCATGTCGGCCTCCAGTTCGCGGTGGACGGCGACGGGGATGCCCTCCCGCAGGTCGAGGAGCCCGCGGCTGGCGATGTCGCGGGCGTTGCGGGGCAGGGAGCGCTGGACGAGGCGCGTGATGAAATGGAGCAGGGAGACCTCCCAGAGGTCGTCGGGGGCGATGACGACGCCGCGCAGTTCCTGCAGGTCGTCCTGCGCGTCCTTGGCGGCCTGCTCGGCGACCTCCTCGACGTTGCCGTTGACGGTCTGCACCTTGAATTCCTGCTTGCGGAAATGGAGGCCGTACTGGATGAAGCGGGCGTTGTCGGCGCGCGACATGACCTCTTCGAAGTATCGCCGCGCCTCGGGGCCGAAGTTCTCGACGGCCTGCTGGATGAAGTACTGCGGCGTGAGGATGCGCGGGCGTTCGGCCATCACCAGACCGCTGCGCAGGCGGACGAGGCCTGGCTGGTCCATGTCCTCCGAGACCATCAGATACTGGACTCGGCTTTCGCCGAAGGTCTCCAGAAGCCGCGGCGGCATGTAGACGATGCGCGTGGCTTTGGCGGCATACCAGATGTCTTCGTAGGTGTTTTCCATGAGGGGGCGCTTGCGCGGGGAAGAAGAGGCTGCGGTGCATCCACACTGCACCAGTGGAAACTTCACAATATAATGCCAAACCCAAAAGCCGTGGGACGGGCGGCGGATTTGCGGGAATGCATCGCCTCCGTCTTCCCGTCGGCGGGGAATGCCAGGAAGCCCGTCGGGAATTCTTTGCAGAAACGCCACTTGACAAGATAACTGCCCCTTGACAGCGCGTCCCTGGAAAGCGTGCACTATGTGTAACGCGCTGTTCCCCATGAGGGTCTGTTCCATCGCCATTTCGCCAAGTCGTCATGCCGGATTGTCTGCTTCACGAGGGATCATTGCCGACCCGCATGAGGGAAAGTGCGCTTGACGATGCGGACGTAGCCACGGCGTCCCGCCGTGGCAGGCGGGTGAGCTACACAGGGCTTGCAATCGGGTTGCTGAATTGTTCGCTGCGTCGCTCGTCGGGGCGACCACGGCGTCCCGCCGTGGCTACCATTTTCGGGCGTCAAACAAGGCAATTGCCGACCTTCTTGGGGAACATAGCTTTCGGCAATTTCTCCATTGAACGACACGCAGTCACAGCGCTGTTTTTGCCATGGTGGTCTCGGCCCAATTGACAAGTCGGCCCTTGGAGGAATCGAAGATCGCGCCGACGAGGACAATCGGCTGGCCGCCGTCCTGGAAGCGCTCATAGTATCGGCGGTCGAGGATCTGCCCGACGGCTGTCTCTGGCGTCTGGTTCAGCTTGAACTCGAAGATGTACACCGTCCTGGCGGTCTTGATATAGGCGTCGATGCGCCCCGCGTTGGTGCGCGACTCGGCCTCGATGCTCGCCCCCAGCAGCTTGAAGACGCAGTAGAAGATGGTCTGGTAGTATTTCTCGTATTTCAGGTGCATCTCGTAGGGGATGCACGCCAGGAACGCCTGGAAATGCGTCATGAAGCCCGCCAGGTCGTCCTGCCGGATGGCGGTCCGCAGCTGTCGGACGACGCCCCACGCCTCGTCCTGCCGAGCAGGTGCGGCGAAGAATTCGATGAGGCGGCGGCTGAAGGTCGCCTGCACCTCGCGGTCCGGAAAGCCCAGCCGATAGAGCAGTTCGTCCCCGTCGCGCCTCACCTCCTTGATGGTGAGGTATCCAGTCTGCCAGAGCAGCCCTGTCACGTCGAGCCGATCCAGCTCGTAGGACTTGAAGACGCTCTCGTCGTAGTATTGTTCCAGCGCGGCCTCGTAGTCGTAGGACTGTCGGCGCGCGAGCTCCAGCAGGAACGACGGCGTGCCCGTGTCCTCCCAGTAGTTGGAGAAGGCGTAGCAGTTGGTGAAGAACTTCGACACGGAGACGGGGTTGCAGACATGCGTCTCCGCGCGCGAGAAGCGGTAGCCGTCGTACCACTCCAGCAGCCGTTCCGTCAGCGCCTCGGGCGACATCCCGTTCGCCTCCGCCGCCAGCGGGATACGGTCCGCGAAGTATTCCCTGATCTCGGCAGCCGTGAAGCCCAGCATCGCGGCGTAGTCCGGGTGCAGCGTGATGTCGGTCAGGTTGTTGAGCTCCGAGAAGAGCGACACGTGCGCGAACTTG
>JAEEXV010000290.1 GCA_016287975.1 Lentisphaeria bacterium | reverse complement strand
TATTTGTCCTTGTTCATTGCAGCCTCCGTCCTGGCTGCAAAGATACTCGTTCAAATCGGTACGCACGAAAATCACTACGTAATCCTTTGATTTTTAGTTAGATTCAACCTCCTGTCTTTGTTTTTTGTGGGACACTAGTGTCCCGCTGGAGAACCCGAACGGCGCGGACAATGCCATCGCCGACCAATGGGCAAGGCACACGCTGGCGCCAGGACACTGCTACTTCGTCCCCGCCTATCTCCCAGTGCAGTTCGCGCTCGACGAAAAGCTGCGTTTCCTAAGCCTGCACACCAGCCTGCATATTTTCCCAGGCGTGGAGCTCTTCTCGCACTGCCCGCGCGTGCTCGACCTGCCGCCGCCGCATCCAGGCGGGGAACTGCTCGCGCTCTTCCACAGCCACTCGGAGGCACCGTTTCTGAACGCGGTCAAGGCGGGCGCGCTGGCCTTCGCGCTGATGGCCGACCTGCTCCCGCACTATGCCCCAGAGGACTTCAGGCAGCCGCTCGCCCTCAGGCAGTACCTCCCGCTGGCCGAATACCTCGACCGACACGGCAGCGCCGCCACCACCGTCGGCGACCTGGCCGCACGCTGCGGCGAATCCCGCGAGGTCTTCACCAGGCACTTCAAGGCCCGCACAGGCATCACCCCCAAGCAGCTGATCGACCGCTTCGTCATCGACCGCTGCGCCCGCCTGCTTGAAGAGGGCCTCTCCTCCAAGGAAATCACCGCCCGCCTCCAGTTCAGCAGCGAATTCGTCTTCTCACGCTACTTCAAGCGCCAGATGAAACTCGCCCCGCGCGCCTGGCGAAACCAAAACGCGCTCCATGCCGAAGTGTGAGTTCACACTTCAATGGTTTCAATAACGCAGGAATGGTGGCGTGCGCCAGGCGGGGCATCCTTGTCATAGCTGATGCCGACCAGCACCAGCGGCCCCCCATAGCCCTTCAGGACGGCAGGATAATGCCGCGCCTTGACTTGCTGAATCGCCCCATCGGCCGACTGGTTCCACTTCAGTTCAATGAGCAGCGCCGGCCAGTCGGAGAACTTCTTGGGCAGATAGACAATGTCCGCATAGCCCGCCCCAGCGGGCAGTTCCTCAAGTTGCAGATAGTGGTCCTTATAGGTATAGTAGGCCAGTTTGACGACCGAGCGGAGGCTTTGCTCGCGGTTGTAGTGCAGCGGCGCGCACTCCTCCTCGTGGATGCGCTCGATCTGCCGCGCCACGTCTTCGGCCTTCCCAAGCACGGTGTCCTGGAAAAGCCGCACGCTCGCCGCCACCCGCCTCACGGTCTCGGCGTGGCTCACATGGTGAATGGCGTCGGCGAACTCCTCGCGGAGTTCCTCGTTGGGGATACGCACGGTGCCGCGCTCGGCGTTGTAGGTAAGGTAGCCCAGATGCGTAAGCGCCGTGAGAACATCGTCCCGGCTGGAATACTCGCGCATGTCATTGGAAAAATGGATGGTATTCACCGGTGCCTCGCCCCCTCCAAGCAATTCGGCGATGGTCTTGGAGAGTCCCTCGAAGTCCAGGCTGATATAGTCAATGAGCACACTGGCGGCTGACGTCGCCGACCAATAGGAGCGGAACCTGCCATTCTGGACCGCCTGCATCACGGAATTGGGATTATAGACTTCCAGCCCCCCGGGCAGGGAGTAGCCATCATACCACCGCTTCATCTCGGAGAACGGGAGGCCATGCTTCGCGCAAAGCGCCTGCACCTCCGGCTCCAGGAAGCCCGCGTATGACGCGAACGCCCCTGGTTCAAGGATGGTATATTCCGTGAAGTTGGACAAGGCGGACTGGCTCCCATATCGCCGGATGGGCAGGATGCCAGTCATGTAGGCGGCGGCAAAGACACGCTCGGTCAGCCCCGTGCTCTTGAAAATGCTGCGCAAAAACTTCAGGTAGGCGAGCGCGTCATCGCCATGCCTGGCCTCGCGGATGGGCGCATCCCATTCGTCAATGAGAATGACGAACTTCACGCCACCGCGCTGCACGGCCTGGAGCAGCGTCGAAGGGAAATCCCCGTTTGCCTGCAGGCCAGGCAATTCTTGCTGGAGTTCCTGGGTAATCAAGTCGGGAATATACTCCTCCAACTTGTCGTAGCCGCCGGCATACGTCCCCATCGCGGCCATGTCCAGCAAAAGCACATTGTATTTGTTCAGATGTGCGCGGTAGGACGAATCCTTCGCCAATTCCAAACCGTCAAAAATCTTCGACGAATCGCAACTGCGGTCATAGTAGGCCGCCAGCATCTGCGCCGCCACCGACTTGCCGAAACGACGCGGACGGCTCACGCACGACAGGCGAATCGGCGTCTCGATCGTGCGGTTCACCACTGCCGCCAGGCCGGTCTTGTCCACATACTCGTAGTTCACCAGCGACTGGAAGGTGCTGTTCCCTGGATTGAGACAAAGGCCCATCGCTTCTTCTCCTGCAAAACCTAACAGTTAGGTTTCTAATATAACCTATCGTTGGGTTTCATCTCGCCGGACACTCGGTGTCGCCGCCTATCCGCTGACATCCTACTGGCGGGAAGGCGGGAAACACTACCCTGCCCTATTCCTGGCGACCCACTTCCGCAACAGCGCATCCAGGGCGGCTTTGGGCGGCGCCTGGCGATGGAGAGCCGCCGCCATTTCCAGGCATTCCTGCACGGACCGCTCATAGAAGGCATGGAGATCCGCTGAAAACACGCAGCGTGCCTGTTCGCCGGCCGACTTCTTCTGCGATAGCAATTCGCGGATGTGCGCCATCAGTTCCGACGGCAACAACTCTGGCCGCAGCAACTCCGTGAAGAGGACAGGCGGCATCGTCTGGAATTGGCCGCACCATTTGGCGGCGAGGATTCCCCGGAGCAGATAAAACACCTTCTTCAAGGGAATGGTGCCGTCCGTGTCCAGCGACTCATGCGCATTCCGGGCCAGCGCGAGATAGTGGTGCGTCGCCTTGATCGGGTTGAAGAACTGCGGTTGCAAGACGTGCATCTCCTCCAGGAAACCCAGCGCGGCAAAATACTGGATCGGGCTCACCAACCATTCGCACAGCGAGAGATTGCACTCCGCAAAGAGCCGCAGCGCCTTGCGCAACTCCCAGGCGGAGATGTCCAGATCGCCGGGCAGCATCGCCTCAATCGTGTCTTTCGGCGAGACATCTATGCCGAGATACCACTCCAACGGCTTGACATAGATGGCCCGGACATCATAATCGCTGTCCGGCGACGCAAATCCCCACGCGCGGCTGCCTGATTCAGCGGCAAAGAGCATCCGGCAGCCGTGCCGATCCTCCAGTTGCTTCAAGGCGAACAGGACTTCATCTTGCATGGTCGTTCTCCCATTGGCGCGTGATCTCACGTAGCAACGCGTCGATCCGCCCGAGGTCGGCGGCGTCCGGCAGCCCCGAGGAGTCCCGCAGCCTGGACAACTTGTCCGACAACGCCTCGGCCTTCGCCACCAGTTCCGGGTAGTGGAAGCACCCCGCGCGGATGTCGCGCAGTTCCTGGAGCCGCTCGCCCGAGAAACGCACCAGCGGCTCACCGTGCTCGACGATATGCAAGGCGGAATAGAGCAGACGGAAGGTGTGCATGAGGTTCTTCGCGTCATAGTCGAGCAACCCCGCCTCCTGGCTGCGCCAGCGGGCCTCGTTGCGAGTGCGCCGCCACTCCCAATATTGGCGATGCTTCGACTTGGACTGCTCAAATGCATTCCGGTTGAACATCATCAGTCCACGGAAACGCGTCGTCTCGTCCGCCATGGGGATGCTTTCGCAGACCAGCATCCCGTTGCGGAAGACGCCCCGCGCCCCCTCGCCGTAGTCGTAAAGGCGGTAGAGGTCACCGCTGTTCTCCACCGCAGCGGCGTGGCACTGATCCAGCCGGATGCCGGACGCCTTCAAGGGCACGGGCCGCCCGGGCATCCCCGTCGACGAGGCCGTCAGCACAAAGCAGAAGTCCTCGGGCACGGGCGGTGCCGCGGGCTGTGGGTTGTGGATACGCTTGTTGCAGCCGCGTGCTTTCTTGATCTGCCCCATCGCGTATTCGCAGTAGGTTTGGCAGACTTTCCGGCTGAGGAAAAGAGCGCGGTTCTCCTTCAACCGCTGCCAATACGGGGAATTCTTCAGCACGCAGTCCTCCGGCAGATACAGCGTGTCCAGGATGTTCGGATTCGCGTTGGCCGCCAGTTCCAGGAAGTTCCGCAGGGAATAGAAGCGGTTGTCATTGCGCTCGTCCGACACCTGCGCGGGCGGCGCGACAAGCGACAGATACGCGTCCCGCTCCATGACATAGACGCCCACCGTGTCGAGGTCGCTCTCCGGCGTGGCGGTCCCGAAGGCATGGCTGCCCCACACCCCCCGAAAGATGACTCGGCCAGAGGCGTCATTCTGAAGCATGTCAAAGGTAATGTCCATCTTGTCCCTATTTGCCGCCCGACGCCCCTGCTTGAAGAATCGCCGCGCGTTAGAAGATCCCGTTGAGCCAGCGCACGCCGGCTCCGTGAACTTCAGCGCGCCGCCTCGCACACAAAAAGCGACATGCTTCCATGTTCCGTTTCTCCTCCCTGAACTATAGTTCAGTTGGAGTTCTAGGACGACGCACCTTTTTCCGCCCCTGACAGGCTGGGCAGGCATCATTCAAATGGCTGCGGCTCGCATTCTCGTGGCGTTCTTCCCACTTCCCAAACACAAACTCCCACACGCCATCCCTTATTATATTATAACACCTCCCACAGTATCCGCCCTCCCCCTGGTTAAGTGGCGCCGTCCTCCAAAATGAATTCTGCCATGCCATTGCACCAGTTTGTATTTGACGCCGTTCCCTAAGAAGGCAGGTGATTGCCAGGTCAACGTCCTGATAATGGTTGCCACGGAAATCCCTGTCGTGGCAACAACTTCGGGCATGAAAACGGCGGCGATTGCCGCCCCATATGGGGAAGCGATCCGTTGTGAAAGTCGCCTCCTATCGTGAAATACAAACGGCACAGCATGGCGAACATGCTACATTATGATGGACGCAGGAAAACATACTGGATGATCTACACGCTCAGACATTTTGACACTCCGCTGGTGCGCTTTTCGGCGGAACATGGCGCCGAGACCGCCATCCGAATCCTCTGGGCCGATGAAAACCACCAGGGACTGATGCCCTTGGAGTTTCACCGCCAGGTCGATGCGAAACGGCTGGAAGCCTGGCTGCGCCATCGGACCATCCCCCGAAACCGCGCCTATGTGGACGCCATCCTCGCCTCGCAGGGACTGAGCCTGAACCGTCCCATGGATGTCATCCGCCTCTCCAAGGGACTTTCACTGAATGACTGCTACTGGGTGACCGAGGACGGCTTCAACGGCGCTTTCAGGCAATTCAACTTGTTTGAAAACAAATTCAGCCGCGTGCTTGGAGAAATCGCCTTCACGGGCTACGGAAGCGGCAACAGTTCCCGCATCTCTTCCAGTCCAGAATTCACCACCAACGGCATGCTCCCAAAATGCTGGCGCAGGCAGGATGGCGTCATCCGACTCTACAAGGGCGGGACGGAAGGTGCCTCCAACACTGGCAACGAGCCATACGCCGAATTATACGCCTTCCAGATTGCGAAGTTGCTCGGCTTCAACGCCGTCTCCTATTCCCTCGCCAAATGGAAGGGGCGGCAGTGCTCCTGCTGCGATCTTTTCACCTCCAAGGATCTCTCCTTCATTCCCGTGGGAAGATTGCTCCCGAAAGGTGGTCTGCCCGCCATCCGACAGCACTGCGAAACGCTGGGGAATGCCTTCACCGCCGCTTTGGATGAAATGATCGTCTTTGACGCCGTCATCTGCAACACCGACCGCCACTTCGGCAATTTCGGTTTCCTAGTGGACAGCCATACCAACCAGATTCTTGCGCCCGCGCCTCTCTTTGACCACGGGAACTCTCTCTTCAGCCTGGCTCCGCTGGACGCCTTCAAGAGCCTCCCCGCCTTGCGAAAATATGCCAAGACGCTCCTGCCTCGCGTGTATGACGACTTCATCCAAGAAGCCCAGGCGGTCATCACCCACACGCAGCGAAATGCCCTGCGCAAACTGCTTGACTTCCGCTTCCAGCGCCATCCCCGCTACAACTGGGACCATCGGCGTCTGGCGATGGTCGAGCAGATGGTGGCGGAACGGGCAAGGGAAATCCTAGGCTGACGGCGACATGACCCCCAGTCTGCTGCAAAACCTTGGCAAAAGCGCCTTGCGGATTCTTGGCGCGCTTGCGCTTGTCTGCGTCGTGCTTGTCGGATGCTATCTGATATGGCAACCTGGCGGCAACCCTCAGGCGGGTCGGCAATGATCCCTCGTGAAGCAGACAACCCGGCATGATGACTTGGCAAAATGGCGATGGAACCGCCCCTCATGGGGAACAGCGCGATCCGCAAAAGTGTTCAGCGCAGGATGTGGTCAAATATCCAGGGATTCCTGGCCCGTCAGGAAATCCTCAAGACGCAGGACGAGGATGCCGTCCTCGTTGTGGTA
>JAEEXV010000035.1 GCA_016287975.1 Lentisphaeria bacterium | reverse complement strand
GTTGCAAATCCTGTGTGGCTCACCCGACCGCCACGGTGGGACGCCGTGGCTACGTCCGCTTCGTCAAGCGCACTTTCCCTCAGGCGGGGCGGCAATGATCCCTCGTGAAGCAGACAATCCGGCATGACGACTTGGCGAAATGGCGATGGAACCGACCCTCATGGGGAACAGCACGATTCGACACTGGCTGCCACGGCGCGCCGTGGCAGCCAGTGTCGGGGCGCAGCCAAGGCATCCGCTATCTTCCCGCGCAAATCCGCCGTGCGCCGCTGGCAATTTTAAAAAATTGTTTTAAATTATGGTTTTATCCCGATTGAGGGGGGAAGCCGCATTTTGGAGAGCATCCATGAGCCGTCGAATCAAGTTCATTTCGTTGAGTTTTGCCGTATTGTTCGCCCTTTCCGTGCAGAGCCACGGTCAGCCTGGGTTGCCCGCGCCGACGGTGATGGTGGGGACGGTGACGGAGGCTGAGATCGTCGAGACGCGTCGGTATCCCGGGATGCTGGCGGCGCCTCAGAGTGTGGATTTGGTGGCGCGCGTGTCTGGCGAGTTGCTGAAGGTTGGATTCCGTGAGGGGGACATGGTGAAGGCGGGGCAGTTGCTGTACCAGCTGGACGAGGTGCGCTATGCGGCGCTGGTGGATGTCGCGAAGGCGAACATCGCGCGGTGCGAGGCGAGCCTGCGCTACAGTGAGAGCAACTACAACCGCATCAACGGCCTGTTTGAGAAGAAAGTTGACACTCGGGACAGCATGGAGAAGGCGCTGATGGCCTTCCACACGGACCGCGCCTCCCTGGCGGCGGCGAAGTCGAGCCTGGTCACGGCGGCGGACGACCTCAAGAACACGAAGATCGTCGCGCCGATCGGCGGCAAGATCGGCGCCACCCGTTTCACCCGCGGCAACTACCTCACGCCCTCTTCGGGGGTGCTGGCGACCATCGTGCAGCTCGACCCCATCCGGCTTTCGTTCTCGCTGTCCAACCGCGACTTCCTGACGCTGTTCGGCAGCGAGGAGAATTTCCGCCAGGGCGCGCGCATCCGCATCCGCCTCGCCAACGGGCAGGACTATGATGAGGAGGGTACCTTCGAGTTCCGCAACAACGAGGCCAACCGCTCGACCGACACCCTGACCCTCTACGTCAGTTTCCCCAACCCGAAGTTCGAGTTGCTGCCCGGCAGTTCGGTGACCGTGTTGCTCTCACAGAAGACGAAGAGCAGATACGCCTCCATTGAGCCCACCGCCGTCATGAACGACGAGAAGACCAACTATGTCTATGTGGTCGGCGACGGCAACGTCGTCAGCCGTCGGGACATCACCGTGGGCCCGCTGGTCGACGGCCGCTGGATGGTCAAGAGCGGCCTGAAGGTCGGCGAGCGCGTCGTCATCGACGGCACGCACAAGGTCCGCCCTGGCGCCCCGGTCAACCCCGCCTCCCGCTAATCTCCGCCGCCACCCATTGGAGACCACAGCACTATGTTTTCACGCTTCTTCATTGAACGGCCGCGCTTCGCCTTTGTCATCAGCATCGTGCTGATTCTCGCGGGCGCCCTCGCAGTCAACAAGCTGCCCATCGCCGAGTATCCCGACGTCACGCCGCCCTCCATCATGGTCATCGCGACCTACACGGGCGCCTCGGCGACGGATGTCCAGAACACCGTGGCGATCCCGCTGGAAGCCGAGTTCAACGGCCTGGAGGACATGATCTACTTCTCCTCCGAGTGCAACAACAGCGGCACCTATTTCGGGATGATCACCTTCAAGACGGGCATCGACGACAGCATCGCGATGGTCAATGTGCAGAACGCCGTCAAGCGCGCCGAACCCAAGCTGCCCACCGAGGTGAACCAGCTCGGCGTGCGCGTGCTCAAGCGCAACAACGACATCCTCTGCATGTACACCTTCACCACCGACGGCAGCGAGATGTCCCACCAGGAACTCAACAACTACGTCTCCACCACCGTCGTCGACACCCTGACCCGCGTCGACGGGGTCTCCGCCATCGAGGTCCTCGGCGCCGCGCCCTACGCGATGCGCATCTGGCTCGACCCCTACCGCATGAGCGCCATGGGCATCTCGACCGACGACATCAACCGCGCCATCGCCAGCCAGAACGTGCAGGCGGCGGCGGGCACCATCGGCTCCGAACACTCCAGCAAATACATCGAGTTCAAGATCAACGTGAAAGGCCGCCTGGTGACTCCCGAGGAGTTCTCCGAGATCGTCGTGCGGCAGGACGGGCAGGGGAACCTGGTGCACATACGGGACATCGCGCGGGTCGAGCTGGGCGCGCGGACCTACTCGGCGGGCGCGCGCTTCAACGGGAAGGAGGCGGTCGTCTGCGCCGTCTACCGAAACAACGACGCCAATGCGCTGGCGACCGTCAACCGCGTGAAGGGCGAGGTGGAGGCGATCGCGAAGCGCCTGCCTGCGAGCGTCACCCACACGCTGGCGTACGACCCCACGCGCTTCATCACGATTTCGATGCGCGAGATCGTCGAGACGCTGCTGATCGCGCTGGCGATGGTCGTCCTCATCACCTACCTCTTCCTGCAGGACTGGCGCGCGACGCTCGTCCCCTCCGTCGCGATTCCAGTTTCGCTGATGGCGACCTTCCCGTTCATGTTCGCGATGAACATCTCGATCAACGTGCTGTCGATGTTCGGGCTGGTGCTGGTCATCGGGTCGCTGGTCGACGACGCGATCGTGGTCGTCGAGAACTGCCAGAGCCTGATGTTCCGCGAGAAGCTCGACGCGAAGGCGGCGGCGATCAAGTCGATGCAGCAGATCACCAGCGCGATCATCGCGACGACGCTGGTCACCGTCGCCTGCTATGTCCCGCTCGCCTTCTATGGCGGCATGGTCGGACGGATCTACATCCAGTTCGCGATCACGATGTGCATCTCGCTGTGCATCTCCACCTTCGTGGCGATGACGCTCTCGCCGGTGCTCTGCTCCCTCATCCTGCGTCCGCCGCGCGAGAAGCCGTCGGTCTTCTTCCTGCCGTTCAACTGGTTCCTCGACACGACCCGCAGCGTCTACCTCTTCTTCGTGAAGATCCTGGTGCGGCAGGGCATCATCACGTTGCTCCTTCTCGGCGGCATCCTCTTCGGCATCTGGTTCTTCTCCCAGCGGACGCACTCGTCGTTCCTGCCGAGCGAGGACAAGGGCGCGATCCTCGTCTCCGTGGACCTGCCGCCAGGCGCCACCATCGACCGCACCATGGCCGCCCTGGGCGAGTTCGAGCAGCGCTGCAAGGGCATCCCAGGCATCAGGGACCTGCTCACCATCGGCGGCTTCTCGCCCCTCGCGGGCATCGGCGAGAACACCGCCTTCGCCGTCGTGCAGCTCCAGGACTGGGACCACCGCAAGACCAAGGAAACCCAGCTGGAGACGATGCTGGGGAAGGTCAACCAGGTCGCCGCCACCATTCCCGAAGGCAACTTCCGCGCCTTCATCCCGCCCGCCATCATGGGGCTGGGCGTGACCGGCGGCATCACCCTGCAGCTCTGCTCCGACGGCACGCTGTCCCCCGTGCAGCTGGGCGACGCCGCCAACGCCTTCCTGCGCGAGTTCAACGCCCGCCCCGAGACCAAGATGGCCTACGCCAGCTACTCGGCCAACACCCCGCAGCTCTACCTGGATGTCGACCGCGACAAGGCCCAGACGCTGGGCCTCACCGCCAGCGCGATTTTCACGGCGCTGCAGACCCAGCTGGCATCCTACTACATCAACGACTTCAACTTCAAGGGCGAGACCTACAATGTCAAGGCCCAGTCCGAGGCCGACGCCCGCTCCACCATCGAGGACATCCAGTCGGTGCTCATCGCCAACAGCAAGGGCGAGATGGTGCCGCTGACCTCCGTCGCCACGGTGCGCTTCGACGTCGGGCCGCGGCGCATCGAGCGCTTCAACAAGGCCTCGTCGGTGCAGGTGAACGCGGAGGCGAAGCCAGGCATCTCCTCAGGCGAACTCATGCGGGTCGCTGAAGGCATCCAGCTGCCGAAGGGGCTCCACATCGAGTGGAGCGACATGAGCTACCAGGAGCGCCAGAACCAGGGCCAGATCTTCCAGCTGATGCTGCTCGCCATGCTCTTCGCGTACCTCTTCCTCGTCGCGCAGTATGAATCCTGGACGATCCCCATTCCAGTCATGCTGACCGTCTCCACCGCCATCCTCGGCGCCTACCTCGGCCTCAAGATCAGCGGCGAACCCCTCTCCATCTACGCGCAGCTGGGCCTCGTCATGCTGATCGGCCTCACCGCCAAGAACGCCATCCTCATGGTCGAGTTCTCCAAGGGCGAACGCGAGGCGGGCACCGACGTCTACACCGCCGCCGAGCGCGGCGCCAGCCTGCGCTACCGCGCCGTGCTCATGACCGCCTGGTCCTTCATCTTCGGCGTCTTCCCGCTGGTCGTCGCCTCGGGCGCGGGCGCGGGCTCCCGCCAGGCCATCGGCATCACCACCTTCTCGGGGATGCTCCTCGCCTCCACCTTCGGCCTCGTCATGACCCCCGCCCTCTACGCCGTCTTCCAGCGCCTCCGCGAATTCGGCAAGCGCATTCTGGGCTGGGGCGGCAAGCCCCCCGCCAGGCCATAGGCGCCGCGCCGCCCCCGTCCCAGGCCATCTGGCGGCGGGGGCGGGCGGAAAATGCGCGGCAAGAGTGGCGGCAAATGGGGATGGTGTGTGGCAAATGCGGGGGGGCGTATTACATTATGTCGATTTTTTGTTTCAGTTGAAAACCGCAAACCCAATCGAACATTCCCTACAGGACAGGAGTTTTTATCGTGAAAAATTGTGCACCCGACCGCATTCGTAACTTCGTGCTGGCTGGCAATGCGGGCGCAGGCAAGACCTCGCTGGCAGATCTGATGCTCTTCAAGGCAGGGGTCGTCCCGCGGCAGGGCAGCGTGGACAACGGCACCAGCGTCTCCGACTTCCGCAAGGAGGAGCAGGAGCGCAAGGGCAGCATCTTTTCCGCCGTGATGCACTGCCCGTGGAAGGACGGGCATTTCTTCTTCGTCGACACTCCCGGAAGCTCCGACTTCTGCGGCGAGGCGATGAACGCCATCAACGCGGCCGACATCATGGTGCTCGTGGTGGACGCGGCGGGCGAAATCGGCCCCGGCGCCATCCGCGCCTGGCGCCAGGCCCGCGAGCGCCATATCCCGCGCCTGGTCTTCATCAACGGATGCGACAAGGACATGGCCGACTATGACCACGTCCTCGACGCGCTGCGCCAGTCCTGCATCAAGGGCAACAGCGTGCCCTTCTGCCTGCCGATCGGCCTCAAGGCGAAACTCACGGGCGTCTACAGCGTGCTGGCTCCGGACGCGGTGGAGAAGGGCGGCGACACGGCCGAGGCGGACAAGATGCAGCTGATCGAGGCGGTCGCCGAATCCGACGACGCGCTCATGGAGAAGTATCTGGAGTCCGAGACGCTTTCGGACGAGGATCTGCTCCACGGCCTGCGCCACGCTTTCGTGACCGAGAAGCTGATTCCCATCTTCGCGGGCAGCGTCGCGAAGGACCTGGGCGTCGCCGAACTGATGGACTTCATCCTGCAGTATGGCGCCTCCCCGCTGGACGAGGTCCCGATCCCGCTGGAGGCCGGATCGATCGACCGCAAGAGCGGCGACGCGGTGGGCTTTGTCTTCAAGTCGGTCAACGACGCCTTCATCGGGCAGATGACCTACATCCGCATCTACAGCGGCACCTTCACGAAGGACGCGGAGATGGTGAACTCGACGAAGCAGGGCAAGGAGCGCCTCGGCAATCTGCTGCTGGTGCAGGGCAAGAACCAGGAGAATGTGGACGAGGCGGGCCCTGGCGAGATCATCGCGCTGGCGAAACTCAAGAACACGGCGATGATGGACGTGCTCTCCGCCAAGCAGACGGATGCGGTCTTCGCGCCCGTCCCGTATCCGCAGCCGACGCAGATGTACGCGATTTCGGCGGTGAACAAGGGTGAGGATGACAAGTTGGCGGCGGCGCTGGGCCGTCTGATGGCGGAGGACCGCACGCTGAAGATGGAGCGCAACGCCGAGACGCACCAGACGGTGATCAGCGGCATGGGCGACCAGCAGATCAACCTGATGGTCGCACGCATGAAGAACGACTTCAAGGTGGCGGTCTCGCTCGACACGCCGAAGGTCCCGTACCGCGAGACGGTGAAGGCGACTGGCGAGGATCAGTTCCGCCACAAGAAGCAGTCTGGCGGCCACGGCCAGTTCGCCGAGGTCCACATGCGCATCGAGCCCTTCGCTGGCACGGCGGAGGAGGAGTACCAGTTCGGGAACGAGGTCGTCGGCGGCGCGATCCCGAAGAACTTCATCCCCGCGATCGAGAAGGGCGTCGCGGAGACGCGCCTGGTGGGGCCGCTCTCGCACTCCAAGGTCATCAACTTCAAGGCCGTCGTCTTCTTCGGCAAATACCACCCCGTCGACTCCTCGGAAATGGCGTTCAAGATCGCCACGCGAGGCGCCTTCCGCGCCGCCATGGCGAAGGCGAAGCCCGAACTGCTCGAGCCGATCATGACTCTCTCCATCGAACTGCCAGGCGAGTACATGGGCGCCGTCCAGGGCGACCTCAACAGCCGCCGCGGGCGCATCCTCGGGATGGAGAGCCAGGACGGCATGCAGGTGCTGACCGCCGAGGTCCCGCTGGCCGAGGTCTACAGCTATCCTGCGCAGTTGCGCTCCATGACCCAGGGGCGCGGCTCCTTCTCGATGAAGTTCGAGCGCTATGACCCGGTGCCCGCCGCCATCGCGAAGAAGGTGCAGGAAGAGGCCGCCAAGGAAGAGGAGAACGAGGACGAGTAGTCCCGCCGCGCCTTTTCGGAAACACTCCGCGAAGCCCCTGGAAACCACCCGGGGGCTCTGCGGGATGCCATTCTGCGTCTTCGGGAGGGGGGATTGAATTGTTCCTACGGATTTTTGACAGACTATGAAAGAAGATGCGTATGACCGTCCGCCCCGCAAGAAGCGGGAGGAGGTGGTGATCCCGGATCCATGGCCGAATGACGACGGCGTCAAGGAGGCGATGGAGAAGAACGCGGGGCTGACGACCGCCCGTCGTCAGCGCCTGGTCGTCTTCGGTGGCTCGTTCGACCCCGTCCACCTCGGGCATGTCGCGCTGGCGCGCCAGATCCTGGAGCACCAGCTGGCGGACGAGGTGATGTTCATCCCCGCCAAGCAGTCGCCGCTGAAGGCGGCTGGAAGTTCCCTGCCCGGAAAGGTGCGCATGGAGATGCTTGAACTGGCGATCGACGACGCGCTCCGCGAGAAGCCGTCCTTCACGGTGACCAACCTGGACGGGGACGAGACGCAGGTCGAATACCGCTTCAGCACCTCCGACCTGGAACTGAAGCGCGACGGCGACCGCACCTACACCATCGAGACGATGGAGATCCTGCACCGCCTCTTCTCCGACATGGAACTGCTGTTCCTCATGGGTACGGACAATCTCTTCGAGCTGCAGCGCTGGCACCGCTACGGCGAACTGCTGCGCAACTACGACTTCATCATCTATCCGCGCCCTGGCGAATACCTGAACCTGGCGCGCGCGCAGTCGACGGCGCAAGGCGCGGCCGCGGGGCCGAATCTGGCTTTCCAGCGCCTGATCGAATTGTACGGCGCGGCCTTCGCGGCGAAACTGCAGCGCTCCGTCCTGCCGACGCAGGAATATCCGATGATGGACATCGCCTCCAGCGACATTCGGCGCGCGATTGCGAACGGCGGCGCCCCTGCGCGCTACCTGTCTCCGTCGGTCTGGTCTTACATCTGCCAGAACCATTTGTATCAGAAAGCATAAGCACAGGAGAAAACCCACTATGGCAAACGAAAACACCACCCCCGCGCCGCTGGATTCCCTTGAACTGGCGAAACTCGCCGTCGCGACCTGCGAGGCGACCAAGGCGCAGGACATCCTGCTCTTCGACGTCCACGAGAACACCATTGTCGCGGACTACTACCTCGTCTGCAGCGGCACCTCCATGCCCCACATCAACGCCATCGCCGAACATGTCCGCCGCGCGCTCGCCGACCAGGGCGTCTTGATGCGCGGGCAGGACGGACGCGCCGAGAGCCGCTGGATGGTGCTGGACTACGGCGTGCTGCTGGTCCATATCCTCGAGCCCGAAATGAGGAACTTCTATGCATTGGAGGAACTCTGGGACGAGTCCAAGATTGTGATGCGGGTCAAGGGCGGGGCCGCGCCGCTGGCGCCAGGGCAGGGGAACTTGTAGAAAGGAGAGATGTCGATGCGTGTGATCGTGATCATGGCAGGGGGGACTGGGGAGCGCTTCTGGCCGATGTCGCGCGTGGCGCATCCGAAGCAGCTGCTGACGCTGACTTCAAGCGGCCAGTCGCTGCTGGAGGAGGCGGTCGAGCGCAGCAAGGCGCTGGTGCCTGCGGAGAATGTGTATATCGCGACGAGCAAATTGCTGCGTCCCGCAATCGTGTCGGCGAATCTGGGGATCCCTGCGGAGAATGTGCTGGCGGAGCCCTCGAAGCGCAATACGGCGGGCTGCCTGATTTTCGCGGCGGCGAGCATTTTGGCGAAGCACCGTGAACTGGGACCCGAGGCGGTGACGATGGGGGTGTTGACGGCGGACCACCGCATCCCTGACACGGAGCCCTTTGTGGCGACCGCGCAGGCGGCGCTGGAGGAGGCGGAGAACATCGACACGCTGATCACCATCGGCATCCAGCCGGTGCGCCCGGATCCCGCCTATGGCTACATCGAGGTGGATGCTTCCTCCGAACGCCTCAACGCCAACGACAAGTACCCGCTCTACAAGGTCAGTTGCTTCCATGAGAAGCCCTCGGCGGAGAAGGCGGCCAAGTTCATCGCGTCAGGACATTGCTACTGGAATTCAGGTATGTTCTTCTGGCGGCTGTCGACCTTCCAGAACGAGTTCGGCCACGCCAATCCCGTCCTCGCCGAGACGCTGGAGGATCTCACCGACGCCATCATGGCGCATGACGAACGCCGCGCGCAGGCGATCTTCGACGCGATGCCGAGCATCTCCATCGACTACGCGCTGATGGAGAAGTCTGGCGAGGTCTCCGTGATTCCAGGCAAGTTCATCTGGGACGACCTGGGCAGCTGGGATGCGCTGTCGCGCACCTTCCCGCCCGACGGCAACGGCAATGTCACCTTCGGCGAGCCCGTGCTCATCGACTGCGAATCCTCCATCGTCTATAACGCGCCAGGGCAGAAGAAGATGGCGGTCGCCGCCGTCGGCCTCAAGGACATGGTGGTCGTCGTCAACGACGACGCCGTGCTGATTCTTCCGAAGAGCCGCGCCCAGGATGTGCGGAAGGTCGTCATCACCATGCACGACCGCGGCGCGACCCAGGTATAGGGCCGCAAGCGGGGGGATATCCCAGGCGGGGCAGGGCGGGGATGGCCGTGGCTCCCCCGCTCTGGGATGGCGGGGAATATGTCTTTCCCCGAATACTATGCTCCCCAAGAAGGTCGGCAATTGCCAACTCGTTTGGGAAACAGAGCAACTTCGTGGAATCTGGCAATGCGCAGCCACCGTGGAGAGGGCGTGGCAATCCTGGCTAAGGAAGCCCCCGCAAGGGGGCGTCGGAGCATAGCCAGGGGTGGAGCGAGCCGCGAAGCGGCGAGCGGAACCCCTGGAAGGGCGCCGAAAACAGATCGGCGCCCGGAAATGGATGCCATTGTCGGGGGCGGAGGCGGAGGGAGGGCGGAAGCCCGACCGCAGCCTCCGCCCCCGACAACGACAGCCGTTCCAGGGCCGCAAGGCGGCATTTGTCGGCGGCTCCCGTTGCCAGGCGTTCCCGCCGCCCCTGCGGGGCTCCTGTCGTTTTTTTCCCCGCCCCCAGGGGTTCCGGGCGCTGACGCGCCCTCCACCCCTGGCTATGCTCCT
>JAEEXV010000289.1 GCA_016287975.1 Lentisphaeria bacterium | reverse complement strand
TTCCTTGATGCGGCGCTTGAATGCGTCGGAGAGGGCCTTGAGGTCCTCGGCGGTGAGTTCGGTGTCGGACTTGTAGTTCTTGATGTATTTATACTGCGCGAGCATGTCGTCGAGCAGTTTGCGGATGCCCTTGCCGTCGATCGGGTCGATGCCCTCGGCCTTCTCCATCACGACGTCGGCGTACATCATGATCAGGCGGCGGTAGGAATCCCACACGAAGCGCTCGTTCTTCGTCTGCGCGATCAGCCCGGGGATGGTCTTGGTCGACAGACCGATGTTGAGCACGGTGTCCATCATGCCCGGCATCGACTGGCGCGCGCCCGAACGGCACGAGACCAGCAGCGGGTTCTTGACGTCGCCGTACTTGCGGCCCATCTGCTTCTCGACCGCCGCCAGCGCGGCCTCGACCTCCGCCTTCAGCGAGGCAGGGAACTGCCCGTTCTCGGCGAAGTACGCCGTGCAGCATTCGGTGGTGATGGTGAAGCCGGGCGGGACAGGCAGCCCCAGACGGCTCATTTCAGCCAGGTTCGCGCCTTTGCCGCCCAGCAGATTGCGCATGTCGGCATTGCCTTCGGCGCCATTGTTGCCAAAGCGGTACACGTACTTCGGGGCAGTCGCGGCGGCCGCCTTCACGGATTTCGTTGATTTTGCCTTCGCCATGGATTCGGCACTCCTTTCTTTGGATTTCCTGTGGTTGGGGGTTCGGTTCGCTCCGAAATCCGACGCCTCGAAACCGACCGCCTCTCGCGCTGATGTGCTCCGCTGCGGACTCATCGGCGGCCACGGCAAAAAACGCGGACGCCGATGAGGCTACACCAGAGCACCATCATCGCGGATGGCGGAAGTCGATTGCAAAGATTCGGATATTCGGAATAAAACTTCACTCGGACTGGACGGCCGGCATCCAATGCCTGGCCCGCCCCGCCCGAATGTCTATACGTCAAGAAAAAGCCGAAACTACTTCTTCTTGGCGGCCGCCTTCGCGGCGTTGATGCGCTCCCGGACACGCGCCTCATAGCGCTTGCGGCGGGTACGCTTCTCGGACTTGGTGTGCTGCTGGCTCATGGATGCTCCTCAAAAAACAGGGTTCCTTGACGACTGAAAACACAAACGAAATGGAACAAACGCGTTAATATAATACCATGCCAATAACTTGCAAGTCGTTCAGGGAAAACTTTCCACTTGCCCCGCCCCTGGCGGCCCGGCGGGGCTACGCCTGCTCGGCCTTCGCGTCGACGAGCTGTCGGGTCCGGCGGTCGAAGGAGAGGCCGACGAGCCAGACGGGGCGGGATTCGGCGCGGTAGGGGGCGTCATAGTGGCGGCCGCGGATCTGGCGCAGGGCGGCGTCGGCAGATTCGTCCACCTTGAGCTCGAAGATGTAGACGCCGCAGGGGTGGACCGCGACGACGTCGGCCTGGCGCTCCTCGGCGACGACTACAATGCCCTGCGACTTGAGCAGCACGACCAGCGTCCGCTCGAAGGAGTATTCCTGCACGTGGACCTCGGTCGCGCCGTAGGGCAGCCCCGCGTAGAGCGCCCTGAGGCCCGCGAAGAACTCGTTCCATTGGGCGTCCAGCAGACGGTCGCCGAGCGACGAGATCCAGGAGGTGTCTTTCTTCGCGATGGCCGCCGCCATCACCTGGGCAAGATCCTGCCGCACCTCTTCGTCGGGAACCCCGAGGACGTATCTGCGTCGGACGGGGATGTAGTCCTTGATGGTGAGGTAGCCCGTCTGGTAGAGGAGCGGGACGGCGCGCAGCGCACGGATGTCGGTTACATCGAAGTCCTGCTCCCCCACCCCCGCGACCTTCTCCATGTCCAGGGAGAGGAACTCCTCGCGCCGAAGGAAGTTCATCAGCATCGCGGCCTTGCCGGTCGCGGACCACGAGGTTTTCAGGCCAGGTTCCCGCGCCGCCATGTTTACGCCGATGGAGACTGGGTTGTAGACGGTCTCCCTGGAGTATTTCCCGAAGCGGTATCCGTTGAACCAGAGCTTGAGCTCCGCGCGGTAGTCCTCGTCGGAAAGCCCCATCTTCGCCGCGTGGGCCTTCATGTGCCCGCTGAAATAGAGGTCCAGTTCCTCCTCGGTGTAGCCGAGCATCGTCGCATAGTCGTCCTCGAAGGAGAGGTCGACCAGGTTCGAGAGCGCCGAGAAGACCGACATCTTGGTGAACTTCGAGACGCCCGTGATCATCAGGAAGCGGATGTTCCCCGTGCGGTCCTTCATCTGCCCGTAGAAGTCCGCCAGATACCCGCGCACCTTTTCCGCTTCCTCCGACTTGTGGAGCAGGCGCGCCACGGGGTCGTCGTACTCGTCGACCAGGACGACCACGCCCCTGCCCTCATTCGCGGCGGAGAGTGCGTCGATGGCATGGCCGAAGTTCCCCGCGGGCGGTCGCCGCGGGTCGTATTCCGCTCCTGCCTCCCGCAGTCCTCTGGCCACGGTGTCGGGGAACAACTGGAAAAAAGTCTCGGCGGAGGAGGAGGCCGCGAAGCCGAAGTTGAAGTAGAGCACGGGCCACCTCTCCCATTTCCAGTCGGTCCGCGCGACGGCCAGCCCCTCGAAGAGTTCCCGCCGCCCCTCGAAGAGCGCCTTCAGCGTCGAGATCAT
>JAEEXV010000288.1 GCA_016287975.1 Lentisphaeria bacterium | reverse complement strand
CTCGCCCACGGCGGAGGCGCGCCACGGGCGCACGGCCGAGGCGATGGTCGAAAGCGCGCTTGAATATCTGAAAGTCTTCGAGGCGGCGGGATGCGCCAGCCTCAAGGTCAGCCTCAAGTCCAGCGACCTGGCGATGACGGTCGCGGCGTGCCGCCGTTTCGCGCGGCTCTCCGACTGGCCGCAGCACATCGGCGTCACCGAGGCGGGGACGCCTGCGGCGGGCGTGGTCAAGTCCGCCATCGGCATCGGGGCCTTGCTGCTGGACGGCATCGGCGACACCATCCGCGTCTCGCTGACGGCGCCGCCAGAGGCGGAGATCACCGCCGCGCTGCGCATCCTGGACGCGCTGGGTCTGCGTCCTGGACGCCCGCAGATCATCTCGTGCCCGACCTGCGGGCGCACCCGTTTCGGGCTGATTCCGCTGGCGGAGGCGGTCGAGGCGGAGGTGAACCGCATCCTTGCCAGCGGAAAGCATATAGCGCTGAAGAAGATCGCGGTCATGGGCTGCGAGGTCAACGGCCCTGGGGAGGCGGCGGACGCCGATGTCGGCGTCGCAGGCGGCAATGGCCGCGGGGTGCTCTTCAAGCGCGGCGTTCGCGTCGCCTCGTTTCCCGAGGCGGAACTGCTGCCGCGCCTGGTGGCGGAGATCCACGCGGCGACGCGCGACGCTCTTGGTCAATGAGATGGTCTCAAAACTCGTTGTTCAATCGGGCCAGGCAGAGACCAGCAGACCTTCGGACCGTTTTCCTTCGCGACATGAAACGTGAGACATGGCGTGACTTGGAACCATCAGCCCATGTAGTCTCATGTCTCATGTCCAGCCAGCAGAAAAGTCTGATGGTCTATTGTCCCGGCAAATACAATGGGAGTTTTTGAAACACCTCACTTTATGGGCAGGGGGCCGAGCCGGACGGCCTGCATGGGTTGCAGGAGATCGGTGAAGACGGCGTCGTTGCACCGGACGGTATAGGGCACGGGGGTGTCACGGGTGGAGGCGAGACGGCAGAAACGGAGGCGGCCGTCACGCATTTCGGCGGAGACAAGGAGGCCGTTGGCGGCGCGGAAGCCGTGGAACCATCCGGTGAAGTCGTCGGGGACGCCGGGGAAGAGGCGGATGACGCCGTCGAAGGATTGCAGCAGGGCCTCGGCGGCGACGAGAAGGAACTCGGCGCTGCCCTCGATGACGGCGGGGGCGAGGCGCTTTGCGTCGGGGTTGGGGGTGGCGCACTGTCCGTCAAACAGCGGAAAGGTCATGGGCTTGCCTTCGTTGCCCTCGCGCACCAGGAGGGGCGCGACGCCGGCGCTTTGTTCTGTGTCGGCGGTGGCGGCAATGACGACGGCGTTGTGGGTGAAGAGGCCGTTCTCCTTGGCGTAGAGGCGCATGAAGTCGTGGAGGGCAGCCCAGGAGCGGTCGCGATGGCCGAGGCGCTGGTGGGAGACGGTGCTGTGGAACCAGCCCCAGGCGTGGAGGAAGTGCCATTTCCCGGGGCGGGGATTGGCGAATGAGCGCTCGACGCCGTATTGGTCGATGTAGTCGAGGGTGCGGGCGGCTTCGGCGGGGGCGAGGTCGGCTTCGGCGGGGAAGAACGGGTAGAGGAGGTGGTTGCCCCAGGCGTAGTGCTCCGGGGGGATGTCGGGGCCGTACCACCAGCCGCCGTCGGGGCGGCGGCAGAATTCCGGGTAGTGCGCGAGATGCTCGCGGCACTGCGCGGCGAGTTCCGGGTCGCAATGGTAGGTTTCGCAGGCCTCGGCGAGGGTGGCGAGCATGGGCTTCAGGAGGGCGAGGGTGGCGTTGTCGTCGCGGGTGAACTTGAAGATCTCGGGGGGGATGGACCAGTCGAGGACATATTTTCCAGTGACGGCGTTGATGGTCATGCAGTCGAAGTAGAAGAGCGCGAACTCCTTGAGGAGCGGGTGGAGGATTCGGCGGAAGAAGCGTTCATCGGGGGCCCACTTCCAGCGCCGGGCGAGGAGGCATCCGGAGTAGGCGGCGCCGCAGAGGGTGTAGCGGTAGGACTTCGAGGGGGCGGCGATGCCGAGTTGGTTCATGCCGCAGGGAAGGCAGGCGCCGGCGTGGCCGTAGACCTCGCGGGTGTGGCGGCGCAGTTCCGGGAGCACGCGGAGGTAGGTCTCGCCCAAGCCGTCAAAGTACTCCAGGCGGTTGAGGGGGAGCAGCGGCATGAACGGGATCTGCACATTTTGGTCGTGGGTGTAGCCCTGATAGGAAAGCCCCGACGAGAAGCGATTCAGCGGCCCGTAGGTGAGGCCGTTGAGGCCTGGAATGGGCGCCTTGCCGATGGTGCTGGCAAGTGTGTAGAGGGCAATGACGAAGGCGCGCTGAAGGGCGGGGTCGCCGCCGAAGCAGGCGCAGCCCCTGCGCCAGAAGGCGTGCCAGCGGCGGAGGTGGCGCGCGTGCAGGGCGTCGAAGCCCTGCCGGGCGGCCCATTGCAGGTCGGCGAGGGCGCTGGTGCGGGGGCGCGCCCGGAAGATGCCGGAACGGACGCTGAGGAAGAGGGTGAAGTCGAGACCGGTGCAGGTGATGGAGAAGCCGGCTGTGCTCTGGTGGATGGAGGCGGCTGCCGCCGGGGAATCGCACTGGATGCGGAGGGCGGCGCAGTAGGCGTGACCCGTGGGGAGGCGGTGCGTAAAGGCGACGGTGGCGTCGTCGATGACCTCGAAATGTGTGTCGCCGCCCACCTCTGCGGGCGAGAACTCCAGGATGGCGGGGCGCTCCCAGAAGTCGCGGGGGAGGGCCGCGCCGGTCTCTCGGAGGCGCAGGCAGAGCAGCGGGCGGCCGTGCGGGACGAAGTGCTCTGCGCGGAGGTGGAAGAGGTGCGAATCGGCGGTGGTCGCGACGACGGCGTCATGGGGATCCAGGGTCTGGGCGAAAGCAGGGGCGGCGGGGGCGCACCAGCCAAGGCCGTATCCGAAGCGGATGCGGAGGAGGGCGGCGGAGATGGTCTGGCGCTGGGAGTCGTTGGGGCCGTCCGGGGCGGGGTTGCGCTCCTCCTTGTCGAGGAAGCGGGCGGTGTGGTCGGGGGAGGCGAGCATGCGGCGCAGGACCTCGGCGCGTGTGCGGTAGGGGCATTCCTGCACGGAGCCGTCGAAGACCTCGTGGGAGTTGATGACGAAGTCCATCGCGTCGTTGGCGGAGGCGACGACGCCGAGGTCGCCGTTGCCGGCGAAGAGGCCGTCGCGCCAGTCCCGGCCAGCAGGCTGGCGGCGGAGAGTCTGGCGGGCGACGAGGGCGGGGATGCGGGTGGCGAGGTCCATAGTGAAGGCGGTTTGGGGATGGCAGGCAAAGGGACGGCGGGCCGCTGGCCCGCTACAGAACAAGGAGGTGGAATGGGGGGTGGTCAGTGTTTTCGGCATTCGCCGGGGGTGAGATGGTATTTGCGGTGGAAGCAGCGGATGAAGTAGATGTCGCTGGCGAAGCCGCATTTTTCGGCGATTTCCTTGATGCTGAGGCGGGATTCGAGGAGGAGGTTGCGGGCGGCGCCCAGGCGCAGGTCGAGGAGGTATGACCAGAGATTGGTCTGGCCCCACTTTCGGAAGAGGGCGGAGATGTAGGATGGGGTCAGGCGGAGGGCGCGGGAGATGCTTTCCCGGGTCAGGGGGAACATGTAGTTGTTTTCAAGGTGTCGGCAGAGTTCCAGATAGTTCTGGAAGGCGTGTGAGCGGGGCGTCCCCTGGTCGTCCCGCTGGCACTCCTGGATGGCGAGTTCCAGGGCGGCGCGCACGAGGTGGAAGAGGTGGCTGGTGCCGATGGCGTCGGGGGCTTCGAGGGCGGAGAAGACGTGGTGGAAGACGGGCAGGGGATCCTGGCTGGTGTGGTAGGTGGCGGGTTCCTCGCCGACGGGGACCTGGTAGTGGGGGCCGTGGGTGTGATAGAGGACGAGGCGCAGATAGTCCTCCTGCTCGATGATGCCCAGCAGGCGCTGCGGCCGCTTGAAGTCGGCGTATTCCCAGATGTTGCGGCGGAAGAAGAGCATGTCGCCGCGGCGCATGGGGACGAGTTGGAGTTCCCCGCGGAGGGAGACGTATTCGTCCTTTTCGCCGTCGAGGAGGATGAGCAGGCGGCGGCTGCGCAGGGTGTAGGTCTTCCAGGGGCCGGGCTGGGCGATGCCGTCGGGCAGGATGAAACGGCGGTATTCCATCTGCAGGGCCTCGCGGATGGCGGCGAGGACCGTGTCCTTGTCTTGGAATGGCGGCATGGGGAGGGTCATTTGAGGCGCAGTACGAGTGCGCGGAGGGGGGGGAGGGGGGCGGGGGAGCGCCAGCGTCCGCCGCCCTCGGGAAGGAGTCCGGCAGCGGTCCAGCCGCCGTAGTAGTCCAGGCGTTGCGCCTGTGCGAGGTCGAGGCCTCCGGCCTGGAAGCGTACTTGGGAGTAGGTGTCGTGGGTGGGATTGAGCAGGGCGAGGAGGTGGCCGTCCGGGAGGCGCAGGCGGTAGGCCTGGAGCGGTTCGTCGAGGCCGAAGAGCATGCCTTTCCCGCCGGAGAGTTCGAGGAGGATGCTTTGGAGGAGGATGCGGCGGTAGGCGTTGAAGAAGCCCATGTTGAACTGTGCCTGGGTCATTGGATAGGCGATGGTGGCGACGGCGCCGCCCAGGCTGTTGCGGTAGACGAGCAGGCCGGGGCAGCAGGGAACATGGTCATAGCGGCGGATGACGGTGCGCACGCCGGAGTGCGCGGAACAGGACGGATCGCGCATTGGCGCGCATGGTTCGACGCCGGGGAGGGGGGTGCAGGCGAGGATGGCGTCGGCGCAGCGAGATGCGGTCATGCGGGGCGCGTCGAGGCCGTAGCCCTCGCGGCGGCCGCGGGGGATTTCCTCGTAGGCGAAACCCGTGTCGGCCTGGGCGATCCATCGGGCGTCGGCGATGCCGATGGCCGTTCCGAAGCCGCGTTCGAGGAGGATTTCGGCGGAAGGTGCGTCCAGCAGCAGGCTGCCGGCGAGGAGGGCGCTTACTTCCGCGTCGCTGAAGGCGCGCAGGGTCTGACCTGAGACGGCGACGACGCCGGCTTCCGGGGGGCTGGTCGCGAAGCGGTGGGCGATGCCGAGTTTGGTGAAGGCGTCGCCCCAGGTGATGGAGTCGTTCTGGAGGACGGCAAGCGTCGCGGCGCCCGCGGGCGTGTGCATGGCGGCGGCGACCTGCGGCGAATGCAGGACGGTGATGCCCTCGGTCTGGCGGTCGTCGAGACCGAGCGAGGCGATGGCGTCGAGGAAGGGGCGCCCTTCGCGCCAGCGGCGGGGGAAGCGGGGATCGAGGGAAAGGCCGGTGCCCATCATGTCATAGTGGTTGACGGCCATGCCGCGCGCGCCGAAGAGCGCGGCGTGGGTCGCCTCGAAGAGGCAGTAGGCGGCGCTTTTGGAGTAGGCGCCGCAGCGCGGGGAGTTCTCCAGTTCAGGATAGGCTTCCGTCGGCCCTGAGAACTCCGAGATGGTCTGGCGGGTGACGGCAGGGGTGACCTGCAGCGCGGTCACCTCGGTGTAGGGGGGCTGGTGCGGCCGCACCAGCAGCGGCCCGTGCGGTGAAAGGGCCTGCTTCAGGGCGTCCCAGTCGCGTCCTTCGGTGCTGTGGGCGTCGGGGAGGCTGCACATGAGGCCGAGGCGGACGGCGGGGTTGGCGTCGCGCACGGCCTCGGCGAGGCGCCGGGCCGGCTCCAGCAGCGATTCGCGGCAGAGGTGCAGCCAGAGGGCGCGCCACGGGTGCGGTTCGCCTGGCTCCAGAATCCTCGCGAGGAGTTCTCTGCGGGAGACGGAGGGGCGCCCGGCGAGGCGGGCGAAACGCTCCAGATGCAGGGGGCAGTAGCAGCCGCCGTAGCCGAGCGCCTCGTTGTGGTTGTGGAGGCGCAGGTCGTCTTCCAGCCAGATGGCGGCGGGCGATAGTTCCCTTGCCATGCGGGCGAAGAGGGCGGACAGGTCCACCAGCCACTGCGGATCCAGGGGGCAGGCCACCATCAGTTCCTCCACGCCGTTTTCCCCGACCATGCGTCGGTAGGGGCGCGTCGTCTTGCGCCCGTAGGCGAGATGCCCCAGCGTCGTCCAGGGATTGAGGCTCATCGCGACGCCCGCGCTGCGCAGCGCCTGGGCCGCCTTGCGGGCGAGGGCAAACCATTGCTCCACCGTCTCCGGCGGCGGATAGCCTTGGTAGAGTTCTTCCGGGTTGTAGAAGAGCATCACCTCCTCGACGCGGGCTTCGCGGCAGAGGGCCGTCAATTCGCGGAGGCGTTCCTCCTCGGCGTAGCCGGGGGCGAGATAATAGCGCAGGATGGTGCGGAAGAACATGGGGGACTGCTGGCTTTGCTGGGGCGCGGGGCGAAAACGGGCCGCCACAGGACAGGGGACGCGGGGGCTTGTGGGCGGCGCTTTCCTAACATATCGTGTCGGGGGGATTGCGCAACCAAAAAAGGCTACCAATTATAAAAGAATGGTATGTTTTTTGAAGTTACGGTTGGGCGCAATGACACAATCGTATCATTTATAAAGGGATGCTATCATTTTGGCAGCGGGCGGTTGAATCGTGGTGGAAGGCACCTTATAATATGCCGTGTCGCCGAAATCCAAAGAAAATGCGTCAAGGAGAGTTGCCAATGAAACATTGCTTGCTTTTTTTTCTGCCGTTGCTGCTGATGGCGAGCGAGCCGTTGTTCGACAATGGCGTGACGCGCTGGCGGATCGTGCTGCCGGCGCAGCCATCGTATCCGGAGAAGTATGCGGCGGGGGAGTTGGCGCGGTGCCTGGAGCGCATTTCGGGGGCGGAGTTCGCGATTGTCAAGACGGAGACGCCGCCGTCGGGCGGGGGCAGCCTGATTTTGGGGACGCCGGCGACTTCGGCGCTGGTGCGGTCGCAGGCGGCGGCGCTGGGGCTGGCGGATGCGGAGCGGGACGCCCTCGCCATTTGCAGCCGGGGCGGGGATATTTTGCTGGCGGGCAGCAATCCGCGCAGCGTGAACTACGCGGTCAACGAGTTCCTGCGGCGGGAGTTCGGGGCGGCGTGGCTGTGGTTCGGGGAGGAGGGCGAGTTCCTGCCGTCGAAGCGCCGCCATGAGTGCGGGGCCCTCGACTATCGCTTCCGTCCGCCGATCCAGTACCGGGACATGACGCCGTGCGTGGTCGGGCAGAACCGGGATACGGAGATCTGGTTCATGCGGCAGGGTATGAACATGGGATCGCGAACCCTCGCGATCCGGGACCGCCTGGGCTTCATCCGCAGCGACCTGGGGCACTACTGCAGCCTTAGCAGGCACTGGGATCCGCAGGTGGAGCAACTGTACCGGGAGCATCCGGAGTATTTTCAGATGGTGAACGACCAGCGGCAGTTCCACCCCGACGGCCACAACCGGGGCTGCTGGTCGAATCCTGGCTATGTGGAGTATCTGATCCGGCTCAACACGCAGCTGGCGCGGGAGCGGCGGCTGGAACTATTCGCGACCTTCCCCGCCGACACGACGCAGCGCTGCCAGTGCCCCGCGTGCAAGGCCAATCCGCTGGACGCGCCGTCGCAGTGGTTCGAACTCTACGGAAAGCTCATCCGTGGCATCCACCGGGAGCTGCCGGGGCTGAAGTTCTACGGTTCGGCCTACCACGAATACCAGGCCGTTCCCTCGATGGACTTGAAGTCGCTGGGGCTCGCCTTTGTCGCCTACTGCAACTACGACCGCTGCCAGGTGCATACCGTCGGCGACCCGCGCTGCCCGTACACGGCGAAGTCGATGGCGGCGGTGAAGAAGTGGGCGGAAAAGGCCCCTCCGGGGCTCTACAGTTACCACTTCGATACCCTCAAGGTGATGATGTCGTATGGCTACTACTATCTCCCGCTGTGGAATGTCGCGGCCGACGAAATCCGCGCGATGAACCGGCTGGGCGCCGTCTACTGCAAGACGGAGTTCATCATGGACTACTACCAGCCCGGCCTTGGCGGCAAGATGCCGAAGGATTCGGAGGATTGGCAGATGCCGCAGAATGCCTGGCGTCTGCCCTACTATGTCTACAGCCGCGTCCTGTGGGATCCCTCCCTGGAGAGCGACGCGCTGGTACGGGAGTTCTGCGGCCTGGCGTACGGCCCCGCCGCCGACGCCATGTACCGCTACCACACGATGATGGCGAAGAGTTGGGAGGAGATGCCGCTGCATCTCGTTGGATTCTACCACCGTCCGCGTGAGATTGTGCGTGAACTTATCACGCCGCAGGTGCTTTCCGGTGGCGAGGAGTGCTTTGCCGAGGCGCGGCGCCGCCTGGCTACGATCTCAGATCCGGCACGGCGGCGCCGCCTGGAGCGCAATGTGGAGAATGACACGAAGAACTTTGGCAAGTGGGTGGCGCTGCTGCGCGCCATCGGCCCGCTGGAGGAGGTGCGCGTCCCAGTCGCGCCGCCGCCGGCCGAAGCCGTCGCGCGCCTGCCGCATTGGCCTTCGACGCAGGCCGACAACCAGCCTTTCCCCGCGACCGACTTCGCCTTCTACTGCACCGCCGACGCCCTCCATGTGCGCGCCCGCTGCGAGGAGAAGGAGATGCACCGTTTCCGCGATGGCCATCCCTGCCGCGACCAGGGCTTCAGCTGGGGCGAGGAGAACATCGAGGTGCTCATCCTCACCGACAACGGCGAGGGCAAGGTCATGCACGTCGCGCTCAACTCCGTCGGCGGCGTCATGGACGCCCGCGACGGCGACGAATCCTGGGACCGCGAGTGGTCGTGCCGCGTCGAGAAGGGGAAGGATCAGTGGGTGATGGACATCGCGCTGCCCTTCGCCTCCCTGGGCAGACGCCCCCGCCCCGGCGACACCTGGCGCGTCAACTGCATCCGCAATGTCAGCCACGACACCTACATCCGCTGCGGCTTCCCCTGCGCGCTGAACGGCCGCCCTATGCCCAACACCTTCGCCCGTCTCCGATTCGTCCCATGAAATTCCCCCCCGTCCCCATCTGCTGCACGACTCCGGTTCCGGTCGGCCGCCCGCACGCCCGGCACCGCGTGGCGCGGCGCGCCTACCAGGGAATCCCCTCCGTCGCCGCCCTGCCGGGCGGGCTGCTCTTCGCCTGCGCCTACGCTGGGGGCGAAGGCGAAGGGCCGGCGAACTACGTCATGCTCTTCGTGAGCCGCGACGGCGGCGCGACCTGGAGCGACGCCGTTGCCGTCATTGACCCGCCGCAGCCGGACGTGCGCGCCTTTGACCCCGTGGTCTGGTGCTCGCCCAGGGGCGACCTCTGCCTCTTCTGGTCGCAGTGCTACTGCGCCGAATACGCGGGCGGCATCTTCGACGGTGTCGGCGGCGTCTGGCATTCGCGCCTGCTGAATCCGCAGGACTCGCCGTCGCGCTACCGTTTCACGCGGCCCGTGCGCCTGGCACACGGCATCATGATGAACGCGCCTCTGGCTTACGGGCCGCGCCGTGCCTGGCTCATGCCGTGCTCGGTGTGGCGGATGTTCACGACACGGCCCGACGGGATGGCGCCTTTCCGCGGCGCGGGCTGCTGGGTCTCCGCCGATTCCGGGCGGAGCGCGCATTTCCGGGGGGTGGCCCGCATCCTCCGCGAATACACCTTCGACGAACACCATTTCCTGGCATTGAGGGACGGGCGCCTCTGGTGCGTCATGCGCGCCCGCGACCAAGCCCAGGAGAGTTTCTCGCGGGACGGCGGGCACACGTGGACCAAGCCACGCCCCGTCCCGTTCTGCGGCTTCTCCCGAATCGCCCTGCTGCGCCTCGCCTCCGGCTCCATCCTCCGCGTCGAAAACGTTCCAGGGGACGGCACCCGCGCGCGCACCAACCTCACCGCCTTCCTCTCGGAGGACGACGGTCGCACCTGGAGCGGCGGCCTCCTGCTGGACGAACGCGCCAACGTCTCCTATCCCTGCGCCGCGCAGGACGAGGACGGGCTCATCCACATCATCTACGACCGCGAGCGCGCGCACGGGGAGATCCTGCTGGCGAGCCTGCGGGAAACCGACATCCTCGCCGGGCGCATCGTCTCGCCCGACGCCCGTCTCAAGCACATTGTCTCCGCCACCCTGCAAGAACCCCGCAAAAATGAGGTAACACCATGAAACAGAGATCATTCACCCTCATCGAACTCCTGGTCGTCATCGCCATCATCGCCATCCTGGCCTCCATGCTACTGCCCGCGCTCTCCAAGGCGCGGGAGAAGGCGCGTTCGATTTCGTGCGCCAGCCAGTTGAAGCAGCAGGGCAACTACCTCTTCTTCTACCAGGCGTCTTTCGACGACTACTTCCTGCCCGCCTTCTCCGACTTTGGCACGACCAACGGCGTCTACTGGTATGAACTCTTCACCAGCGAACAGGCTGGCATTTTCGAGGGGACGCCCTACAGCGGCAACGGCCTGGCCAACGCCGGCGCCAGCAAGGGCATCGCCAAGCAGCGCGCCGGCTTCCCCTTCAAGATGTTCATCTGCCCGTCGCACCGCTTCAGCGCCACCGACTTCACCAACCAGTACATCAACTGGGGCAACGGCGGGCCGTGGATCATCTCCTACGGCTACAACCCCTGCCTGAACCACAAGGTCGGCGTCAACAACACCCAGGCGAAATACAACTCCATGGGGCCGACTGCCAGCATGGACTACTATTCGACGGCCATCGGCAAGGTCACGCAATTGGGCGGCTCCTCCTCCTCCAAGGTTCCCGCGTTGGGCGACAACTTCGGGTACCATTATAGCGGCGGCCCGGGGCAGTTCGTCCTCTATTTCCGCGGGCAGTGGAACTGGTTCGACTACATGTCCCTGCGCGACAAGGGCGCCCACGGCGGCGCGATGAACATGCTGTGGCTGGACGGGCACGTCGAGAGCAACTGGAACGGCAACAGCGGCTACAAATGGTGGTTGAACCCCTGGGCCCATTGATGCATCTTTATGAGCGTGCTTGACTGGCTCATCACCCTCGTGCCGCTGGCCGCCGTCGTCTGGTTCGGCTGGCGCAGCCGGCGCTACATCACCGGGGTCTCCGACTATCTGGTGGCGGGGCGCGTCGGCCGCCGCTATGTCCTCTGCAACGCCTCGCTGGCGGACTGCATCGGGCTGGTGACGCTGCTGGCCTACGTGGAGGTCCACTACAAGACCGGCTTCGCGCTTGCCTTCTGGAACCAACTCATGCTGCCGATCTCGATGGTGCTGGCACTCTCGGGATACTGCACCTACCGCTTCCGCGAGACGCGCTGCCTCTCCATCGGGCAGTTCCTGGAACTGCGCTACAGCCGGTGCCTGCGCATCTTCTCGTGCTTCCTGCGCTCCATCGCGGAGATGCTGGCGAACATGATCCTGCCCTCGCTGGCGGCGCGCTTCTTCATCACCTACCTGGACCTGCCGCGGCATTTCATGCTCTTTGGCGTGCGCTGTTCGACCTTCCTGGCGATCATGCTGCTGACGCTGACGCTGGCGATCACCCTCATCTGCATGGGCGGCGCCCTCTCCATCATCGTCTCCAACACGCTGCAGGGGCTGGTCTTCCTGCCCTCCATCCTCGTCTTCATCGTCTTCCTGCTCATCCGCTTCCCGTGGTCGACGGAGATCGTCCCCGTGATGGCGGACCGGGCGGCGGGGGAGAGTTTCCTCAACCCCTACGACATCTCCGGGCTCCGGGACTTCAACCTGGTGATGCTCATCACGATGTTCATGGGGACGGTACTCCACCGCGCCAGCGGCTTCACGGGGGACGGCAACGCCGCCATCTCGGCCCATGAGCAGAAGATGGCCGGCATCCTCGGCACCTGGCGCAGTTCCTTCACGATGGTCTTCTACGCGGTGGTCGCCGCCGCCGTCATCTGCGTCATGCTCCACGCCAACCACGCCGCCGACGCGAAGGCGATCCGCATGGGAGTCTCCCGCAAGGCGCTGGAGGAACTGGTGCCGGACTCGCAGGCGCGCGCGGCGGTGCTGCGGGACCTGGAGGAGATCCCCGAGGTGCGCCACCGCATCGGCGTGGACTCGCCGCTCTCCGAGGAGAACACCCCCGACCAGCCCTACTTCGTCGCCGCGCAGCGCCATTTCGGGCTGGACGGCGAGGGCAGTTCGCGCACGCAGCAATTCAAGACGCTCTTCCGGCAGATGATGTTCCCCGCCGCGATGCGGCGCATCCTGCCGGTCGGGCTGACGGGGCTTTTCTGCTTGCTCGTCATCCTCTTCATCCTCTCCACCGACGACGCGCGCATCTTCAGCGCCAGTTCGACGCTGGTGCAGGACTGCATCGTGCCCTTGTACCGGGCGGGGAAACTGACGCCGGAACAGCACATCCGGTGGATCCGGGCGGTCTCGATCGGGGTGGGGCTCTTCTTCCTGGTTGGCTCGTGGTGCATGGCGCAGTTGGACTACATCCAGCTCTTCACCTCCGTCACCTACGGGATGTGGCTGGGCGGGTGCGGGCCGATGTTCATCTTCGGCTTCTACAGCCGCCTCGGGACAACCGCCGGCGCGTGGGCCTCCCTCATCTCCGGCATGGTTCTCAATCTCCTCGGCATCCTCGGCCAGCGCACCTGGGCGGACACGCTCTTCCCGTGGCTGGAGCGCCACGGCCTTGCCGACGGCACGGACCGGCTGCTGCGCGGGCTCTCGCGTCCCTTCCACCCCTTCCTCGACTGGAAGATCGACCGCCTCAAGTTCCCCATCAACTCCTACGAAATCTACCTGCTGGCACTGCTGGTCTCGCTGCTGATGTTCTACATCGTCTCTTGGCTCACCTGCCGCCAGCCCTTCAACCTGGAGCGCCTCCTCCATCGCGGCAGATACGCCGTCGAGGGCGGCACGCCCCCCGCGCCGGTCTCGTGGAGGCCGCGCGCGATTTTGCAGCGCATCCTCGGCTTCACGCCGCAGTACACGCGCGCGGACCGCGCGATCGCCTGGGGCGTCTTCGCCTACACCTTCGTGTGGCAGTTCTTCCTGACCTTCCTGGCCGTCGTCCTCTGGCATGCGGTCCGCCCCTGGGACATCCGGCAATGGGGGAACTACTTCTTCGTGGTCACGCTGGCCGTCCCCGCCGTGGCGGCGGGTTTCACCGCCGTCTGGTTCGTCGTGGGCGGGTTGCGTGACCTCAGGCACCTCTTCGCGGCCCTGCGCGGCCGCGTCGCCAACCCCCTCGACAACGGCATGGTCGAGGGGAACACCTCGCTGGCCGACCAGGCCGCCTTCGCCAAGGCCGACCAGGAGCAGAAAACCGGGCAATCCTGAAAAAAACACATCCCACCATGAAGAAAGAACTTATCCTGTCCATGTGCCTCTTCGCCGCCCTCCTGCACGCGCAGCCCTGCGATGTGCGTGGCGACTTCCGCGAGACCAGTTCCACCAGTCCGGCGCGCGGCTGGGACCTGGGCCGCCAGCCGGTCTTCCTGCCGCTGCCCAAGTACGAGCGGGAAATCCTGGACGGGAAGGTCGTCCTCACCTTCACCGACATCACGGCGCGCGACGGCTTCACCTGCAACTCCTACGTCAAGATCCCAGCGAAGGCGGGCGATGTCATCCGCGTCACGGCGCGCGTCAAGGGGGTGGGCGGCGCCTGGTTCGCGCTGCATCTTTACAATGCGAAGCAAGCCTGGATCGGTGGACTGCCGCGCCAGGCCCGCCCGCTTGCGCCGGAGTGGCAGACGCTGACCGTGGACCTGCCCGTCGCCAATCCCCCCAAGGGCAAGGAGCCCGCTGCGGCCGTCTCGCTGAGTTTCGGCGCGCCCCGCGACGCCGACCTCTCCATCTGCAATCTCCAGGTCGTCCGCGTCGCGAAGCCCGCGGAGCCCGCCGTGCCGCCCGCGAAGTAATGGAAATGGTCTTCGAGCGATATGGCGTCCGGACGGTCTTCACGGACGGATCGGGCATCTACCCGGCGTACGTCGAGATGCACGGCCGCCGCGGGTGGTTCCGCACGGAACTGTCGATGGTGCTGGAGGACGGTCGGGAATACCGACCCGCCGCGCCGGACGCCAGGCCGCCGGAGGCGCTCCGATACCGCACCGACCATGGCGAGCGCCTGGAGTTCCACGGGCTCGTCTGGAAGAATCGCGAAGGGGTGCGCGGCGGCGACTTCCGGCTGGCGCTGCGCTACGAGTTCGACGATTCCGGCGCCGTTTTCGTCAACGCCTTCTTCCACGCGGAGGCGCTGCACGCGCCCGCGATCCGCGCCTTTCGGCTGACGCACACGCTGGATTTCGCGGGCTTCGGGGAGGTGCGCTGGGAGCATTTCCCGTGGCCGGAGCCACTGGACCTGCTGCACATCGTCTACAATGCGCCGGAGCGCTTCCTGCCCGCCGGGGAAGGGCGCGTGTTTCCGGGGCGGTTGATGCCGAAGGTGGGCTTTATGTGCTGGGGGGAGGGCGGCGGCGCCTCGCTGGAGTTCTTCCTGGAAGGCGGCGGCGCCCTGGACGGGTGCCCCGGCAATGTCGCATCCCGCGTTGCGTGGGAGGGGCGGAGGGCAACACTCCAATGGGACTTCGTCGCCGCCGAAAGCCGCCGCGAGGGCGTCCCCTGGCAGTGGCGAAACCAGTGGGGCTGGAACCTTGCCCCCGCCCGCCCAGAACGCGCATTGCCGCCGCTGCGGATCTTCCACTGGTTCGACAACTTCCAGCGCTATCCCGATGACCTGCAGATCGCGAAGATGGCTCGCAACGGCGCCGATGTGCTCATCGTGCACGAAAACTGGCGCGAGGACATCCAGAATGATGGTTATCCGCATTCGCGGGAGGAACTGCGGCGCACCGTCGCGACCGCGCATCGCCACGGGCTACGCGTCGCGCTGTATGTGCGGGGGACGGAGGTCTCCGTCGACCAGGAGGGCGCGCCGTGGTTCGGGCATTGGCTGACACCCGGCCGGGATGGGCTTTACATGGACTACGGCAGTGCCCTGGAGAAGAGCCATCCGCCCTGCGAGTGGTATCCGGCAGGGCAGTTCGCCCTGCGCGAGTTTCTGGAACGTCTATATCGGCTGCGCGCGCGGGTTGGCGAAGGCGGGATTCTCATCTCCCACACGGGGCCGCCCTTTTCCACGCTTGGCATGGCCCCGCATCTCCTGGACCTCTATGTCTCGGGGGAATGCGAGGCGGGGAAGATGGTGGCGTCGCGGGAACTGCACGACTACTATGCCGCGACAGCGGCGGGCGCGGGCTCGATGTGGACCGCCGCCTTCCCGGAGTACGGCACGGCGAAGATGGTGCCTTTCCTCGCGGTCGCGGGGCAGTCCCCGCATGTCCCGCTGGGCATCCAGTTCGAAAGCAGTTCCCTCGCCCATTCGCGCGAACCCGGCTTCGAGTCGCGCCATCTGCGCCCCCTCTGGAAACTATGGGGGCTCTTCGCTCGTCAGCGTGACATCCTTTTCTACAATCACCTCAACTCACCCATTCGAAACGGCTCCCTCATGGTCGCGGACGACGGCACCGCACTGCTCGTCCTCGCCAACTTTGGGGAGGCGGAGGCGCTCGTCGCCGAGGCGCCGGATTGGGCGCGCTACGGCATCGTCCCCCGCACGGTACTGAAGTTGCAACCAACGGAGGACGCGCCTGGCGCACCCGTCGCCGTGCTCCCGGACGCGTGTTCGGTGCAGCTCGCGCCAAACGGCGTCGCGGGCTTTCTGGTCAATGTCGCGGAGGACGACGCGGCGCTCCAGCGCTATCTGGAGCCGTATCCAGATGCGGACGAGGCGGATGTGGCGGAGGAGCGCCGGATTGCGGAGCAATGCCGTTTGCGCGAGGAGGGCGTCGCCTTTCCGCGCATCTTTCTGCGCGTCTCGGTTCCCGCGATGACGCTGCCCTACGAGGATTCGCTGAACCTCGACGACTACGACCTCCGCATCGCCTTCGGGTATTTTGATGAAGCGAATGCCTTCCAGATCCTGGGCTGGATCGGCAAGGCTGGCCTGCTGCCGGAGATGCCGGAGCGTGCCGGAAGCCTCGGCAACGGCGACGCCTCCCCTTGGATGGAGATCACCGGCGTCGCCCGGCCCCGCCTGGGCCTCTGCACATATCACCACGGGGAACCGTCCTATTCCAATGTCCGGGTCGAACTCTCCGACATCCCTGCCATCACCCCGGCTACCCGCACCATCCTCTTCGTCAACGAACTCGAGCCCAACCGCTCCATGCTGCACTGGGCGAATCCCGCGCGGCTGCGGAGATGACGCCCCTGGGGGCTTCAGGGACATCCGTGGCATGCGTTCTGGCATGACAGCAATCTCCATCGGCAATGGCAGAAAAGCCGCCGGGACTTTCCGGATTGCAAGTCGGCATCCCGGTATGAGCAGAAGGCTCTGGCTTTTTTTGAATAGCCACCGAAAGGGACGCTCTTCCAGCAGCGGGACAATGGCGACCGGCTCTATTACCATCCGTTCAGCAACACGTTCGGCGTGACGACCGGGGAGGGTGCCGTGAAGTGCTTCTTCCGCCCTCACGAGAAAATGGCCTATTAGCGGCAGCAGAAGTAAAGATTGTCAGTGTGCCCGCCGGCGGTATTCGGTGGGGGGGATGCCAGCCCATTTGCGGAAGCGGCTGGAGAGGTAGAAACTGCTGGAGCAGCCAAGCATTTCGGCGATCTGCTTCAGGGGATAGTCGGTGGATTCCAGGAGATGCCTGCACTGCCGAAAGAGTTCGTTTTCACGGTAGCGGTGCGGGCTCATGCCGAAGGTCTCGCGGAACTTGGTGTAGAAGGCGGCTCGGGACATGCCGCAGCGCCGCGCGATGTCGTCCATGGAGACGGGGCGGTCGAGGCGTCCGAGGAGCTGCGCGGCCAGTTCGATGTGTTCGGGGGTGAGGGCGCTGCCCATGACCATATTGCCGCGGAGAACCACCTCGGTGATGAGGATGTAGGCGAGGCGGTGCCAGCCGAGACGTCGTTCGGAGGCCATCTGGCAGATCTGCTCGAAAGCATGGCGCACTGCGAACAAATCCTTCTGCTCCAGTTGGATGGCGCGGCAGAATCCACGCCGTCCCCATTCGGGGCGCGCGCTGCCGCAGCCGTCGAGTTCGAAATGCACCCAGAGCCCCTCCCAGACGGTCAGGGCGCGGAATTCGCGCCGCATGCCAGGCTCCAGTGCCAGCAGCGTGCCAGCGGGGAATTCGCCGATGAAGTCGGGCGCGGTGAGCCGCACCGTCCCCGTGAGGGTGAGGAGCAGGTTCTCGTTGCGGCTGTCGCCCAGCCAGGCATTGCCTGGCGCCTGCTGGCTCAATCCAGCATACAACTCGCTTCCAGTTTCAAAGACCAATCCAGGCATGACGGCTCCTTCGATTTCGGCGTGGACAATGCACGACTTGCAGGCGGGAATGCGATTTTAGACAATATCGCATCTTTCTTGGACAAAATCCTATTTGCTTTTCGGCGTCGTGTTGTATAATATAGCAAAGTCAGCCAGAGGCGCAAGATGGACCCCGCCATTTCTCATCTTCCGCCACCCACTGATCCCCTACGCCGATTTGCTTTCGTAAACCAACCCAAAAAAGGAAATCATCGCCATGAAACGTCATTCCTTCACGCTCATTGAACTCCTCGTGGTCATCGCGATCATCGCCATTTTGGCGGCCATGCTGCTGCCCGCCCTGTCGAAGGCGCGGGAGAAGGCGCGCACGATAGCGTGCGTCAACAACCAGCGGCAGATCGGGCTGGCGCTGACGATCTACTCGGACGAGAACCATGACTTCTACCCGTGCATCATGTCCTGGGTGGACATCTTCTTCAAGGACGGCAGCTCGAAGGTGGGGTTCATGCAGGACCCGAAGATCCTGATGTGCCCCGCGTGCCAGAAGCCGGTCACCATGCCTTCCGGGGACAACTACAAGAGCGCGAAGATCGGATATCTGATGAACTACAACATCGCGGAGAAGGACACGTCGAGCGGCGGGCCGTATCCGATCATCAACCGCCGCACGATCGGGCTGCCGGGCATCTTTGTCACGGTCTTCGATCAGTACAATGCGACACCAGGCGGGGTGCTGACGGGCAAGGGCGTCATGCCGAAGCAGCTGAACATCCGCACGGCGGGCAATGGCGGGGGGCAGAACAAGGACAACTACGTGCTCGCCTACGACCATCTTTGCGCGGCGGGGGAGATGCTGCATGGCGGCAGCGGGAACTTCCTCTTCTCGGACGGACATGTGCAGACGATGCGTCCGAAGCAGGGGCCTCTGCTGTGGGGGAGCACCTACGAGTATCGCTGGTTCTGACGGACGGCCATGGAAGTCGGCTGCTACTACTTTCCGAACTACCACCCTGGCGACCCGCGCAACGAGGCCCATCATGGCCATGGGTGGAGCGAGTGGGAGCTGGTGAAGCACGCGGTGCCGCGCTATCCTGGGCACCGCATGCCGCGCCGTCCGCTCTGGGGGTGGGAGGATGAGAAGTCTCCCGAGGCGATGGCGCGGAAGATCGACGCGGCGGCGGACGCTGGCATTGATTTCTTCATCTTCGACTGGTACCACTACGACGACGGGCCGTTTCTGGAGCAGGCACTGGAACAAGGCTACCTGAACGCCCCCAACCGCAGCCGCCTCAAGTTCTGCACGATGTGGGCGAACCACAACTGGACGGACATCCATCCCGCGACCCGCTTCAGCCCCCGCCGCGTGCTCTATCGCGGCGCGGTCTCGCGCGCGACTTTCGAGCAGATCGCCGCGATTCACCTGGAGCGCTACTTCCCGCGTCCAGAATACTACCGCATCGACGGATGCCCGTATTTCTCCATCTACGACCTGGAGCAGTTCCTGAACGGGATGGGCGGCGTCGCGGAGGCCCGCCGTGCGCTGGACGACTTCCGCCAGGCGGCGAAGGAGGCGGGGTTCCCAGGGGTGCATCTCAATGCGGTCTCCTGGAAGCAGCCGCTGCTGCCAGGCGAGGGGCGGCTGGCGAATCTGCCGAAACTGCTGGCGGAACTGGCCTTCGACAGCGCGACGAGTTATGTCTGGATCCACCACGCGCGCTGCGGCGCGCCGCTGGTGCGCTACGAGGACATCTTTCGGCAGTATCTGTCGCACTGGGAGCAGGCGCTCCGCGACTATCCCTGCGAATACTACCCGAACCTCTCGGTCGGATGGGATTCGTCGCCGCGGCTGGCGCCGAGCGAGGTCTGGGACGGGCGGTGCGGCGACTATCCGTGCGGCCCTGCCATCTGCGACGCCACTCCGGCGGGCTTCGGGCGGGCGCTGGCCGAGATCCAGGCCCGCCTGTCGGCCCTGCCGCAACATCACAAGATCCTCAATATCAACAGCTGGAACGAGTGGACGGAATCAAGTTACCTGGAGCCCGACGATGTCTGGGGGACGGGCTATCTGGACACGCTGCGCGAGGCCGTCGTGGGCAGGGAGGCGGGACAATGAGGCGACTGGCGCGGATGGCGCTCGGCGCGGCGTGGCTGGCCTGCCTGGCGGCGCTGGCGATGCCAGGCGAAGTGCTGCACTATGACTTCGAGAGCCGCACGCCGACGGGGCTGCTGCGGGATCTCTCTGGCGCGGGCCACCACGGCCGACTGGAGGGAGGCTTCGCCGAGGCGGTCTGCGGCGACGCGCGGGGGCTGCGCTTCAACGGGCGCGACACGCAGATTGTGCCGACGGCCGAGGCGGGGCTGAAACGCGACGGCGCCTTCACGTTGTGCGTGGCGTTCCGCTTCACGGCGGAGGACGCGAAGGCGATGGCGTGCACGGCGCCGCTGCTCTTCGGCTCGACGGATGCGCTGGGCGTGCGTCGCAACTACAGCCTCTTTTTCGACTACGGGCGCCATCTGGTGCTGGATGTCGGCAACGGCTCCTCGGTCGAGACGACCATCCTCAAGGACGTCGTCGACGGCCGCCTGCACCGCGCGTCCTTCGTGGTGGCGCCGCCACTGGTGCAAATCTACTGCGACGGCAAATGCGTGTTGCAGAAGACGGATGCCTCGCTCACGCCAGACGCCTCGAATGGCGGCGGGCAGATGCGGCTGGGGCGCTGGCACGCGGGCGCGCTGGCGGGCGAACTCTATGACCTGCGGCTCTTCGAACGCGCGCTCAGCCACACGGAAATCCTGCGCCTCGCTGGAATGGAGGCCTCCGCCGAAACGCCTCGGCTGGAACTGGCGGCGCGGCACTCCGATGTACGGCGCCGCCTGGAATGGAGGGTGGGCGGCGACCGTCTCGAAGGGGCGGCTCCCCGCGAACTGCGGCTGGAGGTGGACGGGGTGGCAGTGCCGATGCCGCCGCTGACGGCGGCGGAAGCGCAGGGCGGAAAACTGCTGCGGCGGGGGGAGGCGGATACGTCGGCGCTGGAGGCGGGGCGCCATCGCGCGGTGGCGCGGCTGCTGGGGGCGGACGGCGAGACGCTGGCGCAGTCGGCGCAGGCGTTCGAGGTGCAGGCGGTGGATGCCCCCGAGAAATACTCGAATGACCTGGGCATCTCCGACGAGGTGCTGCCGCCCTGGACGCCGATGGAGGTGCTTGGGGAAGGGGGGCGCGTGGTCGTCTCGGTCTGGAACCGCCGCTACCAGTTCGGGGACGCGCCGCTGGCGCTGCGCATGGATGCGGAGGTGGCGCTCTTCGCGGGCGAGGCCGCGATGGCATTGTCGGCCGACGGCCGCGACGTGCGCCTGTCGCCGCGGCCATTGCAAGTGCGGCGGGCGGCGAAGCACCAGGTGGTGCTGGAGCAGCGGGCGGAATCGCCTGAACTGGCGGTCGCGGTTCTCCACACGATCGACTACGACGGCTTCGATCGGATCCAGGTCGCGCTGACCGCGCGGAAACCCCTGCAGCTGGACGGGGTGCGCTTTGACTTCCCGCTGTCGCCGCGCTGGTTCCAGAATGCCTTGCGCAGCTATGCCGAGATCGATGCGCTGGCGTCGCCGCGGCGATATGGCTTCCTGCCGCTGCTGTTCCTCGGGGATGCCGAACGCGGCCTGAGTTATCTGGCGGATTCGGACGAGTTCTGGTTCCCCAAGGGGGACGATGGCGCGCTGTCGGTCGGGGCGTCCAGGGACGGGGTGATGCGCTTTTCGATGCACCCCGTGCGGGAGCGGGTTGAGATGCGTGCGGGGGAGCGCTTCACCTACGAGTTCGGGCTGGCGGCGGCGCCGTTCCGCCCGATGCAGGGCACGTCCTGGAGCCGCCGCTATGCGAATCTGGCGCCGTATTGCTCGGAGTTCACGAGCACGGTCGCCCCGCCTGGCGGCAAGTCGGCGCTGGACGCCGCCGTGGAGGCGGGGATGCGGGGCTTTGCCGTCTGGCGCAACGGCCGCGCCTTCGGATATCCGCCAGTGCCAGGGACGGGCTACTGCGACGAGCTGCGGAAACTGGTGGCGGCCGCGCACGCCCGTGGAGTGAAGGCCTTCCCGTATGCGATCGGCTTCCTGGTCAGCGACCAGGCGCCAGAGTGGAACGACGAACGCCTCTACCGAAAAGTGCCATACCGCGACTACTCGGCGCGCGGCGACCTCCTGGAGAAGGAGACGGGCTGCCCGCAGCACGCCTACGAGACCTGCGGCAGCCGAGCCTGGCAGGATCTGATGCTCTACCGCCTGCGCGATGCGCTGATGGCGACAGGCGCCGACGGGGTCTATCTCGACAGCACCGCGGACACCCGCGTCTGCACCGAGGCTCTGCACGGGCACGGCTACGTCGGGCGGGACGGCAAACGCCACGCGACCTACAACGGCTTCGCGACGCGCGACTTCCTGCGCCGCATCCACACGCTGGTCCAACAGATCAGAGGCGCGGAGGGCGTGGTCGACCTGCACTGCTCCTTCGCCTTCCACCCCGCGGCCGCGGCCTGGGCGACCTCGCTCTGGAGCGGGGAGGGCCTCCACCCAGATCCGCTCGCCTTCCGCGCGCTGCCGCCAGAGCACTTCCGCATGGCGTACACAGGGCGGAACATCGGCGTCGGCGGGGAGTTTCTGCACTATGCGCTGCGCGGCCCCTATCGCAATGCGCTGGCGCTGGCCGTCGTGCACGATACCGCCGTGCGCACGCAGAATGCGCGGGAGCTGGCCGAACTCGCGGCAGTCTGGCGGCAGCGGGACGCCCTTCGCTGCGACACGGCGGAGTTCCTGGGCTACTGGGACGCGCGATGCCCCGTTCAGGCGCGCGAGGCGGGCGTGCTGGTCAGTTGCTATCGGCGAAGCGACGGGCGGTTGGTCGCGGTCGCCGCGAATCTGACCGACCACGCCTCCGCCGTGACGCTGGAATGGCGCGGGACGGCGGCAGGGGCGCCGCCGCCGCCATTCACGCTGGGGAGCCAGGAGTTCCAGTTCATTGAATTGACAGGGAAATAGGAATCATGACCATGATGCGAATCGGCAAAAGACTCTGGGGGATGATGTGGGTGCTGCTGGCGTCGGCGGTGCTGGCGGCGGGGCGCGACTACGGGGAGGCGTTCACGGCGCTCCCCGCGGTGCGGATTGCGCCCTCCGAAAGCGGGCAGGCCTTCGCGGCGGTGCAGCTGCCCGCGGTGGCGCGGCGTCCAGGCTTCACGGCGGTGCTGGCCTTCAGGGTGCGTGCGGCGCACACGACGCCGCGCGGCTGGAGCCACTTGATGAGCCTGGAACTCAACGGCAAGGCGGTGACGCCCGCCCGTTTTTCGGGCGAGGTGCGGCTGTTGTTCCGCGGCGAGCGGATGGTGGACAACTACTCCAGCGACCCCGCGAAGAACCAGACGGAGTGGTGGCGCAACGGGCGGCTCCTCGTCTTCTATTCGCCCGAGGTCGGCGCGCGCCTGGACCCGCATGCCACGACGGCGCTCGAAGAGGGGCTCGACTACTACCTGGACGCGGGCGACCTCCTGCGCGCCGACGGCGAGAACACGCTGCGCCTCGGCTACTATCTGAAACGCGGGGCGCTGAAGAACAATCCTGAACTGCTGGTGGAGAGACTCCGAGTGGTCTATGTGCCAGACGCGGAACTGCGGAAAGCCCAGCTGCGCCTGAAGCCAGGCCGCCAGAAGGACACGGCGGGGCGCTCCTTCGAGAACGCCTTCGTCTTCAACCAGGCGCTGGAGATCCCGCCCGCGCCGTCGGGCATCGCCTCGGCCGCCTGCGAACTGCCCGCCGTGCCCGCCCGCGGCGGGTATGTGCCAGTGCTGCGATTCGACGCGCGCATTCGGAACAGCGCCTTGAGCGGCTGGCACCACTATTTCTTCCTGAAGGTCAACGGCGTAAGGCTGGAAAAGCAGATGCCCTCTGGCGCGCAGCGGCTGCTCTACCGCGGCGAGACGGTCAGCTCGACCTATGAGAGCTGGAGCGCCGCCAAGGGGCGCGAATGGTGGGGGTCTGGCATGCTGCTCGCCTTCTTCGCGCCGCCCAGCGCCACGCTCCCCGACCCGCATCTCCTCTCCGCCCGCGACGAGGGCTTCGTCTACTATCTCGACATCTCCGACTGCGTGCATCTCTCGCGCATCGGCGCGGACGACCGCCTGGAGGGCGGCGAGCCGAATCTCGTGGAGTTCGGCTATTCACCAGCCGCGGGGATGATCGCGAAAGGCATGCCGTTGCTGTTGAAGGATATCAACATCGTCTACATCCCCGAGGCGGAGATGCGCAAGGCGCGCCCCGCGATTCCGCTGACGCGGCGCGAACAAGGGGAGGCGGCCGCGCGGCTCTCCTTCGCGGGCGGGACGCTGCAGGTCAACACGACGGGCGGCCTGGAGATCGCCGTCGGACAGGACCGCTTCTTTGTCGAGACGCGTGTCAGTTACGCGGCGCGTCCCGCGATGAAGTTCAATCGGCTGGCGGCAAGCAAACTGGAAGGGGAGGTCGGCTGGAAGCCCGAAGTGCGCCAGGTCTCGGCGGACGAGGCCGTGGTCACCGCGCAGGGCAGGGACTACGCCTTTCGGCGCCGCATCCTTCGGGACGGGCATCGCTTTCGGGTCGTGGACACCATCGCCAATGCAGGCAAGGGGGAGATCGGCTTGGCGGTCTTCGAGGAACTCTCGGCCAACCAGCCTGCGCGCTCGGACTATCGGCTCGCGGGGCTCGCCAACGCGCGCGGCGCGGGCTATGACGCGGGCGTCAATCCGACGGTCTATGCGCCAGGCGAACACGGCGCGGCGGTCGGGCTGCTGGTGGAGGACACGCTGTCGCGCTGCAAACTGGAGATGGGGGCGCGCGCCAATCTGCTCTCCGTCGGAATCCCCGCGGTCGGGCTGCCGCCAGGCGAGACGCTGGTGCGCGAATGGGCGATCTACCCGCGCCCTGAAAACCGCGGCTACTATGACTTCATCAACCAGGTGCGGCGCGACTGGAAGGTCAACATCACGGTGCCAGGGCCGTCGGTCTCCGCCGAACACGCGATCCCGCCCGCCACGCTGAAGCCCGCCTTCCTGCAAGTCCGCCCGTGGTTCGAATACGCGACTGGCGCGGGGCTTTCGCGGGATGAGTTCCTGGCGGAGGTGAAGCCGCGGATGGCGGCGCTCCGCAAGGCCTATCCTGGCGTGGTCATCCTGGCTTCCCTGGAGACCAACCTGGTGCCGCTGGACTGCACGAATCTGCCGTGGAAGGACGAACTGCCGCTGACCTACGGCGACCGCACCAACGAAAACAGCCAGTACGGCATCTACGCCAGCGCCGAGGCCACCCGCAAGCTCGACGCGCTGACCCCGCTCAGGGATTCCATCCTGCGCTCCGCGGACGGCCGCGCGCTCCTGGACACCTACTTCATCTACAAGAAGCAGGCGCTGGTCAATCTGATGGTGCAGCCAGACGGCGGCAATGCGCGGGAACGGCAGATCCACGAACAGATCGACTTCTGCGTGGACGTGGCGGGCTTCGACGGCATCTACCTGGACCAGTTCCCGCCCAAGCCGCGCGAGGGCTACAGCCTCGACCGATGGGACGGACGCTCGGTCACGCTGAACCCCGACGGCACCATCGCGACGAAGTTCTACAGCTACGCCTACAAGGGCGTCGGCGCGCGTGTGCGGATCATCGAAAAGGTGCGCTCGAAAGGGGTGATGTTCCGTTGCAACGGGAGCCCCGTGAGCCGCGAGGAACAGGGGTTGGGCATCGTCAGCTTCCATGAGCAGGAGAACACCCGCTTCGATCCGATGCTTTTCCTGGACGAGAAGCCGCCAGAGACCATCTCGCAGGTCTCCGCGCACCTGGCGCCGTCGCCCGCGGTGGTGATTCTGCGTCCAGGCCGCTACACCCGCGACTTTGCGCTCTTCCCGCGCCTGGTGACCAAGGGCATCATCCTGGCGCTGCGCAACGGCGTGCTGCCATACTACTACAATGTCGGGCCAGAGAGCGCGAAGGTGGACTGCACCCTGGGCAACCATTGCTTCCCGTTCACGACGGTCGAACTGCACGAAGGCTGGCTGGTCGGCAAGGAGCGCACGATCACCGCCGTCTCGGGGGAGTATGCCGTCGCGGGCACGCGACGTCCCGCGGTCTTCAGTTTCGACCGCAACGGCTATCCCAAGGAGGCGACAGGCGTCGCCATCACTGGGGGACCTGGCAAGTGGCGGGCGAAGGTGCAACTCGACGACTGGAACGAGGTGACCATCCTCGAAGTGCGAGATTGAACCAGACCCCAGACCCATCTTTCAGGACCCCAGACCCCAGACCCCAGACCCATCTTCCCGGACCCCAGACCCCAGACCCCAGACCCATCTTCCAGGACCCCGGACCCCGGACCCCAGACCCATCTTCCAGGACCCCAGACCCCAGACTTCAGACCCATCGGAGACCCCCGACCCGAGACCCCAGACCCAACTTT
>JAEEXV010000287.1 GCA_016287975.1 Lentisphaeria bacterium | reverse complement strand
GGCGGGGGGGGACGGTGGGTCGCGGCGGCGCGCGGGGGGCGAGGGGGTGGGGGGCTGGGGGGTGGGCGGTGGCGCGTGTGCTGGCGAGCTTGCTCGCCAGCGGGGGAATCGGGGCTTTCCCTGCGGGCAAGCCCGCAGGCACACGCCGCCAGGCCCCATCTTTCCCGCCTGTGCGGCGCCTCCGCTGTTTTCGCGCCGCCTGCGCTGCACACCATTCCCCGCGGTGCTGTGCCGCCGCATTCTTGCGGCGGAATTCGGCACACGCTGGGTGAATGCGGGGGCGGCTTGGGGATGGGCGGCGGCGCGTGTGCTAGCGAGCTTGCTCGCCAGCGGGGAAATGGGGGCCTACCTGCGGGCAAGCCCGCAGGCACACGCTGGGTGAATGCGGGGGCGGCTTGGGGATGGGCGGTGGCGCGTGTACTGGCGAGCTTGCTCGCCAGCGGGGGAATCGGGGCCGACCTGCGGGCAAGCCCGCAGGCACACGCCGCCAAGCCCCATTTTTCCTGCCTGTGCGGCGCCTGCGCTGCACACCATTCCCCGCAGTGCTGTGCCGCCGCATTCTTGCGGCGGAATTTGGCACACGCTGGGTGAATGCGGGGCGGGGTCAGTATGGCGTCGTGGTGTCGCGCATGTCGAATTCGGGTTCGTCGAGGAACGCGGGGTCGAAGAAGGGGGCCTGGTCGGTGGGGATGGAGGCGGGGCACTGGAATGACACGGTCCCGTCGAGGGAGAGGCGGGTGCCGTTGACGACGACGTCGCGCGGTTCGCCGAGATTGTGGAGGACGATGGGCTGCGCCTTGGTGTGGAGGGTGTATTCTCCAGGGGCGGTGCGTTCAAGGTCGCAGAGCGGGTCGTCGGGGAGGAAGAGCAGGTCGTCGAGGAAGAAGCCGACGCGGAGGGCGCCAGGGGGGAGGAGGAGCTCGGGGAGGCGCCGGCCGTGGACGACGGGGACGACGCCCTGGGTGAGGTCGGAGTCTGTGTTGTAGAGATAGCAATTGAGTCCGCCGTCGTCGCGGCGGTAGAGGGCGTGGCGGACGCGGTCGCCCGCGAGGAAGTCGAGCGGCGGGCGGTGGGCGCGGACGGCGGCGCGGAGGATTCCCTGGACGAAGTCGCGAAGGGCGGGGGCGCCAGGTGCTTCCTGCGTGGTCAGGGTGAGGACGAGGCCCTTGCCGAGGCGGTGCTCGACCAGCACGGGGAGTCTGGTGATGGCCTCGACGGTGTCCTTGAGGCGCGCGGTGCATCCCGCAAGCACGCGGCACTGCGGCGTGCCCGCCTGGATTTCCAGGGGCGTGAAGCGGGCGTTGAATTCTGGATCGCGGGTGGGGTTCTTGGCGGGGAAGTCATATGCGGGATCGGAGCACTGGCGGACATAGAGGATGCCGTGGACGTCGGCGGGGCCTGAGTCGGTGACGCGGAAGCCGCAGAGGCGCGTGAGGTCGCCGTCGTTGAAGAGGGCCTTCGGGCCCTGTCGTCGCGGGGACTGCGTGCAGAGATGCGAGAGGGCGATGAAGAGATGCCCGCCAGCCTCGACATAGCGGCAGAGCTTGTCGTAGAGCCGTTCGTCCATGGCGTTGTAGCCGAGGAAGAAGAGCATCTGGTGGCGGGAGAAGTCGGCGTTCGGGGGGATGACGTCGATTTGGCCCGCGGGGGGATTGCCGCTGAAATCGGCGTCGCCCTGGTTGTATTCGTGGAAGGCGGATTCGCGGGTGAAGAGGGCGGGGAAGAGTTCCCAGCCGCGTTCGTCGTCGGAGCTCTCCCAGGCGCGGCCGCGTTCATACTGGCCCCAGGCGTATGGGTTCCAGAGGCCAGGATGGCCGTCGGTGTCGGCGCGCACGACGGCGAAGGGTGCGTCGGGGCCGCCGTCGGGTCGTCGGTGGACGCGGGTGAACTGGTGGAGGCGCCGCAGTTCGCGGCGGACGCGGCGCATTTCGGGGGCGTTGAATGGGTAGTTGGTTTCGCCCTTGATGGTGTAGACGAGGTGTCCTGATTCGGGGTAGATGAACTCGGCTCCAGCGAGATAGGAGAGCCAGAGGTGGGTGCGCCAGCGCTTCTGCCAGAGTTCGTCGACGCGGGTGCCGCCGTACCACATCTGGGCGATGTGGACGCCCCAGGGGAGGCGGGAGGCGCGGGCGGCGCCGCGGATGGCGGCGAGGGCGAGGAGCGGGTCGCCAGGGCACATTTCGAGGCAGAGGCCGTCGACGCCCGCCTCGACATGCGCGGAGAAGACGATGCTGGATTCGGCGTCGAAGAGCGGCGCGTCGCAGACTTCGCGGCGCTCGTAGTCGAGTTCGCGTTTGAGATAACGGACGTAGGCGTCGTGGGCCTGCTGCTCGTTGTCGCAGGGCGGGAGGTTGGGGTAGTTGTGGACGGCTTCGTTGATGGTGTAGAACTTGGGCCAGTAGAGCATGCCGCCTGCCTCGCCGATGACGTAGCGCCCGATGAAGAACTCGCCCGCCTCGGCGAGGGCGGCCTCGATTTCCGCCTTGCCGAGCGACGGCGTATGCCAGCGCTCGTGGTTGTGGCGGTGGACGATTTCGGCGAGCATCACGCGGATCTTGTGCTCGCGGCAGAAGCGCATCGCGGCGACCGCCTCGGGCAGGGAATCTGGCAGCGTGGTGAGCACGATGCCGCCGAGTTTCAGGCGCAGGAAGTCCTGGAGGGGCTGGACGCCAGGGCCGATGGATGCCCCGACGAGGGGGGCGGGGAAGGCGGGCGGTTTCATGGGATGAGGGGCTGGACGCGGAAGGAGGTGGCCAGGGCGATGGACTTGCCTGGGGCGAGGGCCTGGAGGCCTGTGTCGCCAAGGAGGGCCTTGGCGTTGGGGGCGTTGACGGCGCAGGTGTGGGGTTCCGCGCAGAAGATGCGGTGGCGGCCCTGCCAGTTCCAGAGAACCCAGAAGCGGTAGTTGGGATCGACTTCGTAGACGACGGCGGCGCCGTGGAGGGGATGCTCGATGACGGCGCCTCGGAAGCCCGAGTCGTCGGGGCGGAGGGGTGCGTGCAGGGAGACGATGCCCGAGCGGTTGTCGAAGGAGTGCGTGGGCAGCGGCCGTGTCCCGCCCGTGGGGAGCCATCGTTCGTCCATGGCGAAGGCGCGGTCGGCGAGGGTGACGGTGATGCGGGAATCGGGTTCGGGCAGGCGGAATACGGTGTGCTGCCCGAAGAGGAATGGCATCGGCGTGTCCCCCGTGTTGGTGAAGGTCACCCGCTGGCGCATTTCGTCGCCGTGGAAGACGTATTCGACCTGCGCCTCGAAGGAGTGCGGCCAGACGGCGTCGGCGGCGAAGCGGCGGATGGCGGCGAGGCCGTCGGGGAGGCGCCGCAGTTCCCACGGGAGCGTGTGCAGGAAGCCGTGGAGGTGGTTGCGGCGGGCGGGTTCGTTGACGGGGAGGCGGTAGTTGCGGCCGTTCCAGCGGAAGCGTCCGTCCGCGATGCGGTTGGGGAGGAAGAGCAGCGGGATGCCGTGGACGGCGGGGGCCGCCTCGAAGTCGCGGTGGGTGCGCGGCGTGCGCAGGATGTCGAGGGCGGTCGGGCCATGCCGCAGGCGGATGAGGTTGCCGCCTGTCTCGGCGAGGACGGCGTGCCAGGTGGCGTTGTCGAAATGGAGTGTGCGCATGGTCTGTCCGACGGCGATGGTCAGTCGGCGGTGGCGCGGATGAGGACGGCCTGGTAGGGCGGGAGGGTCAGGTCCTGGCCCGAGGCGAACGGGGTCTCGGCGCCAGTGACGGGGGCGAGGAGGGTGGCGGCGGCGTTGCCTGGGAGGGTGACGCGGACGGTTTTGGCCTGGCTGGTGGAGTTGAGGACGGTCGCCAGGATGCCCTTCGGGGACTTCCAGTAGCTGACGGGGACGGCGGGATCGCTGGTGGAGACGCCGTCGGGACTGGGCTTCCAGTAGGGGAAGAAGGCGGCGTCCTTGACGCCGAAGCCGTAGAGCCAGCAGATCATGCGCTTGCAGACGTCGGCCTGGATGAAGGAGGGGTAGAGCATGCAGTTGTGGAGGAAGGCGAGGCCTGCGGCGTGAGCGGCGATTTCGGGGGAGGCGATCTTGTCGGGCTGGCGGTACTGCGGGAGGAACATGCGGTCGGGCCCGATGCGGACGGCGTTTTCGTAGCGGAACTGGTCAAGGGTGAGGAACTGCAGGTAGTAGTCGTGGGTCATGCACGGGGCGCGGTACTGCTCGCCCATGAGGGTGACGTCGGTGAATCCCGCGGAGGTGCAGGCCTGCTGTCCGCCCTGGTGGGTGAAGGTCAGGAAGCCTGGGTGGACGGCGTTGGTGGTGAGATAGACGCGCTCATGGAACTGGCGGGTTTCGAAGGTCGGGTGGAAACTGATGCCGTGGGCGGAGTAGAGGTCGGAGCCGTAGCAGTCGTAATAGAAGCCGCGCCAGGGGAACTGCCTGAGGTACTTGTCGGCCATGAAGCAGTAGAGGTCCTGCCAGAGGCGGGCGCGGGTGTCGCACTTGCGCATCTTGGCGTTCTTGCCGAAGGCCTTGAGGACGTAGTAGCGGGACGGGTAGCCCTGCCACTGCTCCTCGAAGTAGCGGAACTCGGGCATGGTGTCGGTGATGTAGAAGGGGATCTGGTAGAGGGTTCCGACTTCGCCTGGCCCCTGGAGCTTCTGGGCGTGGGTCATGGTGAGCGCGTCGTCGCGGCTGGCGGGCAGTCCGCAGTATTTCATCGGCTTCATGCTGCTCATCATGTTGAAGTTGGAATACTGGTACGCGCGGAAGCGCAGGCGCTTCCAGTGGTCGGCGGCGGGGCGGAAGGGCCAGGGCATCACGGCGAACTCGATGCGGCAGGGGCGGTTGGAGGTCATTGCCAGCGCGGCGTGGACGAGGCGGGCGGTGAAGGCGCCTGAGGCGTCGGCGGCCGCGGCGGCGGTGTTGAAGTCGTTGGCGCAGGGGAAGCAGCGCGGGGCATACCACGCGAGGCCGCGGTCGACATTGCCGACCATGATCTCGTGGTAGCGGTGCCTGGTCTCCCAGCGCGGCTGCGCCTTGAGGTCGATGGCGCCGATGTCGCTCCAGCTGGCGTCGGAGCGGTGGACGAATTCGGCGCCGTGGACGGCGAAGGAGACGCGCACGTCGGAGAGGTCGGTCGCCTTCGGGGTGGAGTCGAGGTCGAGGGCATAGCGCACGAAGCCCATGTAGTCGATGACCATGCGGAGGGTGCCAGTCCAGCCAGAGGCGGTGACGGGGACGCTTGCGGCGAGGCGGGCGCGGCCAGGCTGCCAGGCGACGGGGCCAGTGGCGGCGAGGGGCTTCCCGTCGCAGGCGACGGCGAGCGGCTGCTTCAGGAGGGGCGTGCCGCCGTTCTCGGTGAACTGCTCCAGTTCGAGGGCGGGGCCGAAGCGGAAGACGCCGTTCCAGGCGGTGACGGCGGCTCCGTCGCGTGTGAGGCCGCGCCACGGCGCGGGCGCGGGATCCGCGTCCTTGAGGATGCCGAGGTCGTTCTTCCAGTAGGGCTGCTTGTAGATGCCGAAGTGGCGCGGCTCGCAGGCCATGGTGCTGCCGTCGGAGAGGCGGACGGAGGCATGGAGCATGTATTCGCCGTCGGGGAAGTCGGCGACGGAGACGGTCAGGGGCTCGTTGGCGGGGGACTTCAGCGCGCGGAAGGGCCTGCCGTCCATCGTGCGGACCTCATAGCTGTTCTCGACGGGTTTGACCGCGCCCAGGTCGCCGAGGACGGGGCAGGCGACGGTCATCGTCTGCTTCTCGGGCTGGAAGGACTGGCGCAGGTCGGGGCCGACGGCGCCCTCCTCGAACTTCAGCTGGTCGAAGCGGATGACGGCGTCCTGGGGGAAGTGGCGCAGGTTGAACATGATGTCGAGGAGGCGGGCGTTGGCGGGGGTCTTGAAGTCGAAGACGAGTTCACGCCATTCGCCTTTGGTGGCGCGGACGCCGACGCGGGGCTGTGCGAGGTGCCTGCGGTTTTCGTCCATGCACTCGAACATGAAGAGTCGGATGCCTGCGTCGAAGTGTCGGGAGGCGTTGTACCAGACGGAGAAGCGGTAGTTTCGGTCGGGTTCGACGGCGAGGTTCTGGATGACGAGGGGATACTGCATCCTGGTTCCGTCGCCGCGGATTTCGAGGAAGGACTCCCCCGCCTTGGCCTGCTTCCAGTCCATGACGACCTTGGCGCCTGGGCCGAGGCAATAGTGCTCGAAGTGCTGCTGTCCGAGGAAGGTCCAGTTGTCGAAGATGGTGTCGAGGTGTCGGGCGCGGAAGAAGTTCTTGTCGCTGGTGACGTTGGCGACGCGGAGGTTGTCCACGAGGAGGTGGCAGTCGGCGGGGACCTTGACCAGGCGGATGGTGGCCTCGCACTGGTTGAAGCCCTCGGGGACGGTGAATACGACCTGCTGATGCCCCCAGCGGTCCTGGGGCAGCGGGACGGTGCGGGAGAGGGAGGCCTTCGGCTCGAACTTCCAGCCGCCCCTGGCGAAGTTGACGGCGACCAGGACGGCGCCCTTGAAGCCTGGCGAGGGGCGGCACGCGAAACTGATGCCGTATTGCTTGCCTGGCTCCACCTGGTTCCAGCGGTACGAATAGGCGTACTGCGCGGTCTTGCCGTTGCCAGTGATCCTGAGGGCGCCGCTGCCGTCCTGTCCGCATCCTGCGGCGAGGGCGGCGCCGTCGCGCAGGATTCCCTGGACGGGCGGCTTGTCGAAGAGTTCGAAGGCGGCGAAGAGGGGGAGGGCGCAGGCGGCGAGGAGGCAGGCGAATGGACGGCGCATCGTGGGCTTTCTGGGTTAGAGGTCCTTGTTCAGGTCGTAGAGTTTCCTGGTCTCCGCATAGTTGCCGGAGGTCTTCTTGGGGGCGTTGCGGACGGCTTCGACGTGGCCGTCGCCCATGCTGACGTTGCCGTATTGATGGGCCTTGTGCGACAGGTTGATCAGGATGTAGGCGCTGGAGTAGGAGCGGTCGCGGTAGGGGCCGAGCCAGATGCGGGATCCGTAGTAGTCCTTGCGCTCGGAGAAGACGCCAGTGCGGCTGGGCTCGCGCATCTCGACGACCTTGCGGGCCTTGACCTCGCCCGCGTTGCCGTCGGGCGAGCAGAGCTGGCCGTTGTAGGTGTAGTTGCAGCGTCCGTAGGAGCCTTCGTTGGCGAGGGACGGGTCGAGTCTGGCGGAGGGGCAGCGGTAGAGTTTCTCGTTTTCGAGATAGGCGTAGATCTGGCAGTGCCAGTAGCGGTTGGCGTAGGCGCCCTTGACATTCTGGAAGCCCTTGACGTAGTAGCAGGCCTTGCCTGTGGTGTCGTTTTCGGCGGAGAGGTTGGTGCCGCCTGGCGAGGTCGGGTAGAAGTCGCGGTATTCATGGTTGTACATGACAAGCGCGGTTCCCATCTGGCGCAGGTTCGAGGCGCACGCGGCCTCGCGCGCCTTCTCGCGCGCCTGCCCCAGCGCGGGCAGCAGCATGCTCGCCAGAATCGCGATGATCGCGATGACCACAAGGAGTTCAATGAGGGTGAAGCGACGGTTCATGGACGGGATTCCTCTGTTGAATGGGAGATGACAACCAGGCGTAATATAATGACTTTGCGGAAGTTGGCGGAATGGGCCGATTTCTCTGTCGGCCTGGTCGGCATGGAGCCAGTTTTGTCTTGTGAGGCCATGGGAGGGCCGCGCTCTGCGCGGCCGCCTGGCGCGGCATGGTCGGCATGGAGCCAGTTTTGTTTTGTGAGGCCATGGGAGGGCCGCGCTCTGCGCGGCCGCCTGGCGCGGCATGGTCGGCATGGAGCCAGTTTTGTCTTGTGAGGCCATGGGAGAGCCGCGTTCCTGCGCGGCCGCCTGGCGCGGCATAGTCGGCATGGAGCCAGTTTTGTTTTGTGAGGCCATGGGAGGGCCGCGCTCCTGCGCGGCCGCCTGGCGTGGCATGGTCGGACATATCGTGGCTATATTATCCGAACTCACTGTTCCACATGGGGGCGTTTCCATCGTCATTCTGCCAAGCCATCAGGAAAAAGCGCGTTTGACGAAACTGACGTAGCCGCGGCGGGACACCGTGCTTCACGGGGCACCGCGCGTATCCGAAGTCGCCTAGGAAGAAGCATTCAACCACGGAAGAAGAGGCAAAATGAACATCACCTTGGATTTTACGGGATATGTCGCCGTCTGCACTGGCGGCGCCAGCGGCATGGGGCTGCTGTGCGGGCAGAAATTCGCCTCGTCCGGCGCCCGCGTCGTGCTTTGCGATGTCAACGGGGAGGCAGTCGAGGCGGCCGCCGCCGGCATCCGCGCGCAGGGCGGGGACGCCATCGGCATCCGGGCCGACATCCGCGAATGGAAAGAGATTGCGCGGGCGGTCGCGCTCACCAAGGAAAAATACGGTCGAATCGACTACCTCGTCAATGCGGCGGGCGGTGCCTCTTCGCGCGTCTTCGGATGCACCGACGAGTTCAAGGACCGGGATCCCGACATCCTCTGCTGGGGGCTTGACGTCAATCTCAAGGGGGCGCTGCTCTTTGCGCGTGCCGTCATCGGCACCATGATGGAGCAAAAGCACGGCGTCATCATCAACTTCGGTTCCGTTTCAGGCGAGGAGGCTTCGCCCTCGTGCCCCGATTACGCCGCCGCGAAGTCCGCCATGCACGGCCTGACCAAGGCGCTGGCCAACTACGGCGCGCGCCATGGCGTGCGCGCCTGCTGCATCATCCCTGGCCCCGTGCTGACCCGCCCCGCCATGGCCAACATGAAGACCGCCCTTGGGCGGGCCGCCGAACCTTGGGAACTCGTCGACTTCATCCTCTATCTCTGCGACGACCAGCATGGCGCCGCCTGCACTGGCGCCGCCTATCCCGTTGATTGCGGACGACTCCTCCATCCGTTCGTGTAACATTCTGTCCCCCAAGCGTTCCATTTTTCATCCGCGTGGTTTTTTCCCGCGGAGGGTTGAAAAAGCGGGAATGTGGGAGTATAATAAGCAGTATGCGCAATCGGTTGCGCAAGGAGTGGGGCGAACGGGGCAAATGGGCGCATGGTGAAGTTGTCGGACATAGCGTTGGAGGCGGGGTGCTCGGTGACGGTGGTGTCGCGGGTGCTTCATCCTGGTGGTGCGGTTCGCCATCGGATTGCGGAGGCGACGCGGGAGCGTGTGCTGTCGGCGGCGTCGCGTTTGCGCTACCATCCGAATCGGAGCGCGGAGTTTCTGAAGCGCGGGGTGCTGCCTGAGATCGGGTTGTGCACGACGGATGCGGAGAACAACCTGGTGCTGGATCTGGTGAAGGGGGCGAGCGCGGAGGCGGAGCGGGAGGGGTTCTATGTGTCGTTCCGTTATTCGCTGATGACGGTCGGCGGCGCGGAGTTCCTGCGGGAGGCGTCGCGCCGCCATTTGTGCGGGATCATCATCTACCCCGACTACCTGCTGCGGGAGGAGGAGCAGTCGCTACTGCGGGAATACCTGTCGGGCGGCGGCGAAGTGGTGGTGCTGGATGTGGGGAACGAAGTCCATCCAGACTGGGGGCTTCCGACGGTGGCGATCGACGACGACCTCGGCGGGCGTCTCGTGGCGCGGCATCTGGTGTCGTGCGGCGTGGAGCATTTCCTGTATCTGGGCAGCGAGCGCGCGCGGCGGACTGGCTTTCTGGCGGAGTTGTCGGCCCAGGGGAGGGAGGCGCGGACCTTCCGCCATGACGCGCCTCAGGAGGCGGTCGCGGCCAGTCTCGCGCTGCCAGGGAAGGTCGGGCTTTGCTGTGGCACGGACCTGCTTGCGATGCGCGTGCATTCGCTGCTGCTGCAGGCGGGGGAGGCGCCTGGCGGGCGCATTCGGCTGGTCGGCTACGACGACCTCTGCGGTTCCGCGGCGGTCGTGCCCGCGCTGACGACCGTGCGGCAGCCCTTCAGCGCCGCGGGCGCGCAGGCGGTGCAGATGCTGATTCGGCGCCTCTACGGGAAGCCAGTGGCGGACTGCCGACTGGAACCTGAACTGGTCGTGAGGGGGACGTGAGCAATTTTCAAGGGATGGCCGAAATGGGCGGGGGCGGGCGACGTTTTTTGAGACACAGGAGCAACCAAACCAACCAAGAAGGAAGACAACGATGAAGCGGAAAGAAGTGTTTTTCACCCTGATTGAACTGCTGGTGGTGATTGCGATCATCGCGATCCTGGCGAGCATGCTGCTGCCCGCGCTGTCGAAGGCGCGTGCGAAGGCGAAGATGATTTCGTGCGCTTCGAAGATGAAGCAGATCGGGCTGGCGACGACGCTCTATGCGAACGACAGCGTGGACTGGCTGCCGTTCTGGTATATCTCGTCGTCCAAGACCATCAGCACTTCGACGAACGGCAATGGCGCGGCGATCGAGAGCTACCCGTATGTGCTGCGCCGCCATGGCTACTTTGGGGCGACGGACAATCCGCACCAGGACAACGTGGATCCAGATCGTGTGGTGTACGGGCAGAAGATGGCGCCGTTCTTCCGTTGCCCGCTGGACACGCGCAGCTGGGGCTTCACCAAGAACCGCCGAGACATCAGCTACTGGGTGCACTATGACCGCATCGGCTATGGCGACGCGGCGCGCGAGAAGTACAACTGCTCGCGCATGGGGCGCGACAATCCGTGGGTGGTGTACCTGTTCGACATGTATCCGTTCAAGGCGGAGCTTCCTGACACCTACAAGTTCGACAACCACGTCGAGCGCTCCAATGTGCTGTGCCTGGACGGGCATGTGGAGACGCGCACGCCCGCGCAGTTCCGCGCGGCGGGGAAGTTGTCGTATTCGTGGTCGGCCAATGCGTTGGCCGCGTGGAATCAGCGGTAGCAGGGAGGTGCGACGATGAAGAGGGCAGTTCTGGCGATTGCGCTGCTGGCGGCGTCGGTCTTTGGGGCCCCGTGGCGGTTTCCGCTGAAGAAGGGTGAACGCGGCGTGGCCTTCTCGCCGCTTCCCGACTGGGGGCGCGAGGGCTTCGCGGCGGAGGTCTGGTGCAAGCCCGCGACGACCAAGTGCGGCTATGCGATTCTGGTGCGCCACGGCTTCGGCTTCCCGTGCCTGAATCTCGACAAGGACTTCGACCTCTATCTCTTCAACGCCCAGAACAAGAACGTGGGCGCGCGAATCTACACGCCGCTGGCGCCTGGGGAATGGCACCACTATGTGCTCTCCTGCGACAAGGAGAAGGCGGTCTTCTATCGGGACGGCAAGGCCATGCGCACGATCAAGGGCGACGTCATCCCGAAATACGACAAGACGCATCGGCTGATGGTCGGCAACTCGCTGGGCTGGCAGAAGAACTTCGAGGGCGAGATCGGCATGATCCGCCTCTACAAACGCCCCCTCGCGGCGGCCGAGGTGAACGAGAACCTGTCCCTGCTGCGCGCGACGAAGCCGCTGCCCGCGCGCGACGGGATGATCTTCGACGAGGAGCGCCGCGACCTGCCCATCGAGAATGCGGGCAAGCCCGTGACGGTGACGCTCGACAACAAGTCGCTCGACCGCGTGCGCTATCCGCGCAGCCGCCATCTCGTCGGCAAGACGGACACGGGGACGCCGCTGGTGGACTTCGAGGATATCGCGGGCTGGACGGTGACCGTGCCAGCGGGGGCGGTGAAGGCGCGCATTACGCGCAGCGGCGAGGTGCCGCTGTGGGGCGACTATGTGCTACGCACGGAGTTCGTGCAAGGGCCGAAGCCGCTGGCGGGCGCGGAGGCGGTGCTGGCGCCGCCGAAGCCCATCCGCATCGACCACGACTTCGACAGCATCGACATCTGGCGCTTCGCGACGGACTACAGTTCGGCGAAGCGCCCGAAGCTCCGCTATTTCGTGGACTATCGCACCCCTGACGGGAAGGTGCACACGACGGGGGACATGGGAGGCTTTCTGGAATTCGGCTGGGGCATCCACCACATTCCGCTGAAGGAGACGGTGAAGGCGGGCGCGGAGTTCGTCGCGATCCGCTTCACGGGCTTCGAGGACACGACGCGCATCTACTATTTCGACAATCTTCGTTTCTACCTGCGCAGCAAGAAACCGCTGCCTGCGGACGCGCGCGTGCCCTCGTGGAAGGAACTCGGCGTGCCGACCCGCCCCGAGACCATCCTGCCGACGCCCGCGGCCCCCGCGAAGGCGAAGACGCTGACGGCGGAGGGCGCGCGCAAGTGGCGCTTCCGCAGCGTGGACGCCAAGGGCACGGCGACGGAGTTCACGGTCGAGGCGAAGACGGGAACGCTGGGGGACATCGCCGCGACCTTCGGCGGCCGCACCTTCCGCCCGATGCAGGGCGGCGGCTTCCACTGGGCGCGCAACGCCGAATTCCCCGCGAAGGCGGGTGATCTCGTCGCGCCAGGCTCGCCAGAGGTCAAGGCGGAACTCACGGGCAGCCGCATCGACGGCAAGGCGCTCGTGCTGGAATGGCGCTATTCGCTGCCTGGCGGCCGCACGGTCGCGGCGGCGTGGCGCCTGGAGCAGATGGAGGGGGCGCTGTCGGTGGAACTCACTGGCGGCGAGGGGGCGGTCGGCGAAGTGCAGGTCGGCGCGATCACGGGGATCAAGGGGCGGGTCGTCGAACTGCCGTATCTGAATCTGGGGCGCTGGTTCCATGCCTCCTATCCGCCAGGCATCTTCTGCGCGGACGGCCTCTATGCCTCCGTCTTCCTCGACTGGTACAACAGCGACGCGTCGGGGCTCTTCGGCAAGTCGAGCGCCCAGGAGAACGGGCACTACGAGCTGAATGCGGCGACCGCCGACCACCGCTGGGTGGAGGACAAGGGCGCGGCGGCGAAGACCGACGCCGTGCGGGACTTCTCGGTCGTCAACGGCGGCAGCTACTATTGGCCGACGACGGCGGGGAAGCGCAACCCCGTGCGCGAGCGGATCTTCGTGACGGTGGGGCCGCGCCTGGACACGGTGCTGCCGAACATCCCGAACCCCGTGCGCCCGACGGTGCGCGAGACTGTCGACGACGTGTGGGTGACGCGCATGTGGTATGTGCCGCGCCTGCCCTTCCCAGAGTACTTCCAGCGCGAGTTCTCGATGTGGAAACTCTGCCGCGACTACGGCATGGAGCGCCTGAATGTCCGCCACCACGGCGACATCAACCGAATGTACACGCCCTATCGGTGCGGCAACCCCGCCACGTTCATCGATCCCGACGTGGACTTCTGCGAGCCAGGCATCGGCGGGGACGCCGCGCTGGCGATCTACGTCAAGGCGATGCAGTCGCTGGGCTTCCGACTGGGGCTCTACACCGACCACATGCTGCTGAGCCAGTTCTCGCGCGCGCTGTGGGACGAGGACATGCTGAACCTGCATCCCGATTCCCACTGGATCTACAGTTCGGGGATGTCCAAGCAGACCAAGATCTCGCGGCTGGTCGCGGCGCAGAAGCGCTACAATGCGGACATGCGGCGGAAGTTCGCGCCGAACTGCGCGTATCTCGACCAGATCACCTGCCCGCCGATGTGGCGCTACACGGACTACGACGCGCGCGCCCCCGAGGCGGCGAAGTTCTCGGCGGCCTACCGCGTCTTCGTCGAGTCGCTGCGCCAGGAGGAGAAGGACTTCGGGCCAGTGCTCTCGGAGGGCAAGACGCAGATGTTCTTCGCGGGGCTCTGCGACAGCTACGCTCAGCCGCAGCGGATGAAGATGCCGCTGGTCCCAGATTTCAATCTGCGCAAGATCCACCCGATGAGCGTGGACTGCGGATACGAACTCACCGCGCTCAACTGGAAGGGCGCGGGCGTCAAGCCCGAGGTCGGCATCTACAATGCGCTGGTCTATGAATACGCGTATGGCTCGACGGGGCACCTCTTCGGCGTCTATCATGGCGAACCCTATGACAAGACGATGCCGAAATTCATGCTGCTGAGCTACTTCATGATCCAGCCCCTGCAGCGCTGTTTCGCACTGGTGCCGATCCGCGCCATCGAATACCAGGTGAACGGGAAACTCGCGCCGATCGAGGCCGCCATCGCGGCGGGGACGCTGAAGCAGAACCAGGTGAAACTCACCTACTCCAATGGCTTCGAGGTCGCCGTCAATCTCAACGAACAGCAGCAGGCGTTTCCCGTCGCGGTCTGCGGACGCCGCTTCGATCTGCCGTCCAGCGGCTTCGCCGCCGCGATGCCCGACGGCAGCCACCAGGTCTACTCGGTGCTGCGCAACGGCAGGCGCGCCGACTTCATGCATTCGCCCGCGCTCGAATATCGCGATGGCGAAGTGCCCGAGGCCGCGGTCCAGGCGAAACACGCCTATCTCCTGAAGCGCTGCGAGTCGCGCCTGACGCTGACGCCGTGCCCCTTCGAGGAAGCCGAGACGGTGACGCTCGCGCTGGGCAAGTGCGCTGGCTGGGAGAAGTGCGCCAAGGTGCGCGTGCAGGCCGAGACGCAGGTGGGCAAGGCCATCGGCGCGCCAGTCGAATGCACCGTCGCGGGCGGCCGCATCACGCTGCCCGTGGACGGCAAGGCCTTCCGATATGTGATCACACGATAGGCAGAACTGGCCTGCGGGCTAAAGCCCGCAGGCACACGCCGGGTGAATGCGGGGCTTGCGTGCGTGCGCTGGCGCGCTTGCTCGCCAGCGGTGGCGGGGGAGCGGGGCTTTACCTGCGGGCAAGCCCGCAGGCACACGCTGGGTGAATGCGGGGCTGGCGTGGATATGGGCGGGTGGCGCGTGTGCTGGCGAGCTTGCTCGCCAGCGGGGGCGGGGAATCGGGGCTTTACCTGCGGGCAAGCCCGCAGGCACACGCTGGGTGAATGCGGGGCTTGCGTAGATATGGGGGGGGCGTGTGCTGGCGAGCTTGCTCGCCAGCGGTGGCGAGGAATCGGGGCTTTACCTGCGGGCAAGCCCGCAGGCACACGCCGGGCAAATGCGGTGGCGGGGAGAGTTGGGGGCGGGCAGGATGAATGGGTTTGCTGGCGGTTGAAAAAAACACAGATACATCATTATATTATCATTATTGCATCATAATTTGTGCTTTTGCAATAGGAGTTTCTTATGCCCCATCGGGAGGTCATTCATTCGATGACAAGGCGGTGCCGCAATTGGGACTATCGGCGGCCAGGCACGTATATGGTGATGATTTCCATGGCGGATCGTTCGCGGGATTGGCTGGGGAATCTTGTGCAGGAAGGGGATGAATGGCAGATCCATCCTACGAGGTTGGGCGAGGCGGTTGTGGAGTGCTGGCGGAAACTCGGGATGACCTGGGACGGCGTGGTGCCGATAGCCTTGCAATTGATGCCTGAGCATTTGCACGGAATTCTTCAGGTGCTGACGCGGCAGCGTCATCCGCTTGGGCATATCATTGGCAGTTTCAAGGCAAAAAGCACGGCGTCCGCGCGGGCATTGGGCGGGGATGGCGTGCCACCTGGGGTGACGGCAGGCGACAGCCTGTGGTGTGCAGGTTTTCAGGATTCAATTCTGTGGACGGACGAGCGCTTCCGCAAAGGTCTCTCGTACTTGCTGGACAATCCGCGTCGGCTAGCCATCAAACGCACCCATCCCGAATTGTTTCGAATGGCACGGGACATCGCTGTAGATCTAGGCGCAGGACGGATCGGGCATTTTTCCGCGATCGGGAACCATTTCCTGCTTTCCAAGTATCTGGCACAGGTGCAGATCTCGCGGCGGGATTTCGGATATCTGCGGATGCGGCCTCGTGACGGGAGCGCGCCAGAGATTGTTTGCGACCAAAACGGTGTGCCTCGAATCGCGTTCCAGACGGCGGAATATGCGGTGCGCAAGGCATCGTATTTCACGGCGGCAAATGGCGGCGCAGTGCTGCTGTCGCCGTGCATCAGCGATGGCGAACGGCAAATTGCCCGCGAGGCGCTGGACGCAGGGATGCCGCTGGTGACGATGCACAACAAGGGCTTTTCAAGATTGCAGAAGCCCACAGGCCGCTATTTTGATGCCTGTGCCGACGGACGGCTGTTGATGCTGGCGCCGATTGCATGGCCCTTTCAGCCTGGAAGAAAACCAATGACGCGAACCGACGCACTTGCCATGAACCGCCTGTGCCAATGGCTGGCGGGAGAAGGCGCCGCTGATATCCACTACAGCGGAATGCAGCCTGCCGACATCGACGGACTGGCCGAGGCGGCTGCACATGCCAGGCGGATGACAGGGGGCGGCTCGGGGATGGGCGGGTGAGCGGGGTTTTCCCTGCGGGCAAGCCCGCAGGCACACGCCGGGTGAATGCGGGGCTGGCGTAGATATGGGCGGTGGCGCGTGTGCTGGCGAGCTTGCTCGCCAGCGGTGGCGGGGAAGCGGGGCTTTACCTGCGGGCAAGCCCGCAGGCACACGCGGGTGAATGCGGGGGCGGCTTGGATATGGGCGGTGGCGCGTGTGCTGGCGAGCTTGCTCGCCAGCGGTGGCGGTTCATTCGCCTGGTGTCTGGCTGCGCTGGAACTTGAGGCGGGTGATTCGGTGGTTGACGACTTCAAGCACCGTGATGGTGACTTGACGGAAATGCACATGCTCGCCCGCGGCGGGAATGTGCCCCGCGAGTTTCAGGACGAGGCCCGCGGCGGTCTCGAAGCCCTGGTTCTGGATGTCCATGCCGAGATGCTCTTCGAGGGTGCGGATCTCCATGCGGCCGCTGCAGAGGAAGGCGTCGGGGGAGAGGCGGCGGATGGAGGAGATCTCCTCGTCGCGCTCGTCGTTGAGGCTGCCAGTGATGAGTTCGACCAGATCCTCGACGGCGACCATGCCGATGATGCCGCCGTATTCGTCGACGACGGCGGCGATGGGGATGCGGCGCTGGCGCAGTTCGCCGAGGAGGGTGTTGACGGACTGGGATTCGGGGACGTAGAGCAGGTCGCGGGCGATATACGGGCGGATGGGTGCGGCGAGGAAGGCCTCCTCGTCGTCGGCGGGGGCGTGGCGTGCGGAGATGTCCTTGAGGGAGACGACGCCGATGATGCGGTCGACGCGCTCGTGGAAGACGGGCAGGTAGGTGAAGCCAGTGCGGGCGGTGAGTTCCAGGACGTCGCGCACGGTGGCGGTGTCGGGCACGGACTGGATCTCGATGAGGGGGACCATCGCGGTCTCGACGGGCTGCTGGTCGAGGTCGAGGACGGTCTGGAGCATCTCGCCCGCGTCCTCGCCGACGAGGCCCTGCTCGGCGGCCATTTCGGCGAGGGACTTGAGGTCGTCGCGGGTGATGCGTGCGCGTGCGTCGTCCTGGGCGGCGGGGGTGAGGAGTCGTGAGAGTCCCGCCATCATCCAGACGAGGGGGGCGAGGAGGCGCTCGGAGAGGCGCATGGGGCGGGCGCAGGCGAGGGCGAGGCGGTTGGCGCGTGCGCGTCCCGCGGCCTTGGGGAGGACTTCGGCGAAGATGAGGGCGACGGGGGTGAGGATGATGGAGGTCAGCCATTCGGCCCAGCTGGAGCCGTCGGCGGCGAGGCCGGGGAGGATGCGCTGAATGACGGCGCTTTGCACGAGCGCCATGCCGATGGAGATGCGCCCGACGGTGGCGAGGCTGACGGCGCAGATGTTGTTGCCGATGAGGACAGTGCCCAGGAAGCGCTCGCTGTTCTCCTGGAAGCGGCTGGCGATGGCGGCGCGCGCGTCGCCTGAGGCGGCGCGTTCCTTGAGCCAGACGCGGTTGGCGCTGGTGAGGGCGGTCTCAGCGCCGTTGTAGAAGGCGGAGAGCGCGAGGAGCGCGAACATCAGGATGTAGCAGAGGATGAGCATCAGGCGGGGGTGATGGCGACGGCGGAGGCGATGCGTCCCGAGGTGCGCAGCACGCGGAAGTGGAAGCCGTGGGCGTCGAAGGCGTCGCCCGCGGCGGGGATGCGGCCGAGGGCCTCCATGACGAATCCCGCGAGGGTCTCGGTGTCGGATTCGATTTCGGTGTCGAGTTGTTCGTCGAGGGCCCGCAGGCGTGCGCGGCCGTCGGCGAGGAAGCCGCCGCCAGGGAGTTTTCGGAGGATGTTGAAGTCGCGGCCTGAGCAGGCGTATCGACCGACGATTTCTTCGAGGATCATGCTTCGGGTGAGGAGTCCGAGGGTGCCGCCGTATTCGGAGACGACGACGTCCATGCGGGAGGAGTTTGCCTTCATGTCGGCAAGGAGGCGGTCGATTTTGGCGGTGGCGGGGACGAAGAAGATGGGGTCGAGGGGGAGGTGGTCGGGGTTGACGCCGTTTTCGAGTGCGTTGCGGTATTGGGAGAGGGGGCGGTCGAGGTCGGGTGAGTTGCGCCAGGCGAGGACCTTTCGGAAGGGGAGGACGCCCCAGATTTCGTCGATGTCGCCGTGGTAGACGGGGATGTGGTTGACGGTGGCCTGGCGTGCGCTGGCGAAGGCCTCGCGGAGGGTGAGTCGGTCGTCGAGGGCGATGATCTGGGTGCGGGGGATCATGATCTCGCGGGCCTCGATGGTGCCGAAGCGGAGGATGCGCTCGAGGAGTTCGTGTTCGGCGGGGGAGGCGGCGCCCGTCGCGGCGCCTGCGTCGAGTTCGGCGGCGACCTCGGCGGCGGTGAGCATGTCCCAGCCTCGGGCGTCGGGGGCGATGCGGAGGAGTTTGCGGGCGGCGTTGGCGAGGAGCTGGAGGAGCCAGAGGATGGGGGCGACCAGGTGCCCGAAGGCGGCGAGGGGGCGTGCGGCGCTGCGGGCGAAGGAGAGGCTGTTGCGGTAGGCGGTGAGTTTCGGGGTGAGTTCGCCCAGCAGGATGAGCACGGGGGTGACGACGGCGATGTTGAGGAGGACTGCGAAGATGTGGTAGAGGCGGGGCCACGCGGTGTCGCCGAGGCGGAGGCCGCAGGCTTCGAGGGCGGGGCGGAGGAGGCGTCCGTTCCAGTCGGCGGAGCCGAAGAAGAGGCGGTGGAGGAGTGCGGCGGTGAGGGCGGTGAGGAGGGTGTTGACGAACAGGTTGCCCAATAGGATGGTGGCGAGCACGCGCGGCGGGTTTTGGAGGAGGCGCCAGACGGCGCGTTCGCGGCTGCGTCCATGCTCCAGGCGTCGGCGTTGCGCGCGCGAGAGCGACATCAGCGCGGTCTCGGCGCCTGAGAAGAAGAAGGAGAGTCCGAGGAGCAGCGCGATGCCAAGCAACAATGGGAGATAGGCGGACACGAAGTGGTTAGGCGAAGAAGGCCTGGAGATATAGGACGAGGCGTTCCTGGTCGTCGAGGTGGGCGGTCTCGCGGGCGGAGTGCATGGCGAGCATGGGGATTCCGAGGTCTACGGCGGGGATGCCGAGGCGGGCGGCGCAGCCGGGGCCGACGGTGGAGCCGCAGCGGGCGTCGCTGCGGGCGGCGAAGTGCTGGGTCTGGATGCCGACTCGGCTGCAGCAGTCGTGGAAGAACGCCGCGGTCCTGGCGTCGGTGGCGTAGCGCTGGTTGGCGTTTTCCTTGAGGACGATGCCCTTGCCGAGGATGGGGGCGTATCCTGGGTCGTGGCGATGGGGGAAGTTCGGGTGGATGGCGTGCGCGGCGTCCACGGAGGAGACCATGGAGGCGGCGCAGAGGCGCGGGAGGGCGTCGGGGGCGGGGCCTGCGAGGCGCGCGAGGGTGCATTCGAGGAAGTTTCCGCCCGCGCCCGCGTAGCTGACGGAGCCGCATTCCTCATTGTCGAAGAAGGCGGCGAGCTGGAGCAGATCGGGTTGCGCCGCGGCGTTGATGAGGGCGGTCAGGGCGGCGTGGCAGCTGCAGCGGTTGTCGAGGTGCGGGGCCTGGAGGAGTTTTTGGTCGAGGCCGACGGTGCAGGCGGGGGTGGCGTCGTAGAGGAAGAGTTCGGCGACGAAGGGCTGGAGGGGCGGGGTGGAATCGCAGTCGAGGAGGCGCCGTGCCAGTGTTCCGACGTCGCCTGAGCCGAAGATTGCGGCGAGGTGCTCCTGGGGGTTGTAGGAGAAGCCGTTGTTGAGGTCGGCGAGGTGGATGGCGGGATTCGGGATGACCGCCAGCGGCAGGTCGCTTATGACCAGTTGCTCAAGATGGCGCGAGCCCGACTGCCAGTGAAAGCGCCCCGCGACGCCGAGGGGCTTGTCAAGCCAGGTGCTGTAGATGGGGCCGCCGTAGACCTCGATCGGAATGCGCAGGCAGTCTCCCGCCGTCTCGGCGCTTTCCAGTTTCAATTTCAGCGCGGGGCTGTCGCTGTGGGCGACGGCGATGCGCGCGGCGCGGGGCGCCTCCTGCGGCATCTGGAAGGCGATGAGGGCGGAGCCGTTGCGGGTGAGATAATAACGCCCGCCTGGAGCCGTGTCCCAGGCGTCGCATTCCGCGAGGCGTGTGAAGCCAGCCTGCTCCAGCAGGTCGGCCGATGCCGCGACAGTATGGAAGGCGGTCGGGGTGGCGTCCAGGAATGCGAGCAGGTTGTCGATGACGGGGGGCATATTCTGCGGCAGGAGTGGGGAGGACGGGGAAACGGGAGGTGCGATAAAAGTAGCATGGAATTGCAACTCTGCCCGTATGACACGAAGGTTTTTTGCGGGTCGTGGGTCGAGGGTCGAGGGTCGCGGGTCGCGGGTCGCGGGTCG
>JAEEXV010000286.1 GCA_016287975.1 Lentisphaeria bacterium | reverse complement strand
TCAGTGTGTCGGCATGGTCGGCATGGTCGGCGAGCTGAGCCGCAGTCGGCATGGTCGGCATGGTCGGCATGGTCAGTGTGTCGGCATGGTCGGCATGGTCGGCATGGTCGGCATGGTCGGCATGGTCGGCATAGTCGGCATGGTCAGTGTGTCGGCATGGTCGGCATGGTCGGCGAGCCACAGTCGGCAGAGTCGGCAGAGTCGGCAGGGGCGCGGGGCATGGGGTGGCGCGATGTTTTGGACGCGAACTGGACGGTGCGTTTTTTTCATGGCGCGGCTTGCAAAATCGCGCGGGCGTGCCATGTTAGCCGCCGTACTATGTCGCGGTTTGCGGATTTTGCAAGTGCGGGAGAAGACGATGAAAGAGCGGATTGAACTGGCGGGCAAGACGATTCTGGTGACGGGGGCGGCGGGCTTCATCGGGGCGGCGCTGGTGGAGCGGCTGCTGTCCCTCGGCATTGCGCTGGAGGTCGTGGGGCTGGACAACCTCAACGACTACTATGACCCCGCCCTCAAGGAGTATCGCCTGCGGCGTCTGGAGGAATGCGCGCGGAAGTCCGCGGCGAAATGGATGTTCCTGCGGGGGGACATCGCGGAGCGGGACCTGGTGACGCGGGTGTTCGCGGAGCGGCATCCGTCCGTGGTGGTGAATCTGGCGGCGCAGGCAGGCGTGCGCTATTCGATCGACCATCCAGACGCGTACATTTCATCCAACCTGATCGGTTTCTACAACATCCTGGAGGCGTGCCGCCATGCGGGCGACGAAGTGGAGCATCTGGTCTATGCCTCCAGTTCCTCGGTGTACGGGGGGAGCCGCAAGGTGCCCTTCAGCACCGAGGACAAGACGGACGCGCCCGTCTCGCTGTATGCGGCGACCAAGAAGAGCAACGAACTCATGGCGCACGCCTACAGCAAGCTCTACGCGATTCCTGCGACGGGGCTGCGCTTCTTCACGGTGTACGGGCCTGCGGGACGTCCCGACATGTTCTACTATTCGGCGACGGAGAAACTGGTGAAGGGCGGCGTCATCCAGATCTTCAACTACGGCAACTGCCGACGCGACTTCACCTACGTCGACGACATCGTCGAGGGCGTGCTCCGCGTGATGTGCGGCGCGCCCGCGCGCGCGACAGGCGAGGACGGGCTGCCAGTGCCGCCGCACGCGGTCTATAACATCGGCGGCGGGCATCCTGAGAACCTGCTGGACTTTGTGACGACGCTGCAGGTGGAACTGGTGGGCGCGGGAATCCTTCCAGCGGACTATGACTTCGCGGCGCACCAGAAACTGGTGCCGATGCAGCCAGGGGACGTCCCCGTCACCTATGCCGACAGCGCGGCGCTGGAGCGGGACTACGGTTTCCGCCCGTCCGTCGGCATCCGCGAGGGGCTGCACCGCTTTGCGGAGTGGTACCGCGACTACCGCGGCGGGCGGTAGGCCGAAGCCGTGGCGGGTGGCTCACCCCGCGTGCAGGAGGAGCATGTAGCAGGCGGTGCCTCCGCAGATGGAGAGCATGGGGTTGCGTGCGAGGAGGTGGAGGGCGATGGTGACGGCGGTGGCGGGCAGCGCCAGCAGCAGCCGACGGTATTCGGGATGGCTGAAGTCGGCCAGCCCCGCATAACTGTAGACGCAGAGCATGGCGATGGCGGCGGCGGTGAGGACCTTGCCGAGGTAGTCGAGCATCGGCGGGAGGTGTCGGCGCTCGCCGCGGAAGACGAGGAAGGGCAGGGCGCGCAGGAGGATGACGACGGCGGACATGACCGCCAGCATGCCGATCTGATGGGGGGAGAGGGAAGTCACGGAAGGTTATGCCAGATGGCGTCGGGGGGCGCGGAGGCCGAGGATGGCGATGATGACGGCCATGGCGACGAGCAGCGTCTTGTTGGCGGTGCCAGGGAAGCAGAGCATGGCGACGGCGAGGACGAGCGCGGTGACCGCCCCGCCGATGAGGGCGGGCTGCCAGTTGGCGCGCTGGCGGCAGAGGTCGACGAGGATGACCACGAAAAGCGCCAGCATCGCGAACTCGATGCCGTCGGTGGGAAAAGGCAGGTGGCGTCCGAGCAGATTGCCGATGACGGTGCCCGACACCCAGTAGGCGATGTCGAGAAAGACGACGCTGCAGACGAAGAGCAGTTGTCGTTTGCCGTGGCGGCGGCTGGCGCTGATGATGGCGTAGGATTCGTCGGTGAGGCCGAGGATGAGCGGAGCGCGCAGCCACCATGGATAGTTGCGCCAGGTCCCGAGGAATGGGAGGCCGTACACGCAATAGCGGATGTTGATGAGCACCGCCAGCAGCGCCGTGGCCAGGAGGGAATACTGCGCGGAATTGCGGAGCATTTCGACGGCGGCGAACTGCATGCTCCCCGACACCGTGAAGAGGCTCATGAGGGCGGTCCAGCCTGCGTGGAAACCTGGCACGCGCGTCGCAATGAGGACGCCGAAGGCGATGCCCATCGCCTCATAGCCCATGAACACGGGGAGGGAGGCAAGGAAGGCCTCGCGGAGAGTCTGCCCGTAGCGGCGGGCAGGAGGCCGATGGGGGATGGATGGAGGCATCTCGTGGTTCAGAGCCTGAAGATGCGCGTGGCGTTCTGGGCGCAGACGGCGCTCTTGGCCTCGTCGTCGAGGTCGGCGAGTTTGCTGGTGGCGGAGCTGGCGCAGAGGAACGGGCTGTGGGATCCGTAGAGAAGGCGCGCCGCGCCGTGCTTCCTGGCCAGCGGCACGAGCGTGAAGCAGGATTCGGCGAAGGCGAAGTCGAAGCAGAGGTTGGGTGCGGTGGCGCGCTGGATTTCGGCGTTGTAGGCGTTGAGGACGAGCACGGGGGCGTCGCCGAGTGCCTGCGCGAAGGCGTCGAGTTCCGCCACGGGGACGGGCGGGATCTTGCAGAGCGGGTGCTGGGAGCGCTCGTCCTCCTCGCGCATCACGATGACGGGGACGATGCCCTTTTCGGCGAGGCCGCGCCCCATCTTGATGGATGCTTCGTCGGCGAGGCTGTAGTGCTGGAAGCCTGGATAGAGGGCGGCGGCGGGAAGGCCGGCGAGGTTCTGCCAGAACCTCCAGGAGGGGTTGACGACGGGGAGGGGGAGGAAGCCGTCCCATCCCTGGCAGCGCTGGAGGAGGCGTTCGTTTTCGAGGTCGGGCACGCGGGAGAAGGCGGCCTCGGCGGAGCGCACGAGCCCGCCAGAGATTCCCTGCCGCGCGAGATAGGCGGCGAGGGGCTCGCGGGTTTCCTTGTCGGAGGGGCGGAAGGGCCAGCGGCCCAGGGAGAGATTGACGTCGAAGATTACCATTTGAGCAGTTCCTGGGCGTTTTTGTAGAAGATACGTTCGCGGTCGGCGTCGGAGATGGCGGCCTCCTGGACTTTGGCGATCTGGGGGGCGAAGCTGCGCCCCGGGGCGTCGGAGCCGTAGACCAGGCGGTGCGCGCCGATGCGGCGCACTGCGTATTCGACGAGTCCAGCCTCGGGCTGCGCGCCTGAGGTGTCGACGATGACATTGGGGCAGTCGGCGATGTCCTCGACGCCGCGGTGCCCGCAGCCGCAGAGGTGCGCCATGATGATGGTGTTCTTCGGCCACCGGCGCGCGAGGAGCGCGACGTCCATCGGGTCGGATTCCTGCGCGTGCTTGCTCGTGGTCTTGTACCAGGTGTGCTGCATGAGCGGCATGTCGTATTTCAGCAGGGCGTCCATCAGCGGCGCCATGCGCGCATTGTCGCTGCAGGGGGTGGAGACCTCGAGCTTGATGCCGCGGAATTCTGGCAGGGTGAGGCAGCGGTCGATTTCCGCGAGGGTGAAGTCGACGGGCAGGTTCGGGTTCAGAAAGCAGAAGCCGCAGGAATGCGGCGCGGTGCGCCGCACAAAGGCGAGCGTGTCGTCGTTGATGCTCCGAATCTGCTCCTCGTTCGGCTGGTCGCCATGGCGCAGGACGTCGCCTAGGTTGACATAGCGCTCGACGCCGAACTTGGCGGCGGAGGCAATCAGGTCTTCCTCGTAACCCTGGAAGGAGTGGGTGTGGATGTCGAGAATCATACGGAATTGAGCGGCTGGGACGACTGGGACGGCTGGGACAACTGGGACGGCTGGGACAACTGGGACGGCTGGGACGGAGGGGCGATACGCGTAATATAAAGTCTTTTTGCGGGGTTGAGCGTGTGCGGGCGAGGCAGGGCGGGGCGTGGCATCCTCGGCGGAAGGGGCGGAAAGTCGTGGGATTCCCGATGCAAACCAGGAAGTTTTAGATTCCTTGCAATTCTATTTTAGGCAGAGTGTCGTGCGTGAGGGCGGGGTTATTTTGGGAGGCGTTGCACGGGGATTGGCCCCGTGAAAAGGGAGGATTGTCTTGCCATGCGGAAGTGTTCTGAGTTTTGGAAACTGCTGTTCTGGGTGGCGCTCGTCTGGGGCGGGTGCGGGCGGGCGGCGACGTGGTTTGTCTCGCCAGACGGGAATGATTTGTCGGACGGGCGGTCCTGGGTGACGGCGCTGGCAACCATCGAGGAGGGGCTGGCGCGCGCCTCCGCAGGCGACGCGCTGTGGCTGGCGGAGGGCTGCTATGTCCCCCGCGTCGTCGCGGACGGGACGCCGCCGCAAGCGTCGATCCTCCTGAAGCAGGGCGTCTCCATCTACGGCGGCTTCGCGGGAACCGAGACGGCGCTGGAGCAGCGCGAACGCTCGGACTGCGACGGCAACGGCGTGGTCGAGTTGTGGGAGTTCACCAACGCCAGCGTGGTGACGCGGCGCGCGGACACCGCAGGGCCGCTGCTGGCCATCGAGGGCAATGCCTGCGGCATGGTGCTGGACGGGGTGACGCTGCGGGGCGGGCGCGGCGCAGGGGAGGGCGGCGGGGCCGCGCTGCGCGGCAGCATGACCATACGCCATTGCCGCATCGAGGGCTGCGAGGCGCGGAGCGGCGGCGGGATGTTCCTCGGGGACGAGATGGTCGTCGACACCTGCCTGTTCCGCGGCAACCAGGCGGACGCCGACGGAGCGGCGCTCTATCTGGCGGGGCGCGGGGCGACGGTGGTCAACTGCCTCTTCGACGGAAACGGCGACGCGGTTCGCTGCCGCAACGGCGGCGCAATCCTGTCGGCGGGCGTCAACACGATTGTCCACTGCACGCTGGTCCGCAACGCCTCCCGCAGTTGCGGGTCGGCGTTGATGGCGAAGTCGGGCGGCCTGGCGCTCTACGCGACGGTCTTCTGGGGGAACACGGGGCACCCGCAGCAGGTCGCGCTGGCGCCGCAGTGCAATGTGCAGGGCTGCGCATTTCCCTCAGGCGGGGGCGTTGGCGCATTCGACCCCATGGCGGGCAATGTCATCCTGATGCCGTCGAACGCGGGGCCGAACGGCGTCGACACCAACGACAACACGCCAGGATGCCACTTTCCGTGCTTTCTGGACGACGGGAACGGCTGCTTCGCGCTTGGCGACGGCTCCTATCTGGTCGGGCGTGGGCTCGGCGTCCCCGCCGCGCTGCAGCCCTCCGCCGACGCGACTGGCCGTGCACGCCAGGGCTATCCTGACATCGGAGCGTACGAGGGGGCGGGCGGCGTCAATCTCGCATACGGACTGAGCTGTCCAGGCCCCGTGCGCTGCGGAGACGAGGTGCGGCTGGAACGCCAGGCCGATTTCTTCCGCACGGTGTCGATGGCGGTGACGGAGGCCTCGTGCGAAATCCTGGGCGGGGACCTCGATCAGCTGATCGTGCGGCAGATGGAGCCTGGGACGGCATGTATCCGCTATGAACTGGAGGGGGACGACGTCATGCTCGACAACACGACCGAGCACGAGTTCACCTTCGAGGTCAGGCCCAGGCCGCTCGTGATCCGTCCAGAAGAGTGCGACTGGACGCCAGGGACGGCGGCGCCGCATCTGAACTGGGCGCTGGTTTCGGGCACGTTGCTGGAGGGGGATGCCATCGCGGGCGAACTGGCCTGCGACTTCACGGCGGCTGGCGCCGACGCGCTGCCAATCACCTTGGGCACGCTCGGCATCGCACCCGCAGAGCATGCGGCGCGCTATGAAATTCGCCTGGCGCCAGGAGTGGTGAACTGCCAGCGGGACGGGGGCGTGCCGCGGCAGTTCTTCCCCGCGGCGCCAGAGGGCGACGCAGAGCGGCCTCGGACGCCTTGGCTGCCCTTCATCTACCAGTTGCGCGGACATCCGATCTTCTGGCGGCGCGACCGCAACCGAAGCCACCGCGAAGACGCCGCCAGGATGCCGCGCGGGCGACTGGCATTCGGCAGAATGCGGTCGAGGGTCGGGATCAGCAAGGAGACTGAACTGGGCTTGTATGATGTGGCAAAAAGTGCATTGGAGGAGTCGGCGGGCGATGATGAGGCCTTCCTGCCATTGAAAATCACTCAATTCAAGTGCAATGACGATGCGAATGCCCGCCCTGGCTTCGGGGAATATCTCTTTGAAATGCACAGGTGATTCGCATGAATGGCTTGAGGCGGCTGACCGCATTGTCGCCGCCAATGCGGTTCTGCTTGCGATTGCCCAGGCGTTCCTCGCAAGCCTGCCCAGTTATGGATGCAGGAGGCAGGCAATATGGCAGGTGGCGGGGGAGCGGGGCGGTTGGAGTTATGATATTTCCGTTTTTTCATTTTTTTACTCATGGGAGGATGCATTATTGCTTTCATGATGTATATTTAGAAACATGACAGAACGCAATTTCCATGACTTTAGAAAAGTCATTTGCGGTTTGCCAGGGTAGTTTTTGTCCCGTTCCCACGACAAAGTTCATTAGAGGAGCCTATCATGCCGGATCTCAAACAGGTCTTCGCCCAGGAAATCAGCCGCCTCGCGCGCAAGGAACTCAAGAAGCAGAGCCTTCCTTTGGTTCAGGCCAATGCCAAATTGCGCCAGGAACTGGCGGAAATCAAAAAAAGCCTGAAGGCATTGGAAAAGGCGATCGCCGTCGGCGCCGCCGCTGCCCCTGCACCCGCCGCTCCCGCCGCCGCCAAGGCCGACGCGGAACAGAAGCCCGCCAAAAAGCACCGCTTCTCGTCCAAGGGGCTGCATTCCTATCGCGAAAAACTCCACCTCGCACAGGCGCAACTGGCGAAACTGATCGGCGTCTCGACCCGCACGGTCTGCTTGTGGGAAGCAGGCAAGAGCGCCCCGCAGGCCAAGCAACTTGAGAAAATCTACAGCCTGCGTGCCCTCGGCAAGCGCGCCCTGAAGCAGCGCTGCTTGGAACTGGGGGTCGCCCTCGCGCCCGCCAAGAAGGCCGCAAAGGCTGAGAAGGCCACAAAGGCTGAGAAGGCCGCGAAGGCTGTGAAGGCACCCGCTGGCCGCAAGGGCCGCAAGGCCGCCGCCGCTCCCGCCGCCGCTGCCCCTGCTGCCGCGCCTGCCGCCGCTGAAGTGAAGACGGAGGCATAGAGCGCGATTCCTCAAAGTCGTCCAACGGGACACGGCTGCAGCCGTGTCCCGTTTTTTTTGTCGGCATCGGCGTTTGTGGGACGGGCTATAGTATAGGGACATTCGGAGGGGGCAAACGAGCAAGGAGACAGAGGCAAGATGTTCATCGACATTCATGTTCACACGAGGTTGTTCCCGACGATTCCGCGTCCCGCGAGCCATGACACGTATGCGTCGCCTGAGCAGTTGTTTGCGGCGTATGACGAAATCGGGGTCGAGCGGGCGGTGTTGCTGCCTGGAATGAGTCCCGAGTGCTCGACGGGGGTCCAGAGCAACGAGGAATCGCTGCATCTGGCGAAGATCACGAACGGGCGCTTCATCCCGTTCTGCAACGCGGATCCCCGTATGATGTCGAACAGCGGCTCCGCGCCCTTCGACTATTTCTTCAAATACTACCGCGACCTGGGCTGCAAGGGCATCGGCGAGATGTGCTGCAATCTGAGGCTGCTCGATCCGCTGATGCAGAACATGTTCAAGGGCGCGGAGGCCTCGGGGCTGCCGCTGACCTTCCATGTCTCTCCCTACATCGGCTATGCCTACGGCGTGGTGGACGACGCGGGGCTGCCTGGGCTGGAGACGTGCCTGCAGCGCTTCCCGAAACTGCGCTTCTTCGGGCACTCGCAGGCCTTCTGGTCGGAGATCGGCGTGCCGAAGAACTTCATGGAGCGCGTCGGCTATCCGAAGGGCGCCATCGAGGAAGAGGGCGCCGTCCCGCGCCTGATGCGCAAATACCCGAACCTCTACGGCGACCTCTCGGCGGGGTCGGGCTGCAACGCCCTCGCGCGCGACCGCAAATACGCCGCGAAGTTCCTGGCCGAGTTCCAGGACCGCCTCTTCTTCGGCACCGATGTCTGCCAGCCGTCGATGCCGACGATGCGGCCGCTCGCGAAACTCCTCCAGGAGATGCGCGCCAACGGCGAGATCACCGAGACGGTCTTCCAGAAGGTCGCCCGCGAGAACGCGATCCGCGAACTCGGATTGTAGGAGGGCGATACCGCCATGTTCATCGACATCCATGCCCATACGCGGCTGTTCCCGACGATTCCGCGTCCCGAGAGCCACGACACGTACGCCACGACGGAGGAGTTGTTTCGGGGCTACGACGAGGTCGGCATCGAGCGCGCGGTGATGCTGCCGCGCGCCCATGTGGAGTGCGCGACGGGGCTTCAGAGCAACGAGGAGTCGCTGCATCTTGCGAAGATCACCAACGGGCGCTTCATCCCGTTCTGCAACGCGGATCCGAGGATGATGTCGAACAGTGGCTCCGCGCCGTTCGACTATTTTTTCAAGTACTACCGCGACCTGGGTTGCAAGGGCATCGGCGAGATGTGCAGCAACCTGCCGCTGCTTGACCCGCTGATGCAGAACATGTTCAAGGGCGCGGAGGCCTCGGGGCTGCCGCTGACCTTCCACATGTCGCCTTTCGTGGGATACAACTACGGCGTGGTCGACGACGCGGGGCTGCCTGGCCTGGAGGCGTGCCTGCAGCGCTTCCCGAAACTGCGCTTCTTTGGGCATTCGCAGACCTTCTGGGCGGAGATCACGGTGCCGAAGAACCTCGCGGAGCGCGTCGGCTACCCGAAAGGCGCCATTGAGGAGGAGGGCGCCGTCCCGCGCCTGATGCGCAAATACCCGAACCTCTACGGGGACCTCTCGGCGGGGTCGGGCTACAACGCCCTCGCGCGCGACCGCAAATACGCGGCCAGGTTCCTGACCGAGTTCCAGGACCGCCTCTTCTTCGGCACCGACGTCGCCCAGCCGACGATGCCGACGCTGCGTCCGCTCGCGAATCTCCTCCAGGAGATGCGCGCCAGCGGCGAGATCACCGAGGCGGTCTTCCAGAAGATCGCCCGCGAGAACGCGATCCGAGAACTCGGATTGTAGAGCATCGTCACGATGGGGGTGGAACGGCGGAGCGGCCGCGCCATCCCCTGGGGGACACTTATATTTCGAAGGAGGAGTGGTCGTGGGCGACCAGCACCTCGGCGGCGGGGAAGGCCTTCATGCAGTCGCGGTGAAGCGCGCCGAAGACATCGGCGAGGAGACGGCGCCCGTGGTGGACCCAGAGCAGATGGCGGATCTGCGCCCCGCGTTCGGCGAGGGTCTGGCAGACCTCGAGCGGATGGTGGTGCCCGCTCTCCATGAGGAGCCAGTCGCAGCGCTCCAGCCAGTCGCCCATGTCGTCGATGGAACCGACGTCGCCCGAGTAGACGATGACCTTTTCGCCGAGGGTGATGCGGAAACTGAAGGACTTCCATTCCTCGCCAGGAGCGGGCTGCCCCAGATGGAGGTTGTGGCGGGCCTCGACGGCGATGGCGTCGTCCTGGAAGACGGGGCCGTCGGCGATGCGGTGGAGATTCAGGTCATAGCCGCGTCCAGGCGGGGCGGGGTGGAGGCTTTCGCCTGCGCTCTCCAGGTAGGCGATGAGGTGCTCCACAGTTGGGATGGAGGGCGTGTAGAGATCGACGGGCGGGAGTTCCTGGACATTGCGGACATACATGAGTTTGCGGAAGAGCCAGAGCAGATTGGGGAGGCCGCCCGTGTGGTCGATGTGCGGATGCGAGATGAAGATCTGGCGCACCTGGTGCGGATCCAGCCCCATGTTGTAGGCGGTCCAGCCGCAGTTCTCGCCCGCGTCGAACCAGTAGAGGCGGCCCTGGTGCTCCAGGACCCAGGCGGTGTGCTGACGCCCTGGCATCGGCTCGGTGCCGGAATCGCTCCCAAGTATGTGAATCAGGCTCATGGCAAAAAAACGTAAGGTGGGCTGCGGGGGGAATCAATGACTGCGCCATAATATAACGCGCGGGAGGATTTCCTGAAACGCGCTGTTCCCCAAGATGGTAGGCGATTGCCTGGATGGTGCCCCGAAAATGGTTGCCACGGCGGCCCCGCCGTGGCGGTCCGCCGAGCAAACCAGCCCCCCGTCCTGTGGCGGGGCTGGCTCGCATCCCTCGCTCTTGGCCACGACATCCCGCCGTGGCGGTCCGTCGGGGCCCCTCCGTGGCAATAGAGCCAACCTGAAAGCGGCTTTTTGGGGGGAAGTATATACTTTAGTTTCCTTGATGGTCAAGTCTGTTAGGATTAAGTCGTCCATAAAGCCACGCACGGAAACTAAAGTATATAATTCCCCTTCATTTTCTCCTTTTGCTTGCTGTGAAACATTAAAGTACTGTGAAACACCAAAAACAGTTTATTATACACGATGCAGGATATAAGGAGAAAATGACTACGCGACCAGTTCCCTGTATGAGACGCGGTGCTGGAATCCGCCGTAGATGATGCTGTTCATCCTGTCAAGAACGTGAATCTTGCATCTGCCCTGGTTCAGCCTGAACGTGCATTCGTCCACGTATCTCTGGAGATGCTTCCTGCTGAACTGGTGGTATGTGCCATAGAACATCCTCTTCAAAACTGCCCAGACGGATTCTATGCCATTCGTGCTTGCCATGCCATCCACGAACACTTTTGCAGAATGGTTTACCTTGATATGGTTTCTCTTCGCAGATACGCCATTGTAGATGCTTGATTTGTCCGTATTGACAGTAGCATTGGCGGCGACATTCTGCTCAATGACAGATTCAGCAGTATTCTTGTCGGCATTTTCCACCACTTGAGCTACCACGTTTCCATCCCGTTCCTTGATGCCCATGACAGGAGTCTTCCCTACCGAACCACGCCCTTGCTTCAGTTTCTTGGATTCGTGTTTGTTCGATTCCTTGCCGCCTATGTAGGCTTCATCAATCTCGACAGTGCCAGATAGTTTGATGCTTCCAGCGCTCATCGCAGTCCTGATTCTCTGGAGCATGAACCAGGTGCTTTTCTGCGTTATTCCGAGATGCTTGCTCAACTGGAGACTTGATACTCCCTTTCTTGCAGTAAGAATGTAGTACAATGCGAACCGCCACTTGGCAAGACCGATGTGGCTTCTTTCGAATATCGTCCCATTCCTGACTGTATAGACTTGATTGCAGGTGGAGCAGTGGTAGTAGCCTTGCTCTCCTTTGTGATGGTGCTTGTGCTGATGAACAAGCGTTCCGCAATAGGGGCAGACTGGCTGACCATGCCATCTCTGCTCCTCAAGGAACATCCTCGCCGCATCG
>JAEEXV010000285.1 GCA_016287975.1 Lentisphaeria bacterium | reverse complement strand
CGTCCCGCCTCGGTTGTTCATGTTGCTGCGTCTTTGTGCTGGAGGGGAGTTATCGGGAACTCCCGGCCGCCGCCCGGTTATTGTCCACGGTTGCCGGACTGACCGCACCTGGTGTCTCTTTCCAGGATTTGAGGGACTTCCACCCCCTGCCGCTTTCCGATATGCTTTCGCGCATCGCGACTGACCCCTGGCCTTGTTTTGACTTCATGTTTTTTTTCAAAGAGCTGAAAACGATTATCAGAAATGGCCCGCAGTCCACCGACTGCATTGTCAGATGAATTCCGCCATCCACTTTTCGACATCGTAGGGTGTGATGCCATCATCCAGGTCGAAGACGACATCGGCTTCCGACTTGTTGTCCACCCGCTCGCCGCGGGCGCGGATATGCAGCTGGACGAGATCGTAGAGGTTCGGCTTGTGCATTTCGACCAACGCGCGGCAGACGGCGATGACGCCTGCCGCATTGTTCTCAAGGGCGATGCAGCTGAGCTGTTCCTTCAAGGCCATGTCCATCCAGATAGCCACGCCTTCCTCAAGGTCGAAGACCACGGGCAGCGCAATCTTGCTGTTGCATGACAGGTCGATCTTGTTGCGGACGCTCGCCGCCTCGAAGATCTGCCCGCCTTCGACATTCTCCCGCTCCATCCAGCCGAAACTGCATTCGGGGAGGTCGCAGAAGGGCTGCCATGTGAAGCCATAGATGTTGAAGGCCACGTAGCGGACGCCCGCCGCCTTCGCCATGGCGATATCGACGTCGATGTACTCGGCCGCGCCATGTGTCGCATCGACGATGTCGCCGCTGTGGCAGGAGCCTGTCACCCGCGAGCGGAGGTTCGTGAAGGAAACATGTTCAACGTACTTCCAGTCCTCGTCCAGCATCATGGCGGAGAGATCAATGTCAGTCCGGCCACGTTCGCTGTTCTTCCACCAGATGAAGCCGCGGATGACCTTCGTCTCCGGAGCCCACGGGAAACGCGAGCCGCGAGCAACGGTCCGCAGGGCCTTGGAGGCGCTGCGCTGGCTGAACGGCACCAGATACTGGCTGAACTGCTCAGACACCCAGACCTTGCCAAGGCGCTCGCGCCTGGCGTACTGCCTGACAAGCGCGTTGTCGCAGATTTCCACCATGCGGCGGCTGGTCTCGCGGGGAACGCCCGGCAATTTGTCCAAAATCACATATGACTTTGCCATGCTGCCTTTCGGGAAGAAGACACGGATGGGGGCCCCGTCCACGGGGCGCCCGTTCTCGCGGTTGGCAATACGTCTTTCCATCCGTTCCCGCGCTTCCGCAGGAATTGACTGCGAGCGTGCGATTTGCTCTTCCAGGACATTCTGCGCATCCCGGATTCTCTCCATGATGCTACCGTTTTTCCTCTCGTACTTCCAGCGGATGTCGTTATCGACATCCAGCAGATCGTATTCCAGCCACTGGATCTGGCTGGCCAGGGACGCGATTTCCTTGTCCAGCCAGAGCTGGTAGGCCAGGAGGGACTTGCATTTCTGGGACGGCTTGTACGCGTTGTCGAATTTCAGGCTGGACACGCAGTTCTCGTCCGTGCATTTCAGTCCGGCCTCCGTCGTCAGGTATTCCGCCAGCGCGACGAGAGTCTTCGAGAAATCATCGCCGTGCCGCGCCATTTCGGCGAGCTCGGCATTGATTTTGCGTTTGTCAAACGTCGATTCCAGGACGGCCTTCTTCGACAGGCGGCTGCATTCCAGCCTGTTCGCCTCCTCCGCCGCCTTGTAGATCTCCTCGCTTTTCTCAAGATTGCTTCGGACGGTCTCCAGCTTGCCTTTCAAAGCCGCGATCTGTTCGGAGAGGCGATGCTTCGCTTCCGCGATCTCGGCCTCCATCAGCGCGATGACCTCCGGCGTGAGCAGCTCTTTCTGCTGTGCCTGAAGTTCTTCCAGATGGACGCGAAGTTCCGTGATGTGTTCTTCATGGCGGCGAACGGCGAGTTCGACCGCGTGCTCGACCTCCTCCTGCTTCCGTTTGAGCTCGGCCAGGCGCCATGCCTTCCGTTCCTCGGGCGTCATGGAGGCGTCCAGAGGCTGGAGGTTCTCGGGACTGCGGTGCACGAAATGTTCGCGCAGCTGCAGGAGCACCCGCGTCGCGACTTTGTCGGCGACGGCTTCGAAGGCGTCCAGAATCGGCGTCGTGTCGGAGGCACGCCGGAGCATCATGTCGATGGCTCTGGCGAACTCGCCCGGACGCTGGCCCATCAATTGCAAGGCGGTGGCGAAATCGCCATCCGCGCAGGCGGTGTTGAAGCGCCCCGCAAAGCTCATCGGGATGTCGTCGCCGCGCAATTTCATGTAGGCCGCGTTGATTTTCGCAAAGCGCGGGTAGTCGCCGGGATGCAGGGCCTCGCCGAGGCGGAGCCACGTCTCGCGCCGACGCGCCATGTTCTCCAGAAGGCACGTGCAGCCTTCAAGAAGACGGAGGAAGGCCTTGCGGTCGGCTCGAGCAAAACGCGTGAAGCGAGGATGTTCAGCCAAAGATGCATCACCGCCGCTCAATACGGCGGCAAGACGCAGGACGTCCGTCGGATTGCGGAAGTCTTCCGCGTGCTTTTCTGCATACTGCTCAAGGGTAATACCGCGTTCCGTAATGCAGAGATTGGCGAGAATGGCGGAATTCTCCTTGAACGCGGGCTTCGCGGGGATGTAGTCCGCAGAGTCCTCGAAGTTGTGGAAGAAGAACCGCAGGTCCTCCTCGTCCGTCCCGGAGATGGAACTCGCCGCGTTCATCAGCAGGCGGAACATCTCCTTGAAGTCATCCATGGAGCCCAGTTTCAACTGCTTCAGTTGCTTCGGCTTGAAAACACCGGCCTTGCGGCTGGTGTGCTCCGTCATCGCGCTGTCCGGCATATACCGGCCGCCGCTCATATATTGGAGCACGGCGTTGATGAACAGTTCTGCCGCGGTGGCCTCCATGACCTGCTTCGGAAAGCCGGGGTACATGGGGCTGTATTGCAGCTTGCCGTCGTATTCAGGATCGTTGGTCAGAACCGTCTTGACGGCACGGGTTGCACGGTCAAGACAAATCGCCACCGACTCTTCGGCGCTGTTCCGCAGGCGTTCGACATCCTCCTTGCGGAACATGTATCCGAGGCACTCCAAGTTGCGCAGGCCTGTCGCCAGCACGGCGGCGCCGCAGACCCCTTCGCGGAGGTCAATGTCCAGGATTTGCTGCTTGCGGCGGAAGAAAATCTCGTTCATCTGGTCGGCAACTGCGTTTGTAAACATGGTTTCACCTCTCTTGTTATATGGGTTATGGATATTAGTTGCAAAATGGAAGACCGTTCCGGACATGGGGGGATGGGGCTGAAATCGCCATTGCTGGGATGCAAAATGACATATTTAAAAATAGAAGGAAGCCATGGCATTGCCGCCCCGCCCCCATGTACGGAACGGCTGAAGCGTACTGCAGAAGCCTCTGTGTACAGGGGGACAAAGTGGATATCACCATTGCTAGGATCGATGCAAGAAACAAATGCGTAATAGAAGGAAGCCATGGCATTGCCGCCTTG
>JAEEXV010000034.1 GCA_016287975.1 Lentisphaeria bacterium | reverse complement strand
CGAATCCGCCGACGCGGCGCTCGCGCAGATCCGCGAAAGGCGTTATGACGCGCCCTACCGCGCCGAATCCCGCCCCGTCTGGCTCGTCGGCCTCTCCTTCGACCGCAAGACCAGGCGGCTGGCCGACGCGAAGGCGGAGCAGGGGGGAAGGCAGGAATTTAAGGGATACTAAGGGATGTGATGGGGCTTAGGCGACGGGACGCTTTGGCAATGCCGCGTAGCCGCGTCGTGGCTTGGAGGATGCAGCATGGTCCACCGCCATGGCGCGTGGGGCAGTGAAAACGGGGGCTGGACTCGTGTGCCGTGGCGCGGATGCGCGGGATGGAGGCTGCCCGTTGCAGACGCGGTTCCGTGCGCCAGGGGGCACGACGAGGCGCTGTGGTTTGAGGAGCCGCGGCGGTGCACCCGATCGCCCGACAGGGTTATATTAAAAGCGGCACACAATCGCCGAGACAGGATTTCCAAGAACACAGTCGCCATGCAGATACGCGTTGAACATCTGGTCAAGCAATACGGGGCCGTGCGCGCCCTCGACGATGTCACGTTGACCATCGAGGACGGGGAGCTCTTCTTCCTGCTGGGGCCGTCGGGCTGCGGGAAGACGACGCTGCTGCGCTCGCTGGGCGGCTTCGAGACGCCGACTTCGGGGAAGATTCTGATGGGGGGCGAGGACGTCGCGGGCAAGCCCGCCAACGAGCGCAACACCGCGATGGTCTTCCAGGGCTACGCGCTGTGGCCGCACCTGACCGTCCGCGAAAACGTCGCCTTCGGGCTGGAGATGAAGGGGATTGCCGCCGCCGAGCGCCGCCGCCGCGTGGACGAGGCGCTGCGCGAGATCCAGATCGCGGAGCTGGCCGACCGCAAGCCCAACCAGCTTTCTGGCGGGCAGCAGCAGCGCGTCGCCCTGGCGCGCACGCTGGTCGTCCACCCTGGCTGCCTGCTGCTGGACGAGCCGCTCGCGAACCTCGACGCCAAGCTGCGCCGCGACATGCGCCAGGAGATCCGCCGCATCTGCAAGGAGAACCGCCTGACCGCCATCTATGTGACCCACGACCGCGCCGAAGCCCTCACCATGGCCGACCGCCTTGCCGTCCTCGACGCGGGAAGGATTGTGCAGGTCGGCACGCCCGAGGAGGTCTACCGCCGCCCGAGGAACGCCTTCGTCGCGAACTTCCTGGGCGAGACCAATCTGCGCCGCGGCACGCTGGCGGGGCGCGGCTCGGACGGCGTCCCGCTGGTCAAGACCGCGATCGGGTTGTTTGTCTCCAACAGCGTCCCCGAGGGGCTTCGGGAAGGCGCGGCGGTGCTGCTGTCGATGCGCCCAGAGGCCTTCCGCGTGCTTGGCGACGGCGAGGCGCGCGATGGCCTGAACCGCCTTGAAGTCGAGTTGACGCGCCATGCGTATCTGGGCGAACTCGCCGACCAGATCGGGCGCACCGCCGACGGCGAGGCGCTGAACTTCTACGAGATCAACCCGCACGGACGCCGCGCGCCAGGCAGCCGCGTCGGCCTGGCCATCGACGCGGACGACGTGGTGTGCCTGCAGGAATGAACGACGGCGGGCGCCCCATCTTCCGCTCGCAGGAGGTGCCCACCTCGCCGGGCGTCTACATCTACCGCAACAGCGCGGGCGAGGTGATCTATGTCGGCAAGGCGCGCAATCTGCGCAACCGGATGCGCTCCTATTTCCTGCCCTCGGCCGCGATGCGCGCCGACCCGAGGCGCCGCGCGCTGATCCACTCGATCGCGACCTACCAGACCTTCGAGGTCAACTCCGAATCCGAGGCGCTCCTCCTGGAGGCGCAGTTCATCAAGCAATACGCCCCCTACTACAATGTCGCCCTGCGCGACGACAAGCGCTACCTCCTCGTCGCCGCCGACCCCCGCGAGCGCTTCCCCCATTTCCAGTTCGCGCGCATCCGCAAGGACGACGGGCGGCTCTATTTCGGGCCGTTCCCGCACGCCACCGCCTTGCGCGCCACCATCCGCCATCTCGAAGTCCGCTTCGGCCTGCGCAGCTGCGACTGCGCCGATCCTGGCGACGAGCACCATCTGCACTGCCTGGAGGAGGTCATCCGCGACTGCACCGCGCCCTGCCTCGGCAAGATCACGCCCGAGGACTACCACCTGCGTTTCGAGCAGGCCGTCTCCGTCCTCAAGGGCGGAGCCATGGCGCACCAGGTCGTTGAGGAATTCACGGCGAAGATGCGGGAGGCCGCCGCGAAACTGGACTTCGAGGGGGCCGCGCGCTGGCGGGACAGCATCGAGCACCTGAAGGCGATCCTCGAACCCACGCGCCGCTTCATCAACCAGACCATCGCCCGCCGCACCAACCCAGGTGTCAACGCCATCGGCATGCAGCGCCTGCAGGAGGCCCTCGGGCTGCCGAAGCCGCCCGCCTACATGGAGTGCTTCGACATGTCCAACATCTCAGGCACCATGGCCGTCGGCTCCATGGTGCTCTTCCGCGACGGGCAGCCCTCCACCTCCGAATACCGCCGCTACCGCATCCGCAACCCCGAGGCGGCCGACGACACCGCCTACATGAGCGAAGTGCTCCACCGACGCTACGGGCGCCTCCTGCGTGAAAACCAGCCGCTGCCCGACCTGGTCGTGCTGGACGGCGGGTTGCCACAGGTCAACATGGCCATCGGGGTCTTCCGCGAACTCGGCATCTACGGGCGCGTGCCGATGATCGGCCTCGCGAAGCAGCACGAACTGGTGGTCATCCCCGAGCATCTGGAGCCGCTGAACCTGCCGCGCGAAAACCCAGGCCTGCGCCTGCTGCAGGCGATCCGCGACGAGGCGCACCGCTGGGCCAACGGCTACAACCGCAAACTCCGCCTGGAGCGCATCCGCGAATCCGCCCTCGCCCAGATCCCTGGCGTCGGCGAGACGCGGCAGCTCGAACTCCTCAAGAAGGTCGGCTCCATTCGGCGCATCATGGCCTGCACCCCCGAGCAGCTCGCCGCCAAGGTGCCTGGCCTCGGCCTCGCCACCGCCACCCGCATTCTCGAAACTCTCGCCAAGACCGCCTCCCCCGCCGCCCACGGCGCCGCGCTGTGAATACCGGCGGCTTTTCGCCGCCGGCACCGGACGGTTTGGCCGAAGGGCAAAGGTGTTTTTCAGGGGCGATTTCCGCATTTGAGTCAACTTGTTCTGTGCCGGCGGCTTTTGCCGCCGGAAACCGCCGTTCCGTCGGCTTCATACTACCATGACCACCATCCGCTTCTATGACTGCACCCTTCGCGATGGCGCGCAGGGGCCTGGCATCACCTTTTCGCTGACCGACAAGGTGCGCTTGGCGCGGGCGCTGGACGCCTTCGGCTTCGACTATGTCGAGGGGGGCTGGCCTGGCGCCAACCCGAAGGACACCGAGTTCTTCCGAAAACTGCGGGAGAAGCCGCTGTCGCATGCGCGGCTGGTGGCCTTTGGCGCGACGCGCCGCGCGGGCCTGGCGGCGGAGGCCGATCCGCAGCTGCAGGCGCTTCTGGATTCAGGCGCGCCCGCGGTCGCGGTCTTCGGCAAGAGCTGGCTGCTGCACGTGCGCGAGGTGCTGCAGACGACGCCAGAGGAGAACCTCGCGATGATTGAAGAGACCGTCGCCTTCCTGGCGGCGCAGAAGCGCGAGGTCTTCTTCGAGGCGGAGCACTTCTTCACGGGCTACGACGACGACCAGGGCTACGCGATGGAGGTCCTCCGCCGCGCGGTCGCGGCGGGCGCGAAGCACCTCGTCTTGTGCGACACCAACGGCGCGACGCTGCCCTACGACATCCACCGCATCACCGCCGAGGCGCGCGCGGCGCTGCCCACGAAGGTCGAACTTGGCATCCACTGCCACAACGACTCCGACTGCGCGGTCGCGAGTTCCCTGACCGCCGTCCGCGCGGGCTGCCGCCTGGTGCAAGGCACCGTCAACGGCTTCGGCGAGCGCTGCGGCAACGCCGACCTCTGCTCGATCCTGCCTGCGGTCGCGCTCAAGATGCCTGGGCTCGCCCTGCCCAAGGCGATGCACCTGGAGCATCTCACGCAGCTCTCGCGCCTCTTCTACGAACTGGCTGTCGTCCGCGAGCGCCCTGGGCAGCCATACGTCGGCTCGGGCGCCTTCGCGCACAAGGGCGGCATGCACGTCGCCGCCGTCGCCAAGGACGCGCGCACCTTCGAGCAGATCGACCCGGCGCTGGTCGGCAACCACCGCCAGGTGCTCCTCTCCGAACTCTCGGGCGCCAGCAGCGTCGCGCTGAAGGCGCGCGAACTCAACCTCGACCTCACCGCCAAGTCCCCCGAGACGCGCGCCATCCTCGACGAACTCAAGCGCCGCGAGGCGCGCGGCTACGCCTTCGAGGCCGCCGACGCCTCCTTCCGGCTGCTGGTCGAGCGGCTGCTCCACCACCACCACCCCTTCTTCGAACTGGAGGGCTTCCGCGTCATCATCGAGAAGCGCGGCCCCGAGCAGGAGTGCCTCTCCGAGGCCACCATCAAACTCAAGGTCAACGGCCGCACCGAGATCACCGCTGCCGAGGGCATCGGCCCCGTCAACGCCCTGGACCTCGCCCTCCGCAAGGCCCTCGCCACCTTCTACCCCCGCATCGCCGACATGCAGCTGCGCGACTTCAAGGTGCGCATCCTCGACGGCAAGGCAGGCACCGCCGCCCAGACCCGCGTCCTCATCGATTCCTCCGACGGCGCCGCCGCCTGGTCCACCGTCGGCATGTCCGAGAACATCATCGAGGCCTCCTGGCAGGCCCTCCTCGATTCCGTCGAATATTTCCTCGCGCAGCAACAGGAGGCCAAGAACAAATGAACGACCTCATCGGCAATCTGGTCACCCCGGACGCCACCGGCTACGGGCGGCTCGCATGGGACGGCGCCACCATCACCGCGGCTGAGGTGGACGGACCGTGCAATCCCGAGGCCGACTGGATCCTCGCGGGCTTCATCGACCTGCATTTGCACGGACTGGGACCCTACGCGACCGAGGGCAACGTCGCGGGCATGGCGGAATACGCGGTCACCAAGGGGACGACGACGCTGTGTCCTGCGATGGCCTCGCTGGAGCGCGAGGTCATGTGCGCCTACCTGAAGACTGTGCGCGACCTCACCCGCCAGAGTGCCGGCGCGAAGTTCGCGGGCAGCCACCTTGAAGGGCCGTGGCTCTGCCACGAATACAAGGGCGGCATGAACCCCGCGATGCTCCGCCTCCCCACCATCGAGGAGGCCGACGCCTTCCTCGACGCCGCCCAGGGCACCCTCAGACTCGTCACCGTCGCCCCCGAACTCCCAGGGGCGCTGGAGGTCGTCCGCCATCTGGTGCGGCATGGCGTGCGCGTCTCCTGCGGGCATTCGGCGCTGCCGCCCGAGCGCTACGAGGAGGCCGTCGAGGCGGGCGTCACGCAGTTCTGCCACCTCTTCGACGCCTACGCCTGCCCGACCGCCCCCGAGGGCGTGCGCCAGCCCGCCATCACCGACCTGGCGCTGATCGACGACCGCGTCTTCAAGGAAATCATCATGGACGGCATGCATGTGCCCCCTGAACTCGTCGTCCTCGCCCGCCGCGCGGCGGGCGCCGACCACATCATCGCCATCACCGATGCCCTGCAGGGCGCGGGGCTGCCCTATGGGCGCTTTCTCGACGTCGGCAACTGGTACGTCGTGCGCGATGGCGAACTGGGGCGCCGTGAGTCCGATGGCGCCATCGTGGGCTCCTCGCTGACCCAGAACCGCGCCTTCTTCAATATGACCACGCGCTTCGGCTTCACGCCCGCCGAGGCCTCGCTCGCGCTCTCCGCGAATCCCGCGCGCTCCCTGCAGATCGGGCACCTGACGGGGCGCCTCGTCCCTGGCCTCGCCGCCGACATCGCCGTCCTCGCACCCGACCGCCTCACGGTCCAGGCGTGCTACGTGGAGGGGGAAAGGAAGGGGTGAGCGCAGCCGGCGGCGGGACGCACTTGAGTGGAGGGGCTTTTGTTTTGAGAATCCTAAAGTTCAACTTTAGATTTCTCAAAAGTTTTCAGCGCGATGCGGCGTTTGAATGGTATATTATCAGGCATGCAGTACATTCCACGCAACATCGAACCGCACTTGCATCAATGCCTGGCGCTGTTTCCCGCGGTGGTGCTGACGGGGCCCCGTCGCGCTGGCAAGACGTTCATGCTCAGGAATGTCTTGCCTGACGCGACATACGTCCAATTGGAGAATCCCGACACGGTGCTTTCCGTCAAGTCGGATCCAAGGGGGTTTCTGGATGCGCTGAGGCTTCCTGCGATCATTGATGAAGTCCAGGAGGTGCCGGAGTTGTTCAATTACATCCGTTCGCGCATAGACGCCGACCCGGAGGCCAAGGGGCGCTGGATTTTGACGGGGTCCCAGGAGGCGTTGCTGATGCAGAATGTCAGCGAATCCATGGCGGGGCGGGCGGCAATCCTGCGGCTATCGCCCTTTGGCATCGGCGAATCCTCCAAGGTCACTCCCTTTTCCGGGGGCTACCCGGAGGCGCTGGCGGCGGGAAGACACGCCTCCATCTGGTATTCCTCCTATCTGCAGACCTACCTGGAGCGCGATGTTCGTTCCATTCTGGCGGTTCGTGATCTGATGACCTTTCGTCGTTTTCTGCGCCTGCTGGCCACTCGCCACGGGCAAATGCTGAACAAGACCGATCTGGCGGCTCCTTTGGGCATTTCCGTGCCGACTCTGACGCAGTGGCTCAATGTCCTGGAACTGTCCGGCATCATTCACCGCGTGCCGCCGTTTTACCGGAATGCGGGGAAGCGCCTGGTCAAGACCCCGAAGATCTATTTTGCCGATTCGGGGCTTCTCTGTCATCTGCTGGGGATCAAGACCGCCGCCGACTTGCGTTCCTCGCCATTTGCGGGGGCGGTGTTCGAGGGGTTCGTCATCTCAGAAGTCTGCAAGGCGCAACTCGCGGCGGGGAAGGAGGCGGAGGTCTACTATTTCCGTGACGAGCAAGGGTTGGAGGTGGACCTGGTCCTGGTTCCCCAAGCGGGGCGCATTCTGCTGGCGGAATGCAAGTTGGCCGCCACCGTAACCCCGTCGATGACCGCGCCGATGCGCCGCCTTGCAGACTGCCTGGCACGAGAAGGCTATGAGGTTATCTCCCATCTCATTCACACGCCCGACAAATCGGAACGGACCACGCCAACGGCCGGCGTCGGGGTGAATGCCCTCTCGACGGCGGACTTCATCGCCACGCTGGGAAAAAACCTGTAGACATATTCACTGGCAGCGCCGCCTCACAGGAACGGCGGGGGGCAGGATAGGTCGAGATAGAGTCGCGGGAGGGTGAGGCGGGCGGCGTGGAGGGCCTGGTGGGGGAGGATGAGGCGTCGGCGGTCGTCGTCGGTGAGGGCGTTGGCGGCGAGGTGGAGGAAGATGCGCTCGTCGAGGCCGTAGAGTTTGTCGCCGACGATGGGGTATCCGAGGGAGCAGAGGGTCGCGCGGATCTGGTGCGTGCGCCCAGTATGGAGGACGGCGCGCAGGTGGGAGAAGCCGCCCTGCGGGTCAGGGACGAAGCGGGTCGGCGGCTCGCCTCCGCGCGGCGGGCGGCAGAAGCCCTGGAGGGCGAAGTCGGTCTGGCAGGTGACGGCCTCGTCGTCCTCGGGAAGTTCGATGGAATCGCTGACGCCGTCGTCCTCAAGGTGCAGGAAGCGGCGTTTCTTGCGGACGGCGGCGTTGCGGTCGGGGGCGAGCCAGCCTGCGGCGGTGAAGGCGCGCCAGGGGACGCGGCCGTGCACGAGGGCTTCGTATTCCTTGCGGGTGTCGAGGCCCAGGGCGTGCAGCTGCTTGGCGGCGCGCGCGGCGAAGCGGGCGTTCTTGGCGACGAGGACGATGCCCGAGGTCTCGCGGTCGATGCGGCTGACGAAATGGATGTCGTCGAGGTGGCGGACCTGCTTCAGCCACGCCCAGAGGGTGTGGTTGAAGAAGCGCCCCGCGGGATGGCACGGGAGGTTGCCTGGCTTGTCGACGACGATGAAGTCGTCGGTCTCGGCGAGGACGGAGATCTCCCAGGAGACCTCCTGCTCGACGAGGCCGAGCGCCTGGAAGAAGAGTTTCTCGCCGCCACGGAGAATCTCGGCGCCGCCCGCGCGGACGCCGTCGAGTTCGAGGTTGCCCAGGTCGAGCTGCTCCTGCCACTGCGGGCGGTCGAGATAGTCGAAACGCCCGCACAGATAGTCCAGCAGCGCGAGACCCGCGCTTTCGCGTGGAATCACCGCCTCGACGATGCGCTCGATGGGGGGGAAGGGAAGCATGGGCGTTACTATACCCGACTCCATGAAATCTGCCTTGCGTTGTCGGGGCGCATCGCGCGCCTGCCGTCCCCGCCAGGCAGGGAAGACGGGAAGGCAACGCGCGGCCGCAAGATGGAATCATTTTGTCCATTTTTTAGTTAGAATCTGCATGGAAAACGCGCTTTCTTTTTTGTATAATATCCAAAAACAGAGTTTGGGGCGCCATGGTTTTGGCGTCTCGGCAAGTCTCGGTTCGGATTTCATGGTGTAAGTTACGTCAGGTCCGCCGTTTTCCCGAGCGGCGTCAATCGGAGGAGATAGTTGTTCATGGAAACGAAAGGAAGGAAATGCAGGAGAGTCTTCACCCTGATTGAACTGCTGGTGGTGATCGCGATCATCGCGATACTTGCGTCGATGCTGCTGCCTGCACTGGGGAAGGCGCGGGCGAAGGCGAAATCGATCGCGTGCGTGAACAAGTTGAAGCAGATCGGCCTGGGAGCCGTAATGTACTCGAACGACTACACGGACCACATCCTGCCAGTGAACGCCGCCTACACGGGGACGAACGCGACGAACGGCTCGCCTTTCTTCGCGTATCTGCTGGCGCCGTATCTGAACTTCAACTATCCCTCGGGCCAGGTCGGCACGCTGACGCCGCTCAAGAACTCGGGCACGAAGCTCTTCGCGTGCCCCGCGGCGCTGCCAGGCTGGAATTCGTTGTACCAGACGGTGATGGCCTATTCGATCAACGCGGCCTACAGCCGTCCCGCGACGCGCACGGTGGACTTCCCGCTGCTCTACACGATCCCCAAGGCGCAGACGCAGCTCAACGGCGTCACCAAGCAGAAGTACTCGGGGTGGAACAAGTGGAACAACGGTCGTGCGCGGACGCTCACGAGCGCGTGGCTCATGACCGACAACTGCAACGACAACACGCAGGGGAAGGTCAACGGCGCCAACTGCTTCATCCAACTGGAACTGACCCAGGCGCGCCTGAGCGACGGCACCCGCCACGCGGGTTCGTCGAACGTCCTGGCGCTGGCGGGCAACGTCTTCAGCGTCAAGCCAGTGCCGAGCGCGGGGGACGCGACGGCCAACGGCTGGCACCTGCCAGAGGAGTATCTCACGCCGTTCGAGGGACGCTAAAGGAGGAATGGGCCGATGAAGAAATCCGCCGCCGTGGTCGCGATCCTGCTGGGCGTGTGGTGCATGGTCTGGGGGGCGAACCGCCTGAAGATCGTGGAGGTCCAGGCGCCGCCCACGGTATCGCCAGGCCAGAGCGTCGCCGCCCACATCACGCTGGAGGTGCTGGAGATGGAGGGGAAGCCCTATCTGCGGCCAGGCGGGGCGTGGCATTTTTCCGAGAGCAAGCTGGGCGGCAACATCCCCGCGACGCAGACAGTCCCCTGGAAACTGGCCGACTTCAAGGTCGGCGACCGACTCAAGTACACCGTGAAGTTCACGGTGCCGGAAAACGTCCGGGTCGGCGAGAAGGGCAGCGTGCGGTTCCGCGTGAGCAGCCCGTCGCTCAAGCAATACGCGACGCTGGTGGGCGGCGACCGCGCGGTCTTCACCGTGGCGGAAGCCGCCGCCGTCGAGCTGGAGGCGCCCGCCGTGGCGGCGGTCCGCCTGCCAGTCGCGGCGGTGCCGACGACGGCGGAGGCGCCAGTCATCGACGGCGTCTGCGGCGAGCCGCTCTGGGGGGGTGCCGCCACGCTGCCTGTCGCGGTGGACTGCGCGGACGGCAGGCCCTCGCCGCATCCTGCGACGTTGAAAATCGTCACGGACCGCAAGTTCATCTATCTGGCCATGCGGGCCGAGGATCCTGGCGTGCAGGCGCGCGCCATCCAGCGCTTCCCGATGCACGACGGCAAGGTCTGGATCAACGACGGGATGGAGTGCCTGTTCACGGCGGCCGCGGAAGCGGGGCGCGCGGAATACGCCCAGTTCATCGCGGATCTGGCGGGGCAGCATTATGACAGCATGAACGGCGACTACCACGGCTTCAATCCGCCCTGGAAAAGCGCCGCCAGCCGCGATGAAAGGGGCTGGACCATCGAGGCCGCCATCCCCGTCGACGCCATCGCCAGGGAGGGGGTCGCCGACGGCGCCGTCTGGCGCGCGGGCTTCTTCCGCTTCGCGGAGAGCGGGCGGCACAGCAGTGGCTGGACCGCGACGATGGGCAGCCACAACAACATCCCGAGGCACGGCTACCTCATCTTCGGCACGCCTGGCGACGTGCTCGACCGCGAGTGCGCCTTTGTCGCCGCCGTCACCGAGCGCTCCTCGGCGAAGATGCGGAAGGTCGCGGCGCAGGTCAAGGCGGTCCGCGAGGGCGCGGCGCGCGCCGACGCCTCGGCGCTGCCAGAGGCGCTGGCCAGGCTGGAAATGCTGCGCCGCCAATACGAGGCGCTGGCCTTCTCCGAGCGCTTCTCGCAGTCGGCGCTGCCGCTGGTCATCCAGGAGGCCTTCCCGTATACGGGCGAGGTCGCGCCAGACAGCCAGGCAAAGACTGGCGGCGTGGAGGCGGATTTCTTTCCAGGCGAGGTGCGGGACTTCGCCTACAACCTGACCAATGTCAGCGAGCGGACCGTCACGGTCCGCGCGGGCATCCACGGCATCCCCGCCGCCCGTTTCAGCCACAATCCCAAGTCGCGCGACTATCTGATCCAGGGCATTCCTGGCTTCCCCGCACGGCTCTTCGCGCCCGCGGCCGCCGCGACCTTCGACGGGCGCGTGGCGGAGGACGTGCTGGCGCCCAACCCCGCTGGCGTCTGGCGGATCGCGCCGCATGAGACCGCGCAGATCTTCCTGCGCGTGCGCGCCGACGGCGAGGCGACGCGCGGCGAGGGCGCGCTGGTGGTGGAGGGCATCGACGGCGGCGCCATGACCCTGGTGGCGCTCCCCGTGCGCTTCCAGGTGCGGGGGGAGACGCCCCTGGGGCAGGCGTCCAGGCCCTTGGTCTTCGGGTGGGACTACGTGCCCGAGCAGATCGCGCGGCAGCGCCCCGCCTTCATCCAACGCCATCACGAGTTGCTGCGGGAATATGGCTTCAACACGGTGATGCTCAGCGGCCTGAGGCATTTCCCCCGCCCCAAGGCCGACCCGCAGGGAAACCTGATCGGGCCCCTGGACTTCACGGTTCTCCGAGAACATCTCTCGCGGCTCGGCAAGGGGTTCGACTACTGCTATCTCGACCTGGCCATCTGGGAGAAGCGGGTCCTGCGCAAGGACCTCTTCGGGCTGGACTTCGACTCGCCCGCGTACGAAAAGGCCTTCAAGGCCTGGTTCCAGGCATGCGCGAAGGAGCTGAAGTCGCTGGGGGTGCCGAACAATCGGCTGCTGGTCTGCCCAGTCGATGAATGCAGCGATCGGCGCGCCCAGACCATCGCCCGCTGGGTCAAGGAATGCGACCCCGCGACGCGCATCATCATCGACAACTCCAGCCACGATATGGAGCGGGTTCGGGCCATGGATCGCTACACCGATGTCTGGATGCCGCATATCCGCACCCTGCGGCAGGAGGCTATGGCGGAGTTCCACCGATTCGTCGAGCAGACAGGCAAGCCCCGACTGCTCTATTACTACTGCTCTGGCGGCAACGAGAAACTGAAGCACCCCTATCAGGACTACATCCTGCAGTTCCATCTGGCTTTCGCGCGCGGGTTCGGCGGCCTGGGCTACTGGGCCGCGGGGCAATACTACGGGTCGCCCTGGTACCGCCGGGCCTATCCCCAGCGGGTGGACACCGCGCTGCTCTATCCCGTGGAAGGCGACGCGGTGCCGTCGCGCCGCCTGGCGGCCTGGCATCGCGGCGTGCAGGATCTCTGGCTGCTGCGGGAGACGGCCAGCCGCTACCGCGGCGACGAGGCCGTCCAGCGGAAACTGCTGGAAGCCGCGCAGAACGCCGTGGACTATCCTCGCGATCCCGCCCGCGCCGAGAAATTGCGGCAGTACTGCAGGACGCTGCTGGAGGCGAAGCCGAGGTAGACGCCATGGAACGGAGGCGGATTCTGCTGCGGGACTTCCGCAAGGTCGTCAAGGACGGCGAGGTGGTCAACTTCAACATCGGCACCACCGCCCACGGGCCTGGCGCGCTGGCGCTGCTGGAGCGGGTGCTTCCAGAGTGTGAACTCCGCGTCTGGGCCTCCGCGCCGCTTTCCGCGCCGCTGCGGCGGATGATGGCGAGGCGCTTCCCGCGCGTCCCCGTTGTCTGCGGCGCCCTGGAGCAGTCGTCCGAGGTGCAGGCGGCGGCCCGCTGGTGCGACCTGTTGCTGGTCGGCCCTGGGACGGGGATCGCGGTGCCCAGGGATGTGGGTGCCTTTGTCCGCTTCTGCGGCAAGCCCTATGGCGCCGCCGGCATCGGATACGCCGCCAGGGATCTGCCGTTGCTGCGGCAAAGCGCGTTCGCCTTCTTTCGGGATACGGAGGCGCTTGCCGCGGCGGGCCAGGCTGGCGTGGAGGTGCCCACAGGGTTCGTGCCAGACGGCGCCTTCGCCTTCGACGCGGCGGACGACGCGGGCGTGGAGGAGTTCCTGGCGCGGCACGGGCTGGAGCGCGGCAAGTTCGTCTGCTGTCTGCCGCGCTACCGCCATACGCCGACCTGGGAGTTCTGCCCTGGCGAGCCGTGGCCGCAGGAGTTCATCGCGGAGAACCGCCGCATGGTGGCGCAGGACATGGCGCCGCTGGTGGAGGCCTCCTGCCGAGTGGTGCGGGAATGCGGCTGGAAGGTGCTGCTGTCGCCCGAGACCGAACCCGCCATCCGACTCTGCCAAAATGAGTTGTTTGCCATGTTCCCCGCGGAGGTAAGGCCCTCCGTCGTGGTTCCAGAGGCCTTCTGGGAGGCCGATTTGGCGCTGGGGGTCTACCGACGCAGCCGCGGGCTCTTCGGCACGGAGATGCACTCGCAGGTCATGGCGGTCGGCAACGGCATCCCCGCCATCGTTTGCCGCACCCGTGAGTTCGGCTCCAAGAGCCAGATGTGGAACGACCTGGAACTGTGCGAATGGCTCTTCGACTTCGATTCCGCCGCCGACCGCGCGCGCTTCCCCGACGCCGTCATGAAGATGCTCCTGCAGACGGAGCGCACTGCGGAACGCCTGCGCCGCGCGCAGGAAATCCTCCGCGAAAGATTCGCCTTCCTCGCCGACTTCCTGCGCCGCCGCTGAACCCGCTCCACGCCCGCCCAAGAATGGGCGGGCACAGCACCGCGCCGCCCCCAGCCCGCACCGCCAGGCCTCCCGCCCAAGATGGGCGGGCACAGAACCGCTAAGGTCTTGGGTCTTGGGTCTCCGATGGGTCTGGGGTCTTGGGTCTTGGGTCTCCGATGGGTCTTGGGTCTTGGGTCTCCGATGGGTCTTGGGTCTTGGGTCTTGGGTCTCCGATGGGTCTTGAGTCTTGGGTCTCCGATGGGTCTGGGGTCTTGGGTCCCGAAAGATGGGTCTGGGGTCTTGGGTCTTGGGTCCCGAAAGATGGGTCTGGGGTCTTGGGTCTTGGGTCCCGAAAGATGGGTCTGGGGTCTTGGGTCTTGGGTCCCGAAAGCTTCCGCTGATTGTTTCGCGTCATGGAATATTTCAAGAACCTTCAGTTCATTCGGGCGGCGGACATTCCCGCCCATCTGGTCTTCTATCCCTGCCGCACCTTTGACGACTATTATGCCATCCAGTATTGCCATTCGGGGCATTTTTCCCTGCAGATCAACGACGGGCCGAAGCAAGCGAGCGACGCGCCTTGCGCCTTCCTGACCTACCCTGGCGCGCGCTTCGCCTACGGCGGCACCGAAGGTTCCAGCTACCACCATCTCTATGTCTGTTTCCGCGGCCCCCTGGCCGAGGCGTGGCGGGCGGGCGATCTGCTGCGCTGCCTCGGCAAGGACGCCCTGATTCCCATCTTGCATCCCACCGACTTCTTCACCAAGTTCGAGCGCATGATCGCGCTCCTGAACGGCCCCGACCGCAACCGCAGCCACGCCCGCGCCGTCCTGCTACTGGCGGACCTTTTGCTGCAGATGGCGGAGGAGGAGCGGTTCCGCCATGTCTACCACAATCCCTTTGCGCACCAGATGAACCTGCTGGCCAAGGAAATCAGCCATGCCCCCGAGCGCCCGTGGGACTTCGGGCAGGAGGCGCGGCGGATGAACATCTCCTATCCGTACTTCAGGCGCGTCTTCGAGGAGTTGTTCCTGGAGCCGCCGCACCATTTCCTGCTCCAGTGCCGCCTTCAGAAAGCCGAGGCGATGCTGGCCGACAACACCCTCCGCATCGGCGAAGTCGCCGTGCAATGCGGCTTCCAGGACGAATTCTACTTCTCGCGCCTCTTCAAGAAATACCACGGCGCGTCGCCCCTCCGCTACCGCAAGGAGCACCTGCCCACGGCGTAGGGCGGGCGCTCCTTGCGGAGGTCCCGCCGTCAGGGCCGCTGGCGGAGGAACCAGGCGGGGGTGCTGCTCCAGGCGTGGCAGCAGCTGTTGGAGAGGGGGTCGCCGTAGGGGCTGAAATAGGGATCCTTCTCGTTGTAGGCCTCCCAGAAGGTGTCGGCGCCCCTGGCGATCATGCCGCCGAAGTATCGGCGCAGATGGCGCATCAGGCGCGTTTCGTCGCCGCAGACGCGGCAGGCCTCGAGGTAGAAGTGGGTCATATAGGGGGTGACGGGCTGGACGGCCTCGGGGTGTTCGTCGAGTGCCTGGAGGGCGCGGAGGCCTTCCTGGGGGGTGAGGACGCCCGCGAGGATGCCCCAGACCTGGGAGGCGACGGAGAGTTGCGCGTCGTCGCCAGAGCGGAGGAGATGGAGTTCGGGGTCGAGGCGCTTGCGGGCGAGGAGGCGCCAGGCTTCGGCTTCGGCGCGGAAGCGCCTGGCGTCCTTGCGGTGTCCGAGGAGTTCGGCGAGTTCGGCGAGGCCTGCGAGGGAGTAGGAGGCGCAGGCGAGGATGGGGATCTGGCGGTCGAGTTCGCGGCAGTGGTCGAGGAAGACCCAGAAATGGCGGAGGTTCTGGAAGGTGCCGTCGGCGCCGAGGCCCTCGCGGAAGAAGTCGAACTGGTAGACGGCGAGCGGATAGAGGGCCTTGGCGAGTTCCATGGAGCCGCTGAAGCGGGTGTGCTCCAGGAGGGTGCGCCCCAGCAGCAGCGCGTAGTCGAGCACGCGGGAGGAGCCGACGGGGCTGGGCTGGAGGATGACGGCGCTGGGGAAGAAGCCGTCGTCCTTGGTGCAGCCCGCGAGGAGCCAGAGGCAGCGTTCGACGAGGGGGAAGTTGCGGTAGGTGACGGCGTTGGCGAGGGCCTGGAGGCGGAGGTCGCCGTGCCAGAGGCGTCGGTCGCGCTTGGGGCCGTCCTCGAAGACGGACTGCATGCAGTTGCGCAGGGTGCGGACGGAGGCGCGGTCGATGGCCTGGAGTTCGAGGTCGAGGCCTGGCGGGGGCGGCGGCAGCTCGTACGGGGCCGCGCTCTCGCATTCGACGCAGAGTTCGTCGAAACGGATGGCACGCGGGACGGCGACGACCTCGACCCGCAGATACCTCAGCGAGAAGCGGCGCGGGAGGGTGACTTCGACGGGCGCGTAGTCGAGGTGGATGTCCTCCTCCTGGAGCCACGAGCGGCTGAGGCGTCCGTGGTAGGCGCCCAGGTCGGCGGAGAGTTCGTATGGGGTTTCGGCGGCGAAGAAGCGCAGATGCAGCGGGGAGTCGATGACGGGGTCGATGGCGTGCACCTTGAGGCGGATGTGGCCGACGACGCTTTCGCCGAAGTCCAGGAGGAAGGTCTTGCCGCGCGTCCACCACTGCTGCGGGAGGTCGGCGGCGGGGTATTCGGGGATGGCGGCGCAGCCCTGCCAGAGGAAGTCGATGTGCTCGATGCGGATGACGGACTGCGGGGCGAGGGCATGGCGCGTCAGCTGCGGCTTCAGGGCTTCGGCGCGCTCCATCCAGGCGGCGCGCTGGTCAAGGAAGGTGGGGGAGTCCATGTCGTTGGCGATGAATCAGGAGTTTTGGGGAAATGCGTCCAGGGGCCTGGCGGCCTCGATGGGGTGCACGATGCGGTTGCCGATGAGCAGGAGCCAGGCGGAGCTGGAGGCGGCGATGAGGGCGCCCGCGGTGAAGATGAGGTGGTAGCGGGAGTAGGTGACGCCGCCCAGATGGAGCGTCCAGTTTCGGACTTCGAGGGCGCGTCCGATGGCGCCGACGGTGAGGGAGCCCACGAGTCCCGAGATGCCGATGGTGATTCGGACGACGGAGACGTAGGCGGCGCGGCCCGCGGCGGGGAAGGTCTCCAGCATGTAGTTGGTGATGAGCATGGAGTGGGTGGAGCCCGCCATGCTGTTGATGACGGTGTAGAGGAGGATGACCTTGAGGCCGAACCACGGGGTCAGGAGCACCAGCAGCATGGCGCAGCCGACGGCGGTGGAGATGAACATCAGCGGGCGGCGGTTGCCCTTGCGGTCGGCGAGGCGTCCCGCGACCATCAGGGTGGCCATGCTCAGGCCCCAGGTCACGACGTTGAGGGAGTTGAGCTGCAGCAGCCCGAAGCCGAACTCCTGGAGCAGGAAGACGGAGTAGAAGACGCCGAAGACGCTGCGGCCTGTGGCCCAGAAGACGGCGAAGGCGCAGACGCCCCAGAAGACGGGGCTGCGGAAGTTGACCTTGGCGCCGTCGCCCTGCCCGAAGAGGCGCGCGGGCTTCGGGGTGGCGTCGGGGATACGCCCCATGATGGCGATGGCGAGCAGATGGGAGAGGGCGACGACGAGATAGAGTCCGCACGAGGTTCGCGGGAGGCTGTTGTTGTAGTCGACGATGAAGCCGAAGAGGAGGCTCAGGGCGACCATGCCCGCGATGGAGACGACGGATTTGACGCTGACGAACCATCCGCGCATGGGCTTGGGGACGAGGTCGCCGATCCAGTTGGTCTCGACGGAACTCTGGATGCCAGTGGCGGCGCTCATCAAGAGCGAGGTGACGAGGAAGAGATAGAGCACCACTGGCTTGAGCGAGTCGGGGGCGCCGGTGCCGAGCCCCGCGAGGGCGAGGATGAAGCCGCAGAGCACGCCCAGGGACAGCGCGAAGCGCATGGCCTTGCGGTTGGAGCGGAAATAGTTCAAGGTCGGGATGGCGAGGGACTGGAGCAGCGCGACCAGCGCGCCGAAGCTGGAGGAGATGCCGAAGTGCGCGTCGTTGCCGCCGAGGCTCCTGAGGATGAATACCTTGATGCCGCCCAGGCTGCTCTCCTCGCCGTTGAAGAAGAGGTTGGCGACGCCCAGGCGGAAGCGGCTGGCGTTCAAAGTGCGCTTGAGGCGCCGTTCCTCCTCGGGTGGCAGGGTGCTCGGATTGTCTTGGTCGGGAAGCGGGGACATGCGGGACTGGAACGGCGGGAACAGAGACGGGGGTTGAGGGCGCGAAGCGCCTGACCCCCCACATGGGCAAAAGAAAAGGGGTGGAACCCCTGTGATGACGGCCAGCCCATTGCAGGGTCGGCAGTGTCGGCGCCGAGGCTTCGTTCGCGCCTTCGGCGCTCACTCCGCCTGGCGCCGACGTTCCCGCCCCTCTCTGGGCACTGGGCAATGGTGCGGCGTCCCAGGGGTTCCGTTCGCCGCTTCGCGGCTCACTCCACCCCTGGCTCTGGTCTGGACGCCCCCTTCGGGGGCTTCCCGTGGCAGGAATGCCGCGCATTTGTCTTGCCGCCCGCGCGGCAGGATGGCTGGAGCCCCGTGCGGGGGCTTCCCGTGGCAGGAATGCCGCGCATTTGTCTTGCCGCCCGCGCGGCAGGATGGCTGGAGCCCCGTGCGGGGGCTTCCCGTGGCAGGAATGCCGCGCATTTGTCTTGCCGCCCGCGAGCAGCGGCTATTGGAGGCGGTAGCGGAAGGCGGATTTGGCGGTCTCGAAGGCGGCCTTGGCGCCCTGGACGGCGAGTTTCGGGGCGGGGAGGGGCTTGTCCGCGCGGTCGAGGGCGGTGACGGTTTGGACGGCGGGGAGCTCGAGCTTTTCGGGGGCGATGAACGGGACGGGGGTGAGGGTGCGGGCCTTGCCGTCGGGGAAGATCACGTAGGCGTTGGCGGCGGTGAGCTCGGGGAAGGCGGTGCGGGTGCCGCGTCCGTCGAGGTAGGTGTAGAGGGGGCCTCGGGAGTAGTCGGCGCGGTGCCCGTCGACGAGGGCGGAGTATTCGAGGAGGGTGCCTGGGAGGGAGGCGGCGTAGCCGTAGGGCGGCAGGACCATGGCCTTGCCCTCGACGGTGACCTCCCAGTTGGTGTCGGGGCTGCGGTTGACCCAGAGTTCCAGGCCGTTGTTGTAGGCAATATGGACCTTGCCCTCGTTCTTGCGGTTCTGGCGGAACATCTGGGTGGCGGTCAGGAGGTCCTTGCCGCACTGGTACTGGATCAGGCGGACGTCGCCGCCCGCGTAGTACTCCTGGAGCTGCCGCACCATGAAGTAGGAGCGGCAGATCTGGCGCATGTCCTCGGGCTTGGCGCGGTCCAGCAGATTCTGCCCGAATTTGGGCATGCCAGGCGCGTCCGCCCAGAGGTGCCCCATGTTGCCGAAGGCGATCTCGGCGCTGAGCAGATTGTCCACGGACATTTTGCGCAGGTCGGGCCCGTTGAGGTTTTCGTGGGGGTTGACCTTGCGGAGCTTGAAGTCGACGACGGGGAGGTCGTCGGGGGCGTTGGTCTGGGCGTAGTCGGTGTCGAGGTATCCCGCCCAGAAGAAGGCGGCGTTGCCCTCGCTCCAGATGGGGCCGTTGTAGTATTCGGAGAGCTTCTGGGCGACGAAGGCGTAGTTGCGCAGCACGTTCAGGTAGGTGGCGCTGCCTGGGATGTCGGGGTTGTAGTCGACCATGCCCCACGGCGGGGTGTTGGTGACCTCGTCGAAGTAGCAGGCGTTCCAGCCGAACTTCGCGATGATCTTCGGGGCGTAGTTTGCCTCGATGCGGTGCTGCGCGGCGGGGGAGGGCTGGTAGGAGGAGTCCCAGCCTTCGATGAAGGAGCCGTCGGCGTGCTGCGCCATCTCGTCGTAGGTGAACTCGGGGCCGAGGGGATGGCTGACGCGGTTGTCCTCGTAGACGCCGACGCGCCGCAGGATCTTGCGCAGTTCGGCGCAGAGGCGCTGGTAGTTGGCGTCGCCGACCGCGTCATAGGCGCGGTCGTAGTGCGTGAAATGGTTGTTGCGCAGGGGCGTGCGCAGCACGTCCGAGTGGAATCGCACGAACATGTCGCGGGCGCCGTAGTCGGCCAGGAGGCGCCAGAAGTCGATCTCCTTCTGGATTTGGCGTGCCTCGATGGTGGCGTACTGCCGGGTGCAGTAGACGAGGGTCTTGGTTTCGTCAAAGAAGCGGGAGCGGGGGTTCGGGATGTTGGGGAGCACCGCGTCGAACTCCGGAGAGACGGTCAGGAAGAGGTGCTCGTGGAGCGGGTTGCGGAGGCCCGCGCCGTTGGGCAGGTAGATGGAGCCGCCGAGGATGTGCGCGGAGTTGTTGTCGACCACGCGCGCGCCGACGAGGCCGTAGGCGCTGCGGCTGTCGGCGACCTCGGAGGCGTGCGAGGTGTACCAGTCGGGGAAGACGGAGACGAAGTAGTCGTCGGTGGCGAGGATGCGGGGGTAGTCCCAGCGGTAGTTGAGATAGGAGAGTTTGAGGAGGCGGGGGGTCGGGGTGCCGAGGGTGCGGCCTGCGCTGAAGGAGACGATGTCGCGGCCCTTGGAGGTGGCGGTGATGGCGAGGGAGCCGCGCTGGAGTTCGAGGCCGAGCGTGTATTCGACGCGGAGGCCGTCCTTCTCCAGGCGCCAGTCCGCCGTGACCTTGCCGTGCTGGAAGTCGCATTTGAGGAGGGTCGCCTTGACGGCGGCGTCCGCGGGATGGATGCGCGCGCCCTGTCCCGTCATGCCGGCGACGACTCCGCCGCCGAGCATGGGCTGGAAGGGGCGGCCGCCGTTCAGGGAGACGGCGAGGTCGCCGAGGGTGCCGTTTTTCGGGGTGTAGGCGTATTCGACGGTGGTTCCGTCGCCTTGGAAGGTGAAGAGGTAGGTCTTGCCTTCGGCGCGCGCGTCGGTGCGGAAGCGCCTGGCGGAGGGCGTCGGCAGGATGGAGGCGGGGTCGTAGGGGAAGGGCGCCATCGTCTGCGCGGTGTCGGGCAGGTTCGCGCTCTTGAGGGTGACGGCGCCGAGGAAGTCGAAGTACATGGCGTCGCCCGCCTTGATCTTGTCGGTGGCCTCGAAGATGATCTTTTCGAGGGTGACGGGGAAGACGGCCTGCTTCGGGATGCGGGTGGTCGTGGTGCACCACCACGGGGTCTTCGCCCAGTAGCTGGAGTTGCCGCGCGTGCGCAGCTTGTAGAGCTTCCCCTTGGCGTCGCGGATCACGAAGCTGTTGCGCGGCTTGCCTGACTTGAAGCCGTAGACCCACAGTTCGATGGCGTCGATCTTCTTCTGGAAGACGATGGACTTCGGCTTCAGGGTGACGGTGGCGGGCGTCGCGGTGAAGGTGAGCTTCGCGGACTTGTCGTTCCACAGGCAGAAGTCGCCGCTGAGCTCCAGTTTGCCCTTGCCCTCGACGACCAGCGAATCCACGCCGTTCTTCTGGGCGCTCCAGACGGTCGGATAGTGCGGCCTGGGCAGATCCCCCGTGATGATCTCAATCGGCTTGCGCTCCCATTCGGGCTGCTTCGAGGGGGCGGCGAATGCGGCGGCCAAAAGCACGCACAAGGCGCAAAGGACAAAACGCTTCATGATCAGTGATAAATTCGGAATCTTGAATTTTCTGGATGTCCCTGAACCGGGACGGATCCGTGCCCAGGAGTGGCCACGGCGTCGCCGTGGCCACGGCCGCGTTTTCGGGAGGCTCCGCGCCTGCCTACGGGGAGACGACGACGCTGTAGGTAAGGTGCCAGCCGAGGTTGGCGAGTTCGCCCGCGCTCAGGCTGCCGACGTGCCCGTCGCAGAAGAGGTTGTTGGAGCGCCCCGCATGGCGGATGCTCATGCGGTCATCCTGTGCGTAAATGGTGCTGGCGGTGTGGTTGATATAGTAGAATTGCTGCAGGACGGTCGGGCCCTGGTGGTAGGAGTCCGCGAGCATCATGACCTCGGACTGCTTGACCAGGCTCCTGCCGAGGTAGGTGCCGCTGGAATTGTAGACGGGCATCGTCCACTTCTTCAGGCCAGTGGCGGCCGCCCAGGAGTAGGGATGGCACTCGTTCGAGTTCTCGATGTTCCACCACATCCAGCTAGAGGGGCGCCAGGCGCCGTAGCAGCGGTTGGTGGTGTAGGCGCCTTTGGGCTTGGGGCCGACGGGGCAGGCGAAGATGCCGTAGGAGTTGCCAGGGTTGCCGATGTAGCTGAAGTCCACGATCGTCTTCATCCAGGTGCGCTTCGAGCCAGTGAACTGGTAGTCGTCGTAGGGGGCGGGAATCCATCCCGAGTAGTCCTGCGAGTACATCAGGAACGGGACGCCGAGGTTCTTGAGGTTGCTGACGCAGGAGATGGACTTGGCCTTGTCGCGCGCCTTGGAGAGCGCGGGCAGCAGCATCGAGGCGAGAATGGCGATGATCGCGATGACGACGAGCAGTTCGATGAGGGTGAAGAGGCGGCGGTGGCTGTTCATGGTGGCTCCTATGGGTTGCAGGGGTGAGAAATCGGCGTTTTCTTTATTATAGGGACGACAATGCCGAAAAGCAAGGACGAAAGCCGCAATTTTCAGCAGAAAAATCGCAAAATGAAAATTTGGTGCGGTTATCGGATGCGGAACAGGCGGATGTCGCCTGGGGCGGCGTCGAATTGGAAGGTGCGGCCCTGGAACGGGACGGGCTTGCCAGTGCGCAGGTCGGTGACGGAGGCGGGGCGGATGCCGTCGGGGAGGCTGACGGTTCGCGAGCCTGGGGCGTCGAGGACGAAGATGCCGAGGTCGCGTCCGTCATAGAGCACGCGGTCGTCGCGGTCGATGAGCGTCTGGACGCCTGCGTCCTTGAGGATCTGCCGAAGCATCCGTCCCGTGGGGTCGTAGGTGGCGAGCCAGACGCTGGCGCCGTTGCCGATTTGGACGCGGGCGGCGGCGGCCCTGGCGGTGCCAGGGTAGGTGGCGAGCGCGGCGCCGCGGGGGACCTTGGCGGCGAAGACCTCGGCCTGGTCCATGCCCTTTCCGCCGACGATTCGTCCGTCCCTGGTGCGCATGCGCAGGGCGGTTCCCATGGGGAGGAGTTCGAAGTCAATGCCTGTGAGTTCCTTCATGGCGCCGAGGCCGCCGCCCTGGCCGTATCCTGGCGCGTAGAGCCAGACGACGGTCTTTCCCGCGGGGTAGGCCTTTTCGCGGAGGAAGCTGGCGAGGCGCGGGTTTTTGCGCCAGGCGTTCTGGAAGTAGAGCACCTGGTAGCGCGAGAGGTCGAGGTCGTAGAGGTCCTCGAGTTCGAAGATGTCGTATGGGACGCCGCACCGCGCGGGCATGTACTGCGCATCCGCGGCGAGATTGAAGGGGCGCTGCGCGCCCCAGCGTCCGTCGTTGAGGGTGAGGCCGTCGGGGCAGTGTTCATCAAAGAAGAGGGCGACTTTGGGCTGGTAGGTCGGATTGACCGTCACCGCCTCGCGGTAGAGGCCGAGCATCTGGCGGAAGTCCTCGTGGATGTAGCGGTTGTCGTACCAGCCGCCGCCGATCTCGTAGAACCAGACGGCCTCGCGCTTGAGCATGGCGTAGAGGAACTCGCGCCAGTTTTCGTCGAGGGAGGCGGCGGCGTTGTGGGTGACGGCGTGGGCGTCTCCGGGCGTGAGGTAGGTGCGGTTGTCGGCCTCCTGGAGCCAGACGACGCCGTGCTTGCGGTAGGTCGATTCGACGGAGCCACAGCCCGAGATGTCGCCTGGCTTGCGCCAGCGGTAGGTGATGGGGGAGATCATGACGTCGACCTTGTTGGCGGCGAGCAGGCGCGAGAGGTCGTAGTGGCCTGTGGAGGCGGGGTTCATGCTGATGTGGGTCAGCGTCATCAGGTAGCCGAAGTAGAGCACGCGGAGCTTGTCGGGGGCGGCCTTGTGGATGGTGTCCAGCACCATCATGATGGAGTCGACGTTGGCGCGCTGGAGGGCGCGGTTGTAGTCCATGACATTCTGGCGTTCGGGCGGCAGGAAGAAGCCGAGCTTGAGCTGGCGCTGGTTCTGCGGGGGGATTTCGGCGGTGTCGATCGCGGCGCGGGGGTCGCCCCAGGCCTTGCGGAGCGCGTCGTTGGTGCCGTATTTTTCGCGCAGATAGCCTCGGAAATACTCCTGCATGGGTCGGCTGTAGTCGGGGAAGCAGTTGTGCTTCATGGCGAGGACCCATTCGGGGCCGCGCAGGTTCATCGGGTTGTAGCCGATGACGGCGCTGCCATACCAGCTTCCCTCGATGTGCCGCACGAACTCCTCCACCTTGGCGGTGATCTCCTGGCGGAATACCTGGCTGGCGGGGGAGGCGAAGACGCCGTCGGCGCCAGTGGTCTTGCCGTCGGCGAACTTGACCAGTTCGTCGGGGTGCCGCCGCTGCCAGAAGCCAGGCGGGGAGAGGCGGAAGCAGAGGATGATCTTGGCGTCGGGGATGTTGGTCAGGAGTTCCTGGATGGTGTTTTCAAGGCCTGAATAGTCGATGGTGCCGTCGGCGCGCCAGGCCTCGAAACTGAACTCCCACATGATTCGGAAGACTTTGAATTTGCTGGTCTGCAGGAAGTTGTATGCGTTTGTGCGGTCGCCGCGATGGGTCGGGCCGTAGATCAGGTGGTCGATGATTTCGCCATTGACCTCGATGCGGGGGAAGTCAAGGTCGCGGTTGATGCGCGCGACCGTCTTCCGGCGCGCGTATTTCTCCTTGTCGAGCGGCACCTGCCGCAGGGGCTTCGGCATTTCCTCGTAGTGCCGCACCATGTTCTTCCAGGGCGGCGCGGGCGGGACGCCCAGGCTTTTCGCGGGGATCCACCCCGCTCGGGTCTCCTTCGGGGGGACGATGCGGCGCCAGTTGTCGCCAGGGGGCGTGGTGCGGCAGAGCCAGGTGGCGTCGGTCGCCACGAGGACGGGGTCTCCCTCGGCGGGGACGAGTTTGAGTTCGCAGAGGAAGCCCGCGGCGGAGCCCTCGTTGTGGCCTGAGGCGGTGATCACGTTTCTGCCTGGCTTCAGATACTTCTTGACCTCGGCGTGCATGGGGTTGCTCCAGACGTTGTTGTTGAAGATGCGGTTGTTGTTGACCTCCAGGGTGAAGGCGTCGTCGCAGGTGACCTGGATGAAGGCGCTTTTGAGGCGGGCGGGGTCGGCGACCTCGAACTCCTTGCGGAAATAGCAGTCCTGCTGGTTTCTGGTGCCTTCGGGCGTCCAGAGCCATTCGGCGCGCCAGGTCTGCTGGCCGCCGAGATCCTCGACCAGCGCGTCGGCGAAGCGGTACGACTGCTTGCCCGAGAGCGCGAGGACGCCGTGGTGCGCGTCTTCGGGGACGGTGTATTCGGCGCGGAAGAGGGTGAGGCCGCCCTGCTTTTCGGCGGTGGCGGCGAGCGGATGCTCCGCGAGGAGCGTCCCGTCGCGGTCGAAGATCTTCACGGCGGCCGCGGCGTCGGCGAGGTAGCACGTGGCGATGTAGCGGTGGTCGGGCTTCAGCGAGACCAGTTCGGTCGCGGCCGAGCCGCCCTCGACGGCGCACACTGGCAGCGGGAAGGACGCGCTGGTCGTGAGGCGCGCGCGCGTCTCGACCGACCAGTGGAACGGGGCCATCGTCTTGTCGTGGAGCATCAGTGCGCCGTTGCGGAGGGTGTCGGCGGCGCGGCGGAAGGCCATCGCCACGAGCGTCGCGTCCTGTCCCTCGCCGGAGTTGGAGATGGTCAGCACGAGCCGCCGCACCCCGCCCTGCCGCCAGCGCTCGTTGGTGTTCAGGGGGACGACGTGGCGGTTGGCGTAGAAGCGGTCCTCGCCTGGCCAGATGCCCGAGGTGTTGCGGAAGCGCTCGTAGCCGCCCTCGCCTTCGCCGTAGACCAGCACCGAGTACAGGATCTGGCGCCCCCGATGGAAGATCTCCAGGTGCGAGTACTTCTTCGCCGTGTCGGTCGGCAGTTTCTCGATCCACACGTTGCGGTATTTCTTGTCGATCCTGAAATGGAAGCCCTCGGGCGTGGTCTCGCCAAGACGCCCGAAGTCGTTCCGCACCTGCGGAATGCCCCCCTGCTGCCAGACCTTCGGGGAGGTGAAGTCCCACGCCATCGGCGTGGACGCCTTCACGGCTGCGGCCAGCCAGAACGCCAGAACCAGAGTGAGAGTCCGTGTCATGATGTGCTTTCCTTGAGATGAGGGGGTGAATCAGGCGACGGCAATATTATAGCACCAGGAACGCCTGGGTGAAAGCACAAAAACCGCAAATTGCAGGACGAAAACGGCAATGAGCGCGTTTCGGCGGGCGGGGCGCGGGATCGCCCGCATGGGCGGTCTACAGTTCGGTGAGCGCGGTCACGGCGGTCTCGCTGCCCATGACGAGCAGGCGATCCCCAGGGAGGAAGAGTTCCTTTTCGGGGTCGATGTCGAGGATGATGCGGCTGTCGCGGTCGACGGTGAGCTGGAATCCCGCGAGGAGTTCGGTCTGGGCGCCAGTGGACTTGGGATCCCGCGGGCGCTCGATGCCCAGCACGGTGATGTCGTAGGTCTTGCGCACGTGGAGCTGGGAGAGGCTGTGCCCGAAGAAAGGCTGCGGCGCGGGGAGCTTGGCGATGCAGTAGTGGTCGGGCAGCGGGATGAAGTCGAGGATGGCGGGATGCGCGAGCCGCTGCGCGAGGCGCGCGCCGCTGTCCTGCTCGGGGGTGACGACGAGGTCGGCGCCGACCTGCTTCAGGATGCGGGCGTGGAGGGCGTTGACGGCGCGCGAGATGATCAGCCGCACGCCGAGCTGCTTGAGCAGCGCGGTGGTCAGGATGGAACTCTGCACGTCGCCGTCGCCGATGGCGACGACGACGGCGTCCATCGTGTTGATTTCGACCTCGCGGAGGCCCTCCTCGCGGGTGGTGTCGAGGATGAGGGCGGTGGTGACCTGGTCCTTGATGGCCTCGATGATGGCTTCGTCGCGGTCGATGGCGCAGACGGAGATGCCCGCCTGCATGAGGGCGCGGGCGGTGCCGAGGCCGAAGATGCGCATGCCGATGACGGCGATTTGGCTTTTGCGTGACATGGGTGGTTTATCCGACGGGGATGCGCCCGATGGGGTAGCGCAGTTGCGGGGTGGCGGGTTCGAGGCGCATGCTGTCGAGGACGGTGAGCAGGCCGATGCGCCCGACGAACATGGCGAGGACGAAGAGGAGTTTTCCCGCGAGGGGGAGGCGGGGGGACAGTCCGAGGGAGAGGCCGTTGGTGCTGAAGGCGGAGGTGCACTCGAAGGAGATGGTCATGAGGGATTCGGCGGGGAGGAGGGCGGCAAGCAGGGTGGTGGCGAGGGTGACCAGGGCGACGGCGAGGAGAAGCACCGCGCTGGCCTGGTGGAGGTTGCGCTCGGGGACGGTGGTCTTGAAGACGACGACGCGGGGGCGTCCGCGGACGAGGGCCCAGACGAGCATGGCGAGGATGGCGAAGGTGGTGACGCGGATGCCGCCGCCGGTGGAGCCCGGGGCGCCGCCGATGAACATGAGGGTGCGCAGGAGGAGCAGGGTGCAGGGGCGCATGGCGCCGAGGTCGACGGAGTTCATGCCCGCGGTGCGCCCCGAGGCGGCCATGAAGCAGGCGTTGGCGATCTGCTGGGCGGGGGTGAGTCCCTGGAGGGAGGCGTGCCGTTCCCAGAGCAGGAAGAGGAGGGCGCCGGAGATGGTGAGGATGGCGGTGGTCCAGAAGATGACCTTGAGGTGCGGCGGCAGATGGTGCGGCTGGCGCTGGGTCAGCCGTTTCCAGGCGCCCGTGAGGACGCTGAAGCCGAGGCCGCCCAGGAGGATCAGCAGGGTGCCGATGGCGAGGGGGACGGGTTCGCGCTGCCAGCGCAGGAAACTGTCGGGGTCGAGGGCGAATCCTGAATTGCAGAAGGTGTTGAGGCTCATGAAGAAACTGCGCCAGACAGGATTGGGCAGCGCAGGCTGGCGGAGGGACAGGTACAGCCAGAAGAGGAGGGCGCCGACGGCCTCGATGGAGAGGGTGAGCAGGATGACATGGCGGATGATCCGCTTCGCGAAGAGGCTCTTCTCCTCGCCGGTGAAGTTGGCGACGGCGCGGCTTTCCAGCAGCCCCATCTGGTACCCGACGGCGACCGCGATGAAGGCGGAGACGGTCATGATGCCGATGCTCCCCAGCTGCACCAGCCCCGCGAGGACGGCCTGCCCCGCGAAGGTGAGGCGGCTGCCCGTGTCGACGACGGTGAGGCCCGTGACGCAGACGGCGCTGGTGGCGGTGAAGAGGGCGTCGGGGAGGGGAAGGCCGCCCTCGCCCGAGGCGTCGCAGAAGGGGAGGCTCAAGAGATGCGCGCCGATGGCGATGAGCAGCATGAAACTGACGGCCAGCAGCTGCGCGGGATGCGACAGGAACCACTCGGTCAGGCGCGAGGCCTTGCGGCGGGAGTGGTGGAAGAAGAGGTCGAGGAGGACCGAGTGCAGCAGGAGGACGGGCAGCCAGGGGCCGCCCGTCGCGAAGAGCCAGACGGCGGCCGGCAGCAGGGCGGCGGCGGCCCAGAGGCTCCAGGGGAGGCGCAGGCGGCGGTGGCGGAGGCCGATGGTGACGAGGGCGATGAGAATCCCCCCCGCCAGGAGGAAGAGGGCGTAGAGGGCGCGGTGGGCCGCGCCAGTGCGCGTGAGGGGGACGGCGTAGCTCTGGCCGCCGTGGTAGAGCTGCATGAGGAGCAGCCCGAAGGTGTAGGCGAGGTGGCAGTCCTGCGCGAACTCCAGCTCGGGTTCGTAGTCGACGGGCGCGGCCTGCGGGTTGTGCCTGGCATGGAGGCGTTCGAGGTGTCGGTGTTCGGCCAGGGATGCGCCGCGCTGGAGGCCGAGCCATTGCAGCGCGGCGATGCAGACGGCGAGGACGGTGCGCATCGGATAGCAGGCGGCGGTCGGCAGGTAGAGCGGGAGCGGAAGGAGCGCGACGAGGGCGGTGGCGACGGGGCCGTGGGCGGGGCGCCAGTGGAGGAGGTAGATGCAGAAGGCCACGCCCGTGGCGGTGCCGAGGGGCGGCGCCAGGCGCGCGAAGCGCAGCTGCCAGGAGCCGTGCGGGAGCATCCCGATGAAGGAAAGCAGGAAAATATGCAGCAGCAGCCCGCCCCAGAATATCAGGAGCTGCTGGGCGCGGAGCTCCTTCGCCAGTATAGCTTGGCTGTCGGACAGGGTGGGCACGGGATTGGCGGGGCTACGGCGGTGAGCCTGCGGTGCGGTAGCGGGTGCGGAAGAAGTCGATCCAGCGGCGGATGGCGGTGGCCTGCTGCTCGGGGGTGGAGAGGTCCTTGCCGGTCTGGAGGGCGTCGTGGTGCTCGAAGGGCAGGTCGTGGAAGGCGTCCCGCTGCGCGGGGGTGAGTTTTTCAAGGCCGCCGCGGTCGAGGATGCGCTTCCATTCGGCGCGGAGTTCGGGGCCGCAGTCGATGATCATGACCTTGATGAGGAGGCGCATGATGTTGAAGAGGCGGCTGGTCCAGGCGCCCTGGTAGCGGAACTCCTCGGCGAGTTCGAAGGGGCGCTCCTCGGCGTCGATGCACATGTTCGCGCGTTCGGCGGGGGTGTAGAGGTCGCGGCGGCACGGGAGGCGGTAGAGGTTGTAGCGGCGCGGGCCGCCAGGCGTGCCGATTCGCCCCGCCCAGAGGCGCTGCCCCTCGGGGCTGAGGACGAAGTCGATGAACTCCTGCGCGAGTTCGGGGTCGCGCGCGCCCCGGAGCATCCCGATGGGGTCGCCCGAGACGGTGGAGGCGGCGCGCGGCGTGCGGTAGGTGATGGTCTCGCGCCCGACATGCGCCTTCTCCCACTCGACCTGCGAACGCCCATAGAAGTCGATGCACATGCCCGCGGCGATCTGGCCGGTGGCGGCGTCGACGGGCACCTTGGAGGCGGAGAAGGTGAGGTAGGCGGCGTTGCCGCCCAGCACCTTCAGCAGGGCCATGGCGCGCCGCCACGCGGCGTCGAGCTGTTGCGGCGACGGGCTGGCGACGCCCTTCAGGGCGTCCTGCATTTCGCGCTGGATGATCATCTCGAAGCACTTGTTGATGGAGCCGCTCTGGGTGGGGTCGGCGATGCCGATGGCGCGGTAGAGGCGCGGGTCGGCGAGGTCGCGCCAGCTGGTCCCGAAGCGCTCGACCTCCTCGGGGGAGAATCCAGCCTGGGCGAGGCGGTCGCGGTTGAAGATGATGCCGAAGCAGGAGAAGCAGGCCGCGTAGTAGCGGTCCTGCGGGTCGTACCAGACCTCGCCCCCGCCGCCGGGGAGGAAGGGCGCGTCGGGGCCGTCGAACCACTCGGGGTGGCGGCGGCGGACGCCGCAGGGGACGAGGAGCCCCGCCTGGGCGAGGGAGTTGAAGTCGTACTGGCCGCCGCCGAAGAGGATGTCGATGTCGACGCCGACATTGCCCGCGAGGAATTCGGCGCGGGCGGCCCGCTGCGCGGGGGTGCCGCCGCGGTCGGTGGCGGGGGAGAAGACGGCGCTGGCGAGGGCGTCGTCCCACTCGCCGTCGGGATGGTTCTGGCGCCAGGCGTGCTGGAAGTTGGCGGTGAAGGTGCTGCGGATATAGCGCATGATCTCGCTGGAGCCGCCGATGTTCCGCCAGTCGATGGAGACCTCCTCGCCGTTGTGGGTGCGGCGGTGGTATTCGCGGAAGGCCAGTTCGACTTCGTAGCGGATGGCCTCGTTGTGCGCCGAGATCACCACCAGCTGCCGCTTCGCGGGCTGCAGCTTCTCGGCGGGGCGCCGAAAGATGAACGGCAGGGCGACCACCATTGCCAGGATGCATATCATCAACAGGGCCTTGCGCATACGGATGGCAGTACGTTAAAGCGGGATGTTGCAGGAGACGGCGGCGGCGCGGAGGCGGTTGGCGAGGGCGATGCAGGAGGGGATGCGCAGGTCGGGGCGGTAGATGGTGCAGGCGCGGATGACGTCGGCGAGCGGCTTGTAGTTGACGAGGTCGGGCACGTCGGTGACGGCGGGCATCGAGTTCTTCTCGAGCGCCTCGGCGGCCTCGACGCGGAAGCTGTGGTTGAGGGCCTCCTCGGCGCTCTGGGCGAGGGTGTGCCCGCCGAAGAGGATGGAGAAGGTGACGCCGAGGGCGAAGATGTCGGTGGCGACGTTCAGGGGGGCGCGGCAGATCTGCTCGGGGGAGAAGTATCCTGCGGTGCCTGCGATGGCCTTGCTGCGGAAGCCCTCGGGGACCGAGATGCCGAAGTCGATGAGGCGCACGCGCCCGTTGCGGTCGAGCATGAAGTTGGAGGGCTTGATGTCGAGGTGGACGAGGTGGCGCTGGTGGAGCATTCCGATGGCCTGGCAGATCTGCAGGCAGACGCGCACCTTGTCGGCGGTGGAGAGGGCGTTCAGCAGGCTCTGGTTCGAGAGGTCGATGCCGTTGATGCGCTCCATCAGCAGATCCCAGCCCAGCTCCAGGCCGAAGCGGGTGCGGCGGCGCAGCGAGAAGATGCGCACCGCGCGCTGGCGGGAGGCGTCGTTTTCGGCGAGCATCTTCCCGACCTTGTATTCATTGGTCAGGTGCCTTACCTTGGTGGCGTAGGAGACCGACTGGAGCTTGCCCGCTTCGCCGCGCGTGCGCGCGTCGCCGAGCCACTTGTCCTTCCAGTTGCGGATGCACTTGACGCAGAAGGCGCAGTCATGCGCGCGACCCTGGTAGAGCACGCATTCGGCGCCGCGCGCGAGGAAGTCGCCGATCTCGTATGCGCCCTGCGAGGCGAGGTCGAAGAAGATGATGTCGCGCTGGGTGGGGGTCAGCATGTCCAGGCGGGCGGGCAGCTGCACCTCCAGATACTGGCGGCACTCGGGGCTCAGCTCCAGCGAGGCCTCCTCCTGCGGCGTGGCGCGCCCGCGGCCCGGCAGCGTGGGCAGAGCCGCGGAGACGGCGTTGATGCCCGTCGCCTGCGCCGAGGGCTGCGCGGGCGGCGGGGTGCGGCGCTCGACCTTCAGTTCCGCCGTCTTGGTCATGTCCAGGACGACGCGCGCGGCTGGCTTGCCAGTCGGCATGGGAGGCGGAGGCGGGGGCGGGGGCGTCGGGGCGGCGGGGGTGATGCCGTTCCGGCGCAGTTCCGATTCATCTAGATACTTGCGCTCTGACACAGTCGCGCATGCTCCAAAAAACAGGGTGCGCGGAGGCGCGGGTCTCCGCGCGCGGGATTCAGATCTTGTGGAGGCGCTTCAGCATGGCGACGATGTCGTCCTGGCCCTCGTTGACTTTGCGGGCCTCGTCCTCCAGGTTGACCTGGAGTTGCTCGACCTGCACGAACTGGTCGATGGTCTTGCGCACCTTGGTCTGCGCCTGCTCCTCGGCGACCTTGTTGAAGTCCTGCACCAGCTCCGCGGGCTTGCGCGAGTAGAGCAGCGAGACGGTGACGTGCGGCGACTTGATCGCGGGATTCTCGGCGACGCTGTAGATGGGCTTGACCCCGAGCTGGTTGAAGTACTCGATGATGTTGTAGAAGATGGTGCTGTCGCCGCCCTCGGGCACTTCCAGGAAGAACATCGCCTCGATGGGATCCTCAGGCGCGATCAGCAGCGGATTGTGGTGCGCGTTCAACTGCTTGCCGAAGTCGTTGTTCGGGTTGTAGTTGAAACTGGTGAAGTGGTTGAAGAAGGGCTTTGACAGGAAGAGCGCGAAGTCCTCCTGGTCGATATGCTCGTCCAGCAGCTTCAGCTCCTCGTTCTTCTTCGGAATCGCGAAGAAGTCGTTCAGCGATTCAACCAGCATCTCGTTGAAGCGGGCCTCGGGGATGCGCTGCTCGAACTTGGTGCGGTTCGAGAACATGAAGATGTTGCCGGTGCTGCCGTTGTCGATTGCCGCCGCGACGGGGCCGCTCATGAACTCCGAGGTGTTGCGGATGAACTCCTCCGCCTCCAGGCGCGCGTAGGGCAGCACCAGCCCGAAGAGCGTCTTCTCCTCGGTGGCGTCCGCATCCCGCTGGATCAGATCCTCGAGGATGCCCTTGGTGATGCCGCTGCCCGTGCCGCCGCCCGTCGCCGAAAAGACCAGCGCGCCGCGCACCAGGCTCTGCAATTCCCGCTTGACCGAGTTGTACGCCTCGTAGCCAATCGCGGGATCCATGCGCGCGCCCTTGAAGGCGCCTGACGACCCCCGAAGGGCCGCCAGAATCTTCGTGCCCTCGGTGTTGACCTTGTTCAGCTCGACTTCGCTGATGTTCACCGTCACTGCGGACGGATCCCACACCACCGCTATCTTGCTTCCTGCACCGCCGATTCCAATCGCTTTCATGCCTTGATCTCCTCCAGGTAAGACGAGGATTTCGCCTGGTATCTGCCACTTTCGACCAATTTCTTCAAAGCCTGCCCGCCATACGGCGTGAGGTAGATGTTCTTGCGGTTCCGCTCGTCCCGTATGTCAATCAGGCAGAGCAGATGCATCGCCTCCACCGCCGCCACCGCGGTCTGCTTCGTGCGAGTGATGCCACTGTGCTTCAAATCGTCAAAGCAATTCGTGATGTTGTACTTGACCTTCTTGTCCTCGCACATCGTCGCCCAGAGCAGCACCAGAAAATGCTGCTCCGAAAGCCGCGACAACTGCGCCTCGAACAGTTCAGTCCCCAATGCTGATGGCGCTTCGTCCATAAGACCACGACTCCTGAACGGGGGTTGCTACTCAAAAACGCGAATACACATACTATACTACATTTTGGCTGGTTGCACAGTGCGGCGCATGAAAAACTGCGATTCTTTTCGGGGCGGTCACGGCGCAGGGGGGGGCATGCGGCGTCGGGGGCCGAAGTGTTTCCATGCTACATTATGGGCGTGTCGGCGGGGGAAAGGAGTGTCCATGTCCGGGAAGATGCCGTTTTTGTGGGGTCTGGCGATGCTGTCGGGGTTGTTGTGCGCGGCGGAGCCGCCTGGGGTGATTTTACAATACAGCGCGATTGGTGATGCGCCGGTTCGCCATCCTGCGCTGAAGCAGGGTGTGGATCGGAATGCGGGCCGCCTGAAGTCCCGGGTGGCGGATGTGATGGCTTTGTCGGAGTCTGAGATGCTGTCACTGGTTCCGACGCAGAGCGGGGTGTGGTTTGCGGGTTGTCCAGTGAAGGAGTGCCTGAATCCGCAGGGGAGCGGTTTCGCGTGGGACATCCACGATCCAGGGCATCTGCGGTGCCTGACCTGCGGCGGGGTCTTCCCGAACGGGCGCTATCGCGCGACGGGGAGCGAGACGGTGGTTCCGCCGAGCGGGCGCAGGACGGTCTATCCGTATTACGAGGAGGCGGGCGGCCGGCGGGTCTACATCCAGGCGGCGATCGACTACCGCAAGCGGCAGTATTTCGAGGCGCGCTGCAGGGATCTGGCGAATCTGTATTACCTGACGGGCGAGGAGGCCTACGGGCGTCGCGCGGCGCTCATCCTGCTGAAGTTCGCGCGGCACTACGACGACCTCGCCTACAAATACGAGTATCCGTTCCAGGCGGTCGTCTTCCACCAGGGGACGCCGCGTCCCGAGCAGCTGGTGCCGCACGGGCGCGTGACGCGGTGGACGTGGTGGTACTACATCGACATCCCGCATCTGGCGCTGCAGGCGTATGATCTGCTGATGACGCATCCCGAGTTCGTGCAAAAGGTCGCCTCGGAGCAGGGGGTGGACTTCCAAAAGGCGGTGCTGGACGGCTTTCTGCTGAAGGCGGTTAAGGAGACGCTCGTGAACCGCGAGCCCTACAGCAACATGAGCCCGATCCACTGGCTGCGCCTGGCGCAGTTCGCCTGCGTCACGGGGAAGTCGGACTTCGTGCACATCGTCCTGCAGCGCATTCGGCACTACATGAAGCGCAGCTATCTGCCTGGCGGGGCGTGGTGCGAGGCGGCGGTCGGCTACCACCATCAGAGCTATGCGGGCATCAGAGTGCTGGCCGAAACGCTGCGCGGCTTCAGCGATCCCGAGGGCGCCGATTCGATCTACTCGACTGGCCATCTCAAGGACTTCGACCCCGCCTGGATCCTGCAGCTGCTCGCGGAGTGCACGGGGCGCTTCGAGCAGCTGCATACGCCCGACAATGTCCTGACGATGAACGACACCGCCCCGGGGCGTCCGTCCCGGAAGTTGTTCACGCAGCCGTCGTATCTCCTGCCGTATCCAGGGCTGGCGATGCTTGCGGCGGGCGCCGCCGACAATCCCGTCCAGTGGTACACGGAGTTCACCTCGAAATACGGGCACGACCACAACGACCTTCTGAACGCGGTCCTCTACGCGAACCGCGCCGACTGCCTCTCCGACCTGGGCTACACCCACACGCATCTGCGCCCCTACACCACAGGCACCGCCGTGCACAACCTGGTCGTCGCGGACGGGCGCAACCAGGAGCGCGTCCGCGAAGGCGGCAATGTCGAATACGCGGAACTCGGCAATCCCTTCTGCAAGATCATCGCCGCGGAGGCCGCGAAGGCGTATCCGTGGCTCCGCGAATACCGCCGCTGCTCGTTCCTGATCCCGCTGGAGGACGGGCGGGCATACGTCGCCGACTTCTTCACCGCCTGCGGCGAGCGGGAACGCCTCGACTACTTCTTCCACGGCAACCCCTGGCAGGAGGACCAGGTGGAGATCCGCCAGGGCGGGCGGCCGCTGCCGTCCGCCGCCGCCGACCTGATGCCCGCGCGGCTGCGCCAGGCGTGGCGCACCATCACCAAGGAGGCCGACTGGAAGACCTTCGCCCGCCCCTATCACATCTACGGGTACTTCACAGGAATCCGCCGCCACGCCCACGCCGCCGACGGCAGCGCCGTCGTGGCGTCGTTCCGCCAAGGCGGAGAGGTGCGGCTGCGGCTGCACTTCCCCGTCGAGCCGTCGCTCCGATGGGAGGTCTTCACTGGCGTCGGGCCGTCGCTGCACCGCCGAATCGCCTACAAGGCGAAGCAGGGGACCAACCGCGCCTTCGTGTGCGTGAGTTCCCAGGCGCCCCACGCGCGCCCCGCCGTCTTCAAGTGCGTCGCGGACCCGTCGGCGGACACGGTCGAGGCGGTCGAGGCCCCCGCCGAAAACGCCCTGCTCGTGCGCACCGCCGGACGCACCGACCTCGTCTTCGTGCGCCAGAAGGGCGCCGCCGTGTGCAACATCCTGGGGCGCAAGGCGGAGTTCCGCGGGGACTACGGGATGCTTTCCCTCGACGCGCAGGGCAAGGTGCTCCACGCCTACGTCGTGCATGGGAGCATCGCCGTGGACGGGAAGGGCGTCGTCGCCTGCGGCCCCGCCGTGCGCGTGCGCATCGACGGCGCCGACGGCGCGCGGTCGCTGGCGCTGGCCTCCGCCCCGCGCCTCCAGGGCGACTGCGGCTTCGTGCGCGTCTGCATCCCGTCGCAGCGGACCGCCAAGGGCAATCTCCTGTCGGGGCTCGACGGCAGGACGGCGACGCTTCAGGAGAAGACCGGCCTCGTCCGCGCGGACGGCAGGTGGCAGTGGGATTCCTATCCAGGGACCGCCATCCCAGGCGACCTCTACCTTGAGTTCTGCCAGAAGGCCGCCACCGAGTAGCAGCCAGGCTTCCCCGCGGGCCGATGTGCGCGGGCACCCGGGCCAAGAATGGCCCGGCACGGAACAGCCGGGGCCGCCTGCGGGCGGGGTGGAATGGGGGATGCGCCCGCCGTGGGCGGGGTGGAATCGCGGGCGGCGTGTGCCGCCGGGCTTGCCCGGCGGGCCAATG
>JAEEXV010000284.1 GCA_016287975.1 Lentisphaeria bacterium | reverse complement strand
CTCCACCCCTGGCTATGCTCCGACGCCCCTTGCGGGGGCTTCCCTGTGCAGGAATGCCGCGTTTCTCCACGGTGGCCGCGCATTGCCAGATTCCACGAAGTCGCCTTGCTTCCCGAAATGGCGGTTTTACCGACCCTCTTGGGGAACAGCGCCTACACGAAACCACCCGCCCGCCGACAGAACCGCAATGCGGTGCTACGTTACGTCAAACGCCCGATGATCCCATCTGCACCAGGAAACCATCCCATGATCAAAATCGAAAAAACTGGCACCCTCGACCTCGACATCGTCGAAAGCAACCCCGTCGTCTTCCGCGGCAGACCGTGGCTCTTCGAATACGTCCGCCTGCACCAGAAGCCAGGCCCGTCCCGCTCCTACTATGGCAACACCCTCGGCCAGCCATACTGCCGATTCCGCAGCCTCGAAGACGGGCAGACCGTCACCGACCCGTTCGGCATCGGATACTGCTTCGGAAACGCCTTCGTCGACCACGACCACATCGCCGTCACCGTCACCAAGACCTGGGGCGGCGACACCTTCTTTCTGCTTGAATCCGACGACATGGTCCACTGGACCGACCCCCGCCCCATCTACCAGAACCCCGAAAAACGCTGCTACAACTCGTCGATGTGCAAGGCGGGCGACAAATACGTCAACGCCCTCGAAGTCGGCGACGTCACGGACTGCCTCGGAAACTACATGGTCTTCGTCGAGTCCACCGACCTCAAGGACTGGCGCGTCATCCCAGGCGCCTACGCCAAGAAGGGCGCCCCCCTCCTGCGCTACCACGACGGATGGTATTTCTACATCTGCCTCCTCGGCGACTACGAGAAGGGCTTCAACACCTGCATCTTCCGCTCCCGAGACCTCAAGGATTGGGAGGAAAGCCCCGTCAACCCCATCCTCCCCTTCGACGAGGACGACCGCAAGATCCACCCCCTGTCCCGCCTCACCCCCGAGCAGCTCCAGGCTGTCGCCACCGCCGTCAACATCAACGCCTCCGACATGGACATGTGCGAATACGACGGCAAGGTCATCGTCTCCTACAGCTGGGGCGACCAGAAGGGCCACGAATTCCTCGCCCTCGGAAAGGTCGACGCCTCCGAACGCGACTTCTGCTTCAGCTGGTTCTGAACCCCGCCCATGCCGCCGCTGACCATCCAGTGCACTGGCTGCGAGGCGCAATGCGAGGTCGTCGTGGAACTCCGCGACGGCCGCGCCGTCTGCCTCGGCGGCAACAACTGCCCCACTGGCGAATGCTATGCCCGCGCTCGCGCGCTGGCCGCCGCCACGCCTTCCGCCCATCACCAAGACAACAAGGAACTGAAACCACGATGAACAAACGCCTCCTCGCACTCCTCCTGCTGGGCCTCTGCCTCCTCCTCCATGCCGCACAGCCCAAATACATCTTCCTCTTCATCGGCGACGGCATGTCCACCCCGCAGCGCATGCTCGCCGACGAGTTCGCACGCAAGGCAGGCCACGGCAATCTCGCCATGAACACCCTGCCCTACTCCGCCACCACCCGCACCTGCTCCGCCAACTCCCTCGTCACCGATTCCGCCGCCGCCGCCACCGCCATCGCCTGCGGCGAAAAGACCAACAACGGCCGCATCGGCATGAGCGCCGACGGCAAGCGCCGCCTCGAATCCTGCGCCGAGGTCGCCCACCGCAAGGGCCGCAAGGTTGGCATCATCACCTCCATCACCATCAACCACGCGACCCCCGCGGGCTTCTACGCCCACCGCAAGAGCCGCAGCGAACTCTACCGCATCAGCCTCGACCTCGTCGCCTCCGACTTCGAGTACTTCGGCGGCGGCGGCTTCGCTGGCAAGCACAACGACACCAAGGACGCCGAATACAAGGGCGACATCTTCGACCTGGCCCGCAAGGCAGGGTACACCGTCTGCCAGGGCAAGGACGCCTTCTTCGCGCTCCCGAAAAAGGTCGGCAAACTCATCGCCGTCGCGGGCGACGGCGGCCTCCCCTTCGCCATCGACGGACAGGAAAGCGCCCCCACGCTCGCCGACTATACCCGCAAGGGCATCGAGGTCCTCGACAACCCCAACGGCTTCTTCTTCATGATCGAAGGCGGCGAAATCGACCACTGCGGACACTCCAACGACGCCGCCTCCAATCTCCGCGAGGTCCTCGCCCTCGACGACGCCGTCAAGGTCGCCCTCGACTTCTACAAGAAGCACCCCGCCGAGACCCTCGTCATCGTCACGGGCGACCACGAGACTGGCGGCATGACCATGGGCTTCGCGGGCACTGGCTACGCCCTCTACATGGAGCGCCTCGCCAACCAGAAGTGCTCCATCAAGAAGTTCACCCAGATCCTCCAGGACGCCAGAAAGCAAAAGCCCGCCTTCACCTTCGAGGACGCCAAGCCGCTGCTCGCCAAATACTTCAACTTCGCCTTCGAGGGCGATGTCAAGAAGAACCCGATGGTCGTGACCAAGGCCGAACTCGCCAACCTGGAGAAGGCCTTCCGCGAGGGCAAACTCCCCAACGCCGCCCGCCTCCTCATCGCCGCCAAGGCGGGCGTCGGCTGGACCAGCGGCGCCCATACCGCGCTTCCCGTCCTCACCACCAGCCAGGGCGTCGGCGCCGATCTCTTCATGGGCTTCATTGAAAACACCGACATCGCCGTCAAAATCAAATCCCTGCTGTAACCCCGCCAGGACATCGCCCCTGGCAACCCCATCGCAATCATACGGTTGCAAGTCCATCCCCCCAAAAATGGAGTAAACTCACATGGCTGACAACAACACCGTCGTGACCAAGGAGTCGTACTTTTCCCGCATCGGTAGTTCCATCAAAGGCATCGGCGTCGGCTTCGTCATGTTCATCGTGGCGTTCCCGCTGCTCTTCTGGAATGAAGGGCGAGCCGTCCGCCGCGCCAAGACGCTCGAAAAGGGCAAGGGCGTCGTCGTCTCCATCAAAGCCGACCAGATCGCCCCCGCCAACGAAGGCAAACTCGTCCACTTCAGCGGCAAGGCCGTGACCGCCGACACCGTCCAGGATCCGATCTTCCAGGTCAGCGCCAACGCCATCGGCCTCGTCCGCGAAGTCCAGATGTTCCAGTGGCGCGAACACAGCACCACCACCACCAAGAAAAACCTCGGCGGCAGCGAGGAGAAGACCACCGTCTACTCCTACGACAAGGGGTGGGGGGACACCCAGAACGACTCCAGCCAGTTCCACGACCAGAACGGACACGCCAACCCCGAAATGCCCTACAAGCGCGAGGCCAAGACCGCCCAGAATGTCACCGTCGGAGCCTTCACCCTCCCCGCCGCCCTCATCTCCAGCATCTCTGGAACCCAGAAACTCACCATCGACGAGGCCACCGCCAACGCTTTCATCGCCGCCAATCCCAATGCCTTCCTCCTCCAGGACGGCACTGGATTCTATCTCGCCGCCCCAGGCGCCACTGGAACCCCCATCGGCTGCAAGCCACGCCCTGGCGCCTCCGTCGCCACCACGGTCGCAAACGCCGTCGCAAACGCCCTGACCAACTCCCCCGCACCAGCCGCCGCGCCAGCTCCTG
>JAEEXV010000283.1 GCA_016287975.1 Lentisphaeria bacterium | reverse complement strand
TCCATCGCCCAATGGCTCACCCATCGCGCAATGGCCTGCGGCAACCGCTCCCTCGTCTGGGCCGTCTCCCAATCCGCCATCATCTTCCCGTTTCTGGTCGGCGTGACGGTCTTCCACAACCATAGCACGCCTGGGCAATGGCTTGGCACGTTCATTGTCATCGTCGGCGTGCTGCTTCCCGAGCTCGGGGCCTGGCGCGACTTCCGCAAGTCCGTGACCCTGACGCTGCTTGCGTTCCTCGTCTTTGGCCTCGTGCAAAGCCTCTACAGCATCCCCTCCCAACTGGGGACGCTCAAAGCCGTCGCCCTCCGTCCCGCCCTCAGCGCCTACGGCGGCTTCGCAGGGTGGCTGCTGATCGCCAGGCATCATGCCACCCCCCTTCGCTTCAACCGCACGACGCTTGTCTTCGCCGCCGTGATGACCATCGTGCAACTCGCCTCCCTGAAACTATTCTTCCTCAGCCTTGATTCCCTTGCCGAGTACGGCTATTGCAACATCGGACTGCCGCTGATCACGGGCGCCAACATCATCGGCTTCGCACTCTATTCCGCCATCTTCCTGCGCGAACCCCTCAAACGCCTCAATATCATCGGACTTGCCATCGTCTTCTGCGGGTTGCTCCTCCTCGCAATCTGACCGCGCTGAAGGGCGCCAACGGGAAGCGTTTGCCTTTTTTGACAATGGGGTTGAAAAATGCAAATCATCGTGTATAATATCATTGATTACAGTATAGTTGTAATTTTGACATTTTTTGTGTCTTTCATCCGTGACCGAGCCGTTTTTCCGCAACTGCGCAATCGTTCCCTCATCCAAAAGGAATCAAGCCCCAGATGAAACCCCGCTTCAATCGACGCAATTTCTTCACCCTGATTGAGTTGCTTGTGGTCATTGCAATCATTGCGATTTTAGCCTCGATGCTGCTGCCCGCGTTGTCGCGGGCGCGGGATCAGGCGAAGGCGATCGCCTGCGTCAGCAAGTTGAAGCAGCTGGGGCTGGCGGAGACGATGTATGCGGGCGACAACAACGGGCGCATCACAGTGGGTTTCACGACCGCCAGCGGCGGTGTGATCATGTTTTCAGGGACGGTCATTCCCACCAACCCTGTCTCCTTGAGCGCCCGTCCCCATGGCCTGCTGTTGAAAAGCGGGTATCTGGACAAGGGTTCCGCGCCCGACGGCCGCATCAGCACGGAGACCTTGCGGCAGCACTTCGGGTGTCCCGCCGACCAGGTGCTTTTCGGCACTCCGAATGCGGGGATGGGCGAATCCATCAACTCCTCCTATACGGCGACGCACATCTGCCGTGCCGTCACGACGGGATGGAGCACTTACGTCAAGGACACGAGCGGCAAGCGCGTCTACAACGAATGGATTGGCGTGGACAATCCTGGCGCCGCCATCTATTTGGACTCCCCCAACAAATTGATCTTGTCGAACTATGGTTCCGCCCCCGCCACCGCGATGATCCATCGGGACCGCGTCAACACACTTTATCTCGGCGGCCACGTCCAGGCGGTCAAAGTGTCGCCAGGGGAGCAGCAGGAGATGACCAACTTGATCGCACTTCAAAAAGTCAATCAGCTTCCGCTGAAACAATGACCGTCGGGGCGGCCGACGGCCCCTTTCCCACGGGCGCCGAACGTTCTCTCGGCACCTTCACCAGACCCCATCCATAGTTTGCCAAGCAAGAACAATGAACCGATGCCTGCTGTTGCTTCTCGCCGCGTTGTCCGCCTTCGCCTCCGCTTCGAGCCGCGTGGATGCCTACCAGGCGCCGCCGCCAGCGCTGATGATCGACGCGGTGCCCCTGGCGAATGACCTGTTCGCGGTCAAGCGGCTTGGGCACGCGAAGAGCCGTCCGCGGGACCGCGCATTCTACCGCAGGCGTTTCATGGTGCCGCAGGGGAAGGTCGCCTCGGCGGTCGTCCACACCACCTGGAATGTCATCTTTTTCTGCAACGGGCGGCAATTGAAACCAGTCCCTGAGGCCCAGCCGGACTTCCAGGTGAAGTTCCACCGTTTCGACCTAACCAAATGGATTCGGCCAGGGGCGGAGAATCTCCTGGCGCTTAAGCTCGCGGGCGGCGTGCACCCCGCCTCGCTGGTTCTGCGCGGCACCGTCACGATGGAGGACGGCACCGTGGTGGAATTGGTGAGCGACGAGAAGTTCCGCGCCGTGGAGCAGGCGCCTTCCAACTGGATGAAGCCAGAGTGCGACGACCGCGCGTGGCCGCCCGCCGTCGTGCATGGCGGCGTGCTGACGAGCCCCTGGTATACGGTCAGCGATATCTTCCAGCGCTTCACGACCCCCGCCGAGCGCGCGCGCTACCAGGCCTTTGTGGAGAAGCATATCGCCCCGCCGCTGCCTGCGGATGCGCCAGATTGCCGCGCGGAGATCGTGTCGCGCGACGGGATGATGGCCATTGCGGTGAACGGCGAACTCATCGCGCCCGTCACCTATCTGGCGGGCGGGGGGATTTGGGCCCCCAACACCGACGACATCGTCGCCAAGGTCGGCGCCGCAGGCATTCCGATGGTGGAGTACGGCCTCAAGACGAACCGTACCTTCCGTGGGCCAGGCGACTACGACTTCTCCTTCATCGATCGGGACATCCGCCGCATCCTGAAACTCTCCCCTGGCGTCCTCATCGGGGTGAATGTGCGGATCGACTTCTTCTCGGAGTGGCAGAAACGGCATCCCACTGAACTCATAGGCTATTCCACTGGCAAAGCCGAAGGCGGCAACGACATCGGGCGGCGCCTCGCCCCCTCGATGGCCAGCGAAGCCTTCCGCAAGGAGGCCTCGGACTACCTCGCCGCGCTGCTGCGGCATCTGCAAAAGCATACCTGGTACAAGCGCATCGTCTACATGCGCGTCTCGCATGGCGTCTTCAGTGAATGGGCATACTACGGAATGGGCAACGAAATGCCCGACACGGGGCCTGCCATGACCCGCCGCTTCCGCGCCTACCTCAAGGAGCTGTACCAGACCGACGCCGCGCTCCAGAAGGCCTGGCATCGCGCCGATGTGACCCTCGCCACCGCCACCGTGCCTGGCGCCGTCGAGCGCCGCGGCAAGGACCGCTACGTGCGCGATCCCGCCGATGCCCGCGACAAGCAGACCATCGACTACTACCACTGCCACGCGCGCGTGGTCGCCGAGACCGTCCTCGGCATGGCGCGCACGGTCAAGGAGAATGCCCCCAAACTGCTGGTCGGCGCCTACTACGGATATGTTCTGAGTTCACCCTATCCCTACTCGGAAAAGGGCAACGCGGAACTCGACTACGTCCTGTCCAGTCCCGACATCGATTTCCTCTCG
>JAEEXV010000282.1 GCA_016287975.1 Lentisphaeria bacterium | reverse complement strand
CGGAGGTGCGGGGCGTCGTGGCCTCGCCGCGCGCGCACCGCGTGATCGCGCCGGAGGCGCCGTTTGCGCTGATCGGCGAGCGCCTGAACCCGACTGGCAAGAAGGCGCTGCAGGCGGCGCTGCGCGCGGGGGACTTCGCGCTGGTCGAGGCGATCGCGGCGGAGGAGTGCGCCGCCGGCGCGGCGCTGCTGGACGTCAATGTCGGGATGAGCGGCATCGACGAGGTGGCGACGATGGAGACGATCGTGGACCGCCTGGCGGTGCAGTCGGAGGCGCCGTTGTGCATTGACACGACGAATCCCGCCGTCGCGGAGGCGGCGCTCCGCCGCTATCCTGGGCGGGCGCTGTTCAACTCGATTTCGGCGGAGAAGTCGCGGCTGGAGGAGGTGCTGCCGATTGCGGCGAAATACGGCGCGATGCTGATTGTGCTGCCGCTGACGGAGGCGGGCATCCCGAAGACGGCGGAGGGGCGGCTGGCGGCGGCGGAGGAGATTCTCGTGGCGGCGTCGAAATACGGCTACACGCCCGAGGAGTGCTGCGTCGACGGGCTGGTGATGACGGTTTCGGCGGAGCCTGAGGCCGCGAATGTGACGCTCTCGACCATCAGGGAGTGCCGTCGGCGCGGCTGGAACACGGTCTGCGGCCTCTCGAATGTCAGTTTCGGGCTGCCGCGACGGGAATTGGCGAACCGTGCCTTCCTTGGCATGGCGATCGGCAACGGCCTCAATGCCGCGATCGCGAATCCCTGCCTGCCCGACATCATGGACATGGTGCGCGCGGGCGACGCGCTGCGCGGCGCGGACGCCCATCTGGAACGCTATCTCGCGTCCTACGCGGGCACGAAGGCCGCCGCCGCTCCTGCGGAGGCCGCCGCGCTGACGCCGCGGGAGGCCGTGCGCCAGGCGGTGCTTTCCGGCAATGCGTCGGGCATCGGGAAACTTGCGGAGGCGGCGTTGGCGTCGGGCGTGGCGGCCTCCGCGCTGATGGACGAGGTGCTGATCCCCGCGATCACCGAGGTCGGCGACCGCTTCGAGCGCAAGGAGTACTTCCTGCCGCAACTGCTGCGCAGCGCAGACGCGATGCGCAGCGCGATGGAGGTGCTCCAGCCGATCCTGCTGAAGGCGCGGGGCGACGCGCCGTCGGCGGGCAAGATCATTCTGGCGACGGTGAAGGGGGACATCCACGACATCGGCAAGAACATCGTCGCGCTGATGCTGCGCAACTACAACTTCCAGGTCATCGACCTGGGCAAGGACGTGCCCGCCGAGGAGATTCTCGACGCCGCCGTTCGCGAGGACTGCCGCGTCATCGGCCTCTCGGCGCTGATGACGACGACGATGGGGCAGATGAAGCACGTCGTCGAACTGGCGAAGAAGCGCGGGCTTATCGGCCTCAAGTTCATCATCGGCGGCGCCGTCGTCGACGAACACTACGCCCAGGAGATCGGCGCCGCCTACGCCGCCGACGCCCTCGCGACCGTGAAACTCGCGCAGGAGGCCAGCAAGGACACGCCATGACAGGGATGCAAGGGATAAAAGGGATTCAAGGGATGATTCCCCCGCTTTGTCCCGCTATCCCTTTTATCCCTTGGATCCCTTGAATCCCTTTGAAAAGCCCCGCCCACACCTAACCATGTCCTATATCGACACCCATACCCATCTGCCAGACGAGTGTCTGGACGAAGAAGCGGAGCAGATTTTCCGCGAGGCCGCCGAGGCGGGCGTCACCCGCCTGATTCTGGCGGGCACGGGGGCGGAGGACTGCCCGCGCTATCTGCGCCTGGCCGAAACGCATCCAGGGCTCTATGCGACGGTCGGCTTCCATCCCGAGAACAGCGCGGATGGCACGCCGGAGAACTTTGCGCGGCTGCGGGAGTGGGCGCGGCATCCGCGGGCGGTCGCGGTCGGGGAGGTGGGGCTGGACGCCCACTGGGAGGGCAGCAGCGCGGCCGAGCAGGAGGCGCTCTTCGAGGCGTCGCTGCGTCTCGCCGCCGAGTGCGGCAAGCCGTTGATGCTCCATTGCCGCGAGGCATTCGAGCGCTGCCACGCGCTGATCGTGCGGCTGCTTCCTGCGGGGCATCCAGTGCATGTGCATTGCTTCGCGGACGGGCCGCGCGAACTCGACGCCTGGCTCAAACTCAATACCGTCTTCTCGTACAATGGCATGGTCACCTTCAAGAAGGCCGACAACATCCGCGAGACGCTGCGCCTGGTCCCCGACGAACGGCTGCTGCTTGAGACCGACGCGCCCTACCTGGCGCCGACGCCGTATCGCGGCAAGCCAAACTCCTCGAAATACATCCCGCTCATCGCCGCGCGCATTGCCGAGGAACGCGGCACCACGGCGGAGGCGATCGGGGAACTCACCACCGCCAACGCCGTCCGATTCTACGGGCTGGAACCACAATTGCCTTGAAATGGAGGATTGTCAAATGACGAAAGCGGAGGAACTCTTCACCGCGCCAGGGCATCCGTTCAATTGCGCGCAGTCGGTGGCGGCGGGGGCGGGACATGAGGAACTCGTGCAGGAACTGGCGGCCTGCGGCGGCGGGCGCGCGCTAGGCGGTCTCTGCGGGGCGCTCCACGCCGCGCTGCGGCTGGCGCCGCCATACGCGCACACCGAAATCAGACGCCAGTTCGAGGCGGGCGCGGGAGCGCTCACCTGCCGTGAAATCAAGGGCGCCGCGCACACCCCGTGCGCGCGGTGCGTCGCCCTCGCGGCGGAACTGCTGGAGCAGGCGACGGGCAAGCGCGGATAATCGCCGACGGGCTCGCCTGGCGGGGTTTGGCTTCCGCCGCAAGAATGCGGCGGCACGGCACCGCGGGGCTTGGCTTCCGCCGCAAGAATGCGGCGGCACGGCACCGCGATGGATGGTGTATGGTGCAGGCGGCGCGAAAACAGCGGAGAGGGCGCACAGGCGGGAATAATGGAGCCTGGCTTCCACCGCAGGCGGGAAAAAATGGGGGAATTGGGCTGTCTGGGGTTGATTTTTCGACGGAATGGCTTATAATAATACATGACCGAAGTGAAACGTTTCATTGAGAGGGGGGCATTGAGGGTGTTTTTTTGCGATGCGGATTTTGCTGGATGGATCGGATTGGGTGGCGAAGGACTACCTTTCGCCAGAGGCGCATGCGCTGACGCAGCGTCCGTTCACGTTGCGTGACATGTTGCTGGACGATGCGCGGAGCGGTGGATTTGCGGCGTTGTCGGGTGCGCCTGCGGGGTGCTACCATGCGACGGTTCCTGGGTGTGATCGGAGCGTTCTGGAGGAGAATGGCGAGATCGGGGATCCGTATTACGGGATGAACCTGGAGCGCTGCGAGTGGTCGGAGCGGAAGGGGTGGGCGTTTCGGAAGGAGTTCACGCTGCCGAAGGCGTTTGCGGGTCTGGCGCACATTGACCTAACCTTTCGGAGCATCGGGTATTCGGTGTGCGGCTTTTTGAACGAAGGGTATTTGGGGCGGCACACGGGGATGTTCGACCCGTGGACGATCGACGTCTCGGACCATGTGAAGCGCGACGGCGGGAAGAATGTGCTGGTGCTGTTATTCGATGCGGCGCCGAAGGCCGCGCAGAACCATTGCCATACGGCGCCAGCGGAGTTCGCGCACTATCGGATGTGCCAGATGGTCTTCGGGTGGGACTGGGCGCGCCAGATGGTGCCGACGGGCATCTTCGACCATGTGGAGTTGCACGGGGTCGCGAACGCGCGCATCCACGGCGTGCATTTCCGCACGCAAGGCAGGCGGGTGTCGGTTTCTTTGGAGATAGGGTGCCTGGAGGCGGGGCGGGTTCCGGTGTCGGTGTCGTTGTCGCCGTTGTCGGGGAAGGGGAAGACGGTGTGGCGGACGCTGTCGGTCTCGGCAACTCCAGGGGAGTTGGCGTCTGGCGCGGTGGAGTTCGAGGCCGCGGACGCGGAGTTCTGGTATCCGAACGGCTATGGCGCGCAGCCGCTGTACCGTCTGGAGGTGGGGGTGCCAGGAGACGAGTGGGAGGAGCAGGTGGCCTTCCGCGATCTGTCGATGGTGCGCAATCCTGGCAGTTGCGAGAGTTCGTATCCGCTGACCTTCGAGTACAACGGCAAGCGGATTTTCGCGCGGGGGCTGAACTGGGTTCCTGCGGATCAGCGGCTGTCGGCTCCCGACGCGGCTGGCTACGAACGGCTGGTGCGCCTCGCGGCGTCGGGCGGCTTCAACCTCTTCCGAGTCTGGGGCGGCGGCATCCTCGAAAAGGAGGAGTTCTATCGTGCCTGCGACAAATACGGCATGCTGGTGTGGCAGGAGTTCCCGCATGCGTGCAGCATGTATCCGCATGACGCGGTGTCGCTGGCGAAATACCGCCGCGAGGCGGAGGCGGCGATTCGGCGCACGCGGAACCATGCGTCGATGGCGCTCTACTGCGGCGGCAACGAGGTGTTCTACTACAACGAATCGCCTGACTGCCCGATCTACCGCCAATATGGCGAACTGGTGTCGGCGCTGGCGCCGGAGTATCCGTACCACCTTTCCTCGCCCGATCTGTCGCGTCCAGGCGAGCGCGACCATGGCACGTGGAACTTCATGGAGCATTCGTACTGGAACGCGCATTTTCGGCGGCTGGCGTCGGAACTGGGGTGCGAAGGCTTTGCGGAGGCGGAATCCATCGACCGCTTCATCCCCGCAGGGGATCCATGGCCAGGCGGCCAGCACTGGAAATACCATTTTTCCTTCAATGACGCGCGGCGGTCGTGGAAGCCGATCCAGGAGAACTTCGCGCCGTCGTCGGACCGCTGGGAGCAGTCGCAGGCGTCGATGGCGACGCAGGGCGGGCAGTTGTCGTATGTCATGGGGCACTACCGCACGCGCTTCCCCGAGAACTCGGGGTGTTTCCTGTGGCAGTACAACGAATCGTGGCCGACCAACGCATTCAGCATCGTGGACTACTACACGCTGCCGAAGATGGCCTTCTACCTGGTGGCGCGCAGCAACGCACCCCGCATCCTCTTCCTGGAGGACGAGTCGTGGATGATCCGCGACGGGCGCTTCCAGGCAAAACTCTACCGCGCCTTCGACACCGCTCTGCAGAAGGGCGAAGTCCGCTGCAACGTGACCGACCTGGAGGGGCGCGAACTGCTCGCCTGGCGGAAGGCAGGCGACTTCGCGGCAGGAGCGGCGGTGCTGGCGGAAACGCTGGAGTGCCGCCTCCCGAAGGATCTGCCAGGCGGGATGGTGCTCGCGAACCTCTCCATCCACCAGGGGAGAAACGAGGTGTGGCGCCATACCCGCATCTACGGCGCGCCTGATTTCGCGCAGGCCTTCCGTCTGCCTCCCGCGGATTTGCGGGTGACGGCGGTGCAGAAGGGCACGGAACTGCGCGTGACGCTCGTGAACCGTAGCGGCATCGCGGCGATGATGGTGCGCGTCTCCGCCGTCGGGCTGCCGCACGAGGCGCAGTACTGGCGCGACAACTACCTCACGCTGCTGCCAGGCGAGAAGCGCCTCGTCGTCGCGGATTTGTCGGAGGGGCGGAAGGCGGAGGGCGTCGTGCTGCGAGGGTGGAATGCGCGCGCGAGCCTGGATCTGACGACGGGCAAGGGACACGACGACTTTGTTCTCGCGGGCGCGCCCCTGCCTCCCCGCGAACTGCGGACATAAATAGCAACTTTTTTTACCTGAACCCTGAACCAAGAACCTGAAACCCAGTGAATGCCATGAAAAAGAATGCTTTTACCCTGATTGAGTTGTTGGTGGTCATTGCGATCATCGCGATTTTGGCGTCGATGCTGCTGCCTGCGTTGTCGAAGGCGCGCGAGAAGGCGAAGACGGTGAGCTGCACGAGCAATCTGAAGCAGGTGGGGACGTATGTCGAGATGTACGCAGGCGACTGGCGGGACGACATCCCGCAGTGCAACTGGTCGGCGCCAGGCGATGCGACGACCAGCCCCAAGCGGACCTGGGCGGAGGAACTGCTGGAGGCGGGCATCATCAAGAGTTACAACAGCGAGCTGACCTGCCCTGCGGGATATCCCAGCAGCAACCGTCCTGGCACACCGCACTCGGCCTGGCAGAAATACCTGACCTACGGCGAACTCGGCAAGTACAACCCAGGCACGGCGGGGACCAAGCGCATGAAGCACCACCATCCTGCGCAGACGGAGCTGTGGGGCGATTCCTGCACGCATGGTGCCATCGAGTGGGGTGATTTGAAAGGGAATGCGCAGTATGACCGCGTCTTCAAGAAGACGAATGGCAGTTATGACATCCACTTCCGCCACGGCGGCCAGGCGAACATCCTGTGGGGCGACGGCCATGTGACCAGCGAGAAGCCGACGGTCACCCTCTGGACGGAGATTGAGCACATTGCATTTGGCCAGAAGGCGCTGAACCTCCTCTACAGCTGCCGCATCGGGCAGTAGGCGGAAGAAGTGTCAGGAGCGAGGGGCGATTCGCCCCAGGAGGGGGGATGCTATTGCGGAGCGACAAGTGACGAAGGGGGATGTGGCCTGATGCAGGGAATCTAAGGGATAAAAGAGATATGCTGTGGCCTGATGCAGGGGATCAAAGGGATCAAAGGGATATGACAGGGTGGGGCATGGTCGTGCTTTTTGTGGGACAAGCAGGGAGAGAATGGGCGATGAAGCGTAGTTGGATGGTCTTGCTGGCATTGTTGACGGCATGCGGGTGGGGGCTGGAGTTGTCGGAGTGGTCGGGGATGGCGGGCCAGGCGAAGCTGCCGCCGAAGGTGTCGAAGGTGTCGGTGAAGGGCGGGGAGGGAGTGCTGGCGACGGCGACGGTGACGGGGAAGTACCAGGGGCTGGCGTATAGGCCGTCGACGGCGATCGACCTGTCGCAGGTGGAGGCGATTGAGTTCGACTTTTTCCAGGAGAGCTGGGGGCGCCGCGCGGGCGGGGCGAGCATCGTCATCTATTATCCAGGGATGCGCACTGGGGTGGACTGCGTCTTCCAGTTCGGCAAGGAGGAGTGGACGCATGTGGTGATGCCAGTGGATCTGCGGACGCTGCGGCCGTTGAACCGCCAGACGACGGCGACCTACGGGACTGTCGCGGAGATGCGCTTCTCGATGTACGGCACCTTTGGAAAGGAGGGGCAGCGGCTGGGCGTCGCGAACCTGAAGTTCGTGCCGAAGCGGCAGGGGAGCGGGCCGCTGAAGGTGGCAGCGTACCGCTACGTGAGCAAACGGGATTCGGGAGACGCGTCGGGGACGGCGCTGACGGACGGGAAGGCGTCAAAGGATGGTCAGGCCTTCTGGCGGCAGTATGCGGACGAGCCCGTCATCGACTTCGATCTGGGGGCGCTGAAGGTCGTGGAGAAGGTGGAGGCGCGCGCGGTGGCGGCGCCTGGCCAGAACTGGTCTGAGATCACGGTGCTGGCGAGCACCGACGGCAAGAATTTCCATCCCGCGATGCATTTCAAGAACAGCGATCTTTCGGCGGCGGAGGCGGAGTATGCTTCCGTGGTCGAGGGGAAGGCGGCGGGGCGGTGGATTCGGCTGCATTTCGGGCGGAGCCGCACGGACATCCCTGTTCGGCTGGCGGAGGTCTCGTTCTGGGGACGCGCGGCGACGGACGCGGATGTCGCCTCCTTCGCGGAGGCGAACTACGACCTGGGGCCTTCAATGCCGCCCGTTTCCGAAAAGGAGTATGCGCGTTTTGCGTCGGGGGGCGTGGAAGTGTGGGTGAACCGCGCGAACGGCGTCGCGTGCCGTGTGAGCCAGGGGGGCGAGGTGCTGGTGGAACGGCTGGCGAACCTCTATGAACTGCGCGGGCGCGGCGACAAGTTACTCACGAAGTGCGACGGCTACGGGGACAAGGTGCAGTCCATCCGCGAGTCGGAGGGTGCGCTGGAGGTCGTGACGACGAACGCGAAGCTGCCTGGGATGCGGGTTGCGACGGCGTACCGTGTGGTTCAGGGGGCGCTCTTCCGCAAGGTGTCGTTCGAGCGTGCGGCGGGGGAGGAGGCGTTCCTCTTCAGCGCCTGCCGCGTGGCGCTGCCGCAGGAGGTGCGCAAGGGCGGGCTTTACGAGACGTGGGGTTCGGGGCACGACATGCTGCACAAGTTCGCCTCGGAGATCACCTTCGACCTGCCTGCGGACACGGGGCCAGTGGTGCAGTTCGAGGCGCCCTCGAAGGGGCGGACACTGCTGCACACGCGCTACTTCCACAACGGCAAATACGCGCAGATCGGCTCGGGGATCGTGACGGTCTCGGGCTTCGGGGACAAGCGGACGTGCTTCACCGCGAACGGCTGGATCCTTGGGGACGGGCTCTTCAAGGTCGGGCCAGGGGCGACCTCCTGCTCGCTGGAGTCGGTGATGCTCTTCACAAAGGGCGGCGTGCCGAAGATGTACGACGAATATCTGGCGCTGCCCGAGGCGAAGGCCTTCCGCGCGTCGATCAAGCGCCCGAAATGGATCGGCCAGTACCGCTTCCAGGCGGGGCAGGGCTGGGACAACCTCTTCGGCGACCACGGGCTGGCGGCGGCCAGGTTCTACGGCCAGTTGATCCGCGAGGGGTGGTTCATCTATGCGCTGGGGGACATCGACTTCGTGTGGGGGGACTTCGGGGTGTCGGGCATCGTGCGCAACATCTTCGGCGGCGCCTCGACGGCGGAGAAGCTGCGGGCGGAGGCGCAGGAACTGCATCGGCAGGTGCCGAACGTCAAACTGTCTCAGTACACCTGGCTGTGGAGCGTGTCGAAGTCGAGCCGCCTCTTCCCGACGCACCCTGAGTGGTTCGTCACAAAGAACGCGAACGGCCAGGAGGCGAGTTTCTTCCCAGGCTACAACATCAACTACTACCGCCGCATGGGCATCCCCGAATCGCGGCGGCAGGCGATCGACGCGGTGGTGCGTTTCGTTGACTACTATTGCAACGACGTGTGGTATCTGGACGGCGGCGGTTCGCCCGCGTCCATCGACTGGCAGCGCATGGAGATGGACGAACCGACCGTCTACGACGATTTGTACACGGAGGTGCGCCGCCGCATCCAGGAGAAGGACCCCGAGCGCGCGGTCCACTTCAACAACCCGCAGAATCCGCTGGGCGACATGGGCTTCCTGGAGAGTTTCGGGGGGACGTTGACCTCGAACTGGCGGGACGGCGCGACGTGGATGTACAAATACAAGCTGTGGCAGCGTCCCGATCCGTCGTTCATGCCGCTCTACATCTACTGGCTGCCGCAGGTGGATTCGGCCTTCCAGCAGTATGCGGTGGGCACGGGGCTGAACCTGACGGCGATGCCGCACGATGCGCGCACGCTGGTGGCGCTGATGGGGGCGCAGTACCAGAGCCGCTGGGCGCGGCTGGTGGAGGCGAAGGTGTCGCCGAACTGGCGCTTCGAGCCGTCGGAGGAGTGGGAACTGATGGCGCTGAAACTGGGTGCGGAGACGGGGTGGCTCTACGTGAAGAACCACGGCAAGGCCGCCGCGAAGCGCAAGGTCTCGGCGGATCTGGCGCCGCTGGGCGTGGCGCGGAAGGACGCCCCCGTGCACGTGTGGGAGTTGACGCTGCGTCCCTACGCCGCGCACAAGGGCCTGCGAACGGAATCGGCGCAGGAAAAGGACTACCGCGAATGCGGCTGGGCGAGCGACTTCATCGTCGCGCACCGCTATCTGGGCGCGCGGCCGTGGTCGGCGCGCGTGGAGCAGGAGATAGAGCTGGCGCCAGAGCAGATGAAACTGGTGCTCTGCACGCAGTCCCCCGCAGTGGTCTACAGCGTGGACGGGATGCGGATGCAGTTGCTCCTGCCTGAGACGCTGGGCGTGAAGACGGCGGGGGCGGGCGAGGCGCTGAGGGTCTCCTCCACTCGCAAGGAGGCCGAAGTCGCGATGCTGGTGCCGACGGGGCGGAGGCTCGCGGGGGCAAGCGTGGACGGCAAGGCGGTTCCCGCGCGGACGGTCTTTGCGGCGGGGGCGCGGCTGGCGGTGGCGGCGGTGCCGCGGGGGGAGAGCCAGGTCGAGTTCCGCTTCGCGCCGATTGCGGGAGCGCAGCGGTCTGGCAGCCTGAAGGTGCAGGCGGGGCGTCCATGCGGCGAGTTGAAACTCGCCTTCGCGCCGTCGCAGGCGGGGGTCACGATGCAGGTCGAGCAGCAGGGGGACGCCGTGTGGAGCGCGGCGGGCTGCGAGGCGTCGGCGAAGATTCCGTCGGATGTGACTGGCGGCGCATACGTGGCGCGGGCGTACGGGGAGGACGGCGCGGTGCTGGCGGAGGCGAAGTTCACGTTGTCGGCGGGGGCGCCCGCCTTGGCGAGACTGGTGAAGTTGCCGCCGCCGAAGAGCCGAAGCGCCTCGGTGAAGACGGAGGATCCAGTGGTCTTGTCCGACGGGCTCGTGGTCTTCGCGAAGCATGTGCTGACGACGGACGAGTGCGGCGAGGCGACGGCGAGCGCGCGCACGGCGACGATGGCGGTGGCGACGGCGCCGAACTACGCGACGCCGTGGAACACCTTCGGGGCGGGGCTGGAGCTGCAGTGCAGGCGCTTTGTGAAGGTGCGTCTGCGCGGCAACCTCTGGTGGTTCCAGCGATTCGGGCCGCGTGCGGGGGTGAAGGGGCTTGGCGTCAAGTACGACAACCCGAACGCCGCGCTGGGGCTGATGCTGGACTTCGCGGGGGCGGACGGCAAATGGAGCCAGCGCACCTTCGCCTCCTTCGGCAATGTGCGCCCCGCGCGCACGGACAGGGCGCCGACGTGGGGGGCGGCGTGCGTGCCGCAGCGGATGGCGGTCATCTCGAACTTCGGCGCCTCTGGCGAGCCCGAGGAGGAGCTGTGGCTGGATCTGAAGTCGCTGGGCGCGCCCGACGGCTGGGGCGGGAGACTGCTCCTGACGCTCTTCTGGCAGTTCTCGACGCCTGACCGCCGCATCGAACTGATCGTGCTCGATTCGCGCGACGAACTGCCTGCGGGCGCGAAGGCGGCGGAACCCTTCTACGTGAAGGGCGCGGCAAAGGCCGAGGTGAAGCGCATCCGCGTGCCGCGCGCGGCGGGGGCGATGAAGATCGACGGCGTGCTGGACGAGGCCGACTGGAAGGCGTCGTCGTCGCTGGAGTCGTTCACGCTGCTGGGCAACCCTGTCGTGAAGCCGCCGAAGACCCGCGTGCGGCTGCTGCATGACGGCAGGATGCTCTATGTCGCGGCGGAGTTCGAGGAGCCGAAGCCAGACGGCTTCACCGCCGACAAGCAGTCCAAGCCGTGGCACAACGACGGCCTCGAATGCTATTTCCGCGGGGCGGGGCAGGGCGAGAAGTACGTGCAGTACATCCTTTCCGCGGCGGGGATGCACTTCGCGCAGTGGAAGGCGGGGGAGGGCGCGGGCAAGGCAAACGGCGGCCTGCCGCTGCCGTCCAGCCAGATCCGCATCCAGGGGCGGAACATGGTCATGGAGGTGGCGCTGCCCCTGGAGACCCTCGGCAAGTCCCCCATCCGCTTCAATTTCGGGCGCAACCGCGTGTTCGGCGGCGACCACCAGCACTACAGTTTCGTGCCCGCCCAGCGCTACCTGACCCTCGACGGCGCCGAACTCGTGCTGGAATAGCGTGTCCCTGAACCGCAGATTTCACAGATTTCACAGATTTTCGGGCTGAGGGGGGGCGTGGCCGTTTCCGTGGCCGTTTCCGTGGCCGTTTCCGTGGCCGTTTCCATGGCCGTTTCATAGATCTGTGCAATCTGCGCAATCTGTGGATTGCAAAATGGAGAGAACGGCATGATTTTCAGTGATCGCGAATGGCGTGCGAAGTGGATCGGGACGGGGGTCCCGCATCTGCCATGGAACAGCCCGAGTCGTGCACTGCCCTATTTGCGGCGGTGCTTCCAGGTGAAACGGGGCTTTCGGAAGGCGGTGGCGCACATCTGCGCACCAGGCTGGATGGAGTGTGAGTTCAACGGCCGCGCGATGACGGCGGAGGTGCTGCAGCCGTCGCCGTCGCAGTTCGAAAGCGTGGTGAACTATGTGGACTACGATGTCACGCCGCTGCTTCGGGCGGGCAGGAACACGGTCGGCGTGCTGCTGGGCAACGGGTGGTACTGCTGCGGCACGGTCAATGCGTGGCACTTCGAGCATGCGCGCTGGAAGGACTATCCGAAACTGCTCTTCGAACTGGAGGTGGACGGCGAGACGGTGCTGGTCTCGGACGGCAGCTGGCAGTGCCTGAAGGAGGCGGGGCCAGTGGTCTTCAGCGAACTCCGCAATGGCGAGACTTATGACGCGCGCCGCGAGATCCCAGGCTGGTCGACGAATGGCTTCGACGCCTCGGGGTGGGAGGCGGCGCAGGTCGTCTCTGGCCCAGGCGGGCGGCTGGTGGCGCAGCACCAGCCAGGATGCGTCGTCCACCGCGAGTTCGCGGCGGAGATGATTCTGGACACGCACGACGGCGGAAAGGTCTATGCGCTGGCGCAGAACATCGCAGGATGGGCGCGCATACGGGTGCGGGGCGTGGCGGGCGCGCAGGTGAAGCTCATCTATGGGGAGAAGGTGGACGACCACGTGGCGGGCTACCTCGACCGAAGCAACGACCTGACGCGGTGCACGAAGTCAGGCGAGTTCCAGACGGATCGCTATGTGCTGAAGGGAGAGGGCGTGGAGGAGTGGCATCCGCGCTTCACCTATCACGGTTTCCAGTATGTGCGCGTGGAGGTGACGGGGGAGGCCGAGGTGCTTTCGATCGTCGGCTGCGCCATTCGCACTGGCTTTGCGGAGAAAGCCCGGATGAAGGCGTCGGATCCGATGCTGACGAGGGTGCTGGCGAACAACTGGTGGAGTTTCGTCAACAACTACGTGGGGGTGCCGACGGACTGCCCGCAGCGCGAGAAGAACAGCTGGCTGGGGGACGCGATGCTGGCGGCGGAGAGCGGGATTACCTGTTTCGATCTGGCGCAGTGCCATCGGGGGTGGCTTTCAAGCGTGCGCGCGGCGCAGTGGCCCAACGGCCTCCTGCCTGGGATGGCGTTGAATCCAGGCTGGGGCTACACCTGGGGGGCGGGATCTGGCGACTACATTCTTGTCTATCTGCCGTGGCTTTGCTACCTCTACGAAGGCGACCGCGCGATGCTGGAGGAGAACTGGGAGGCGGCGTCGCGGCTGATGGAGTATCTGGAGAGCATCGCCACTGGCGGACTCGTGCGGCATGGGCTGGGAGACTGGTTCCATCCAGACATCCGACGGGCGCTTGATTCGGAATTGTGCGGCTCCATGGAATATTATGGCGGCCTGCGCACGATGGCGAAGATTGCGCGGGTGCTGGGGCGGACGGACATCTACACGGCGCGGGCGGAGGAGACGCGCCAGGCCGTGCTGGCGAAATGGTATCGCGGCGGCGGGCACATCGGGAAGGACGAGATGACGGCGCTGGGCCTGGCGCTCTTTTTCGGGATCATCCCCGCCGAAGACCAGAGCCAGTGCGCGGCGCTGCTGGATCGCATTGTCCGCGACAACTGCTACCGCCCCGACTGCGGCGCCCTCGGGATGCGCACCGTGCCCCGCGCGCTCGCGGACAACGGCTACGCGGAGAGCGCCTGGCGGCTGCTGATGCAGCCCGCCTTCCCTGGATATGTGGACATGGTCAACCACGGCGCGACCACGTTGTGGGAGGATTGGGAAGGGCGGTATTCGCGCAACCACGTGATGATCGGCGATGTGCTCTCTTGGGCTTTCACCTATCTGGGCGGCATCCGTCCGCAGGAGGATGCCCCTGGCTTCGCGGCGCTGACGGTGCGGCCCTTCTGCCCGATGGGGCTGGAGTGCTTCTCGGCGGCGCGGCGCATCCCCGCGGGGGAGGTGGAGGTCGCCTGGCGGCGCGAGGATGCAGGGCAGGTGCGGCTCACCGTCGCCAAGCCCGCCGCGCTTTCATGCCGCATCGTCCTTCCCGATGGTCGTGTGCTCCACCAGCGCAAGGCGAAAGCGGACTATACTTGGCGCGAATGACCGCCGGCACACGGCGGGCGAATGCGGGGGCGGGGCATCGGAGCCAACCGGCGGGCAAGCCCGCCGGCACACGGCGG
>JAEEXV010000281.1 GCA_016287975.1 Lentisphaeria bacterium | reverse complement strand
TCGTCCAGAGGCTCGACCCCGCCGCCCTCCGCCGCTTCACCTTCCGCCTCCACTTCGACTTCCTCGACGACGCGGGCAAGGAGACCTTCTACAGGACCTACTTCGGCCCCCTGAACGCCCCCGCCCTCGCGGAGGCCGACAAGGCCGCCCTCCACGCCGTCGAGCGCCTGACCCCCTCCGACTTCCGCAACGTCCGCCAGCAGCTCTACTATCTGGAGAACGAGGAGCTCACCGCCGCCGAGATTGTCGAGGCGCTGAAGCTCGAGGCGCAGTCGCGCGACTCCCAGGGCGTCTACAAGGGGCTCGGCGAGGAGAGGCACGGAATCGGCTTCGCCAGCTGACCACCTCAGCGCCCTCATGTGGGGCGGCAACTGGCCCTGCGCTAATCACGCAGGCCCGCCAGTTGCCACCCCATGGGGAAATAGCCTAAAGTCCCGTCCAAAGTCCAAAGTCCCAAGTCCCGTCCAGAATCCCAAGTCCCGTCCGTCCCGATCATCAGCAAGGCGAAATGAACAATTTAGAACACCTTGAAGCAAAATACTGGCCTGAGATGCTCCTCAGCCATCCCGAACTGGAGGACCAGTGTCCGTGGGGAAAACTCGGTTCCAACGCCTGGCATGACATCCTGCTGGAGCATCCCGAGTTCATCCGCCATGCGCCGAAGAAGATCACGCTCTCCTTCATGAGCGCCAACCAGTGGCTGGAGGTGCTGATTCGGCATCCGGAATTGGATGCCTACGTCCCGGCGTCGAAATCACTGTTCAACCGAGGGTCGGAGGCCATCGGCAGGCTCTGGGGGGCGCTGCTTGCCCGACATCCGCAGTTCGCCAAATACGCCCCCTGGAAATGGCTGCGCAGCGGCGACTGGAAGCGCGTCCTCTGCCAGCAGCCGCAGTTCATCGACAACTATGTGTATGACCGCTCGCAGAAGAACGCCTGGGCATTTACGCTGAGCCTCAACGACCAGGCGGACGTCATCGCCTGCCAGCCATCGTTGTTCCACCGTTTCAACACGCATGAATTCCAAGGCAGCGCCTGGGAGACCGTCCTGGTCAATCAGCCGCAGTTCCGCGGCAAATGCGACTTGGACGCCATTGGCGCGTATTATCTGGGGCGGATTCTGGAACGCCATCCCGAGTGGCTGGCTTGCTGCAACCCCGATTTGAAGTCGCCTGAGGACATCCTGCATATCGCGGAGAGCTTTCCGGAAATCCTGCAGCACTATGACCTGGAGCGGTTTCGGGAGATCGGCGGCGGCGACACGCCGTGGATCGAGAAGTATCCATGCCTGGTGCCCTATTCCCGCTGGGACTTCTCCTATTCCTACTGGAATGCACTCTTGAACCGACTCTCGACATGGGTGAAGACTGGAAAGCGGGAGCGGGTGAACGCATTTGCCACGGACGCTGGCCAGTCGAAGGGCAAAGTCCCCCTGACGGTGCGGATGCGCGGCAGCAACAACCTGACCCTCCTGCGCCCGCAGCCCGACAATCTGAAGGAGAAGAACCTCCGCAACAGCCTTGATTCCATCCTGGAGTGCCGTTACTGGGTAGGGCTGGGCGGCCCCATTGAACTGATGGAGGTGATTCCCCCGCAGATTCGGAGGATTCTGAAAGACGCGAACCTGACCTACGAACAGCTGATGATCAAGATGAGCATGATGTCCGAGGAGGAGTGCGGCATGGTCTTCTACGGGCTCGTCATCGCAGACCCGCATGAATTCCTGGACAAGATGCTGTTGGAGGACATGAACCAGGTCATCAAGCTGGTCCCCGCGCAGGTCCTCCTGCCGCTGTCGATCCAGTATGCCTCGGCGAACATCCTGTATTCCCTGCTGTCCGACTTGCCTCGCGCGGTCGCCGACTTCAGGGACAAGGCGGGCAACAATGCCTGGCACTACTTCTTCTTCCGCAATCCGCTGTTCAATCCTTCCCAGGAGGATCCCGATCTTTCACTCGAATCTGACATCTACCAGTTCCTGCTGAAATACGGCTGCAGCCCCGACACGCCGAACGCCATGGGATTCTCCTACCGCCAGATCCATGAGGCGATGGGAAAATACCTGACGGAGAAGTAAGCTCCTCGTGATCCCCTGCTTCGCGCAAAGAATCGGCAGGCAAGATGGCTTGCGCCCCCCCGAAATGGGCTACATTAAGGGCATCAGCATCGTTTCGCTGCAATTTCACAACCTAGGCGGAGTGCAGCCCACGCCTTCCGCCCATTGTCAAGCCCCTCTCACCGCCATGAACCTGCCGATCATCCACTCCATCGCCGCCGCCCTCCTTGACCGCGGCTGGACCATGGCCACCGCCGAATCCTGCACGGGAGGCGGAATCGCCGCCGCCTGCACCGACGTGCCTGGCTCCTCCCAGTGGTTCGCGGGCGCCGTCGTCGCGTATACCATCCCCTGGAAGGAACGCCTCCTCGGCGTCCCCGCCGAAACCATCGGCCACTTCGGCGTAGTCTCCCACGAGACCGTCGCCGCCATGCTTCACGGCCTCCAGGAACGCCACGGCGTGCAGGCGGGAATCGCCGTCTCCGGCATCGCAGGCCCCACAGGCGCCGAACCTGGCAAGCCCGTCGGCACCGTCGTTCTGGGCGCCATTGCCGACGCCGCCATCGACGTGCGCACCTTCCACTTCCCTGGCGACCGCCTCGCCGTCCGCGCCGCCGCCGTCACCGAAGGGCTGCGCCTCCTGGACGCTCTCCTTTCTCAAAGGCGCTGTTCCCCAAGAGGGTAGGCGATTGCCCAGTCAAAGCCCCGAAAATGGTAGCCACGGCGTCCCGCCGTGGTCCCCCCGGCGAGCGACGCAGCGAACGATTTCGCCGCCCCATTGCACACCCTGTGTGGCTCACCCGCCTGCCACGGCGGGACGCCGTGGCTACGTCCGCTTCGTCAATCGCGCCCGACCCACAGGCTTCTGGCGTGTCTGCATTATGAGGGGCTGTTACCGACCCTCTTGGGGAACAAAGCGTTCTCAAAAAGACGAATAATTATTCGCCTTTTCCAGGACTTTCGGGACTTTGGCGTTTTTTTCACCGTTTCCGCTTGCAGTTCGCGAAAGTCGGTGTATCTTTACGGCAAGTACTGACTACTTTTCGTTCGCCTAATCCATCTCACCTACCACCCCTCCCAGGCACTATCATGGCACCCAAGACCCCCACGCCCCCCGCCGTCTCCAACAACGAGATCCAGAACCGCAACCTCAAACTCGCGCTCGGCCAGATCGAGAAGGAGTTCGGCAAGGGCAGCATCATGCGCCTCGGCGACCAGACCCACCAGGACGTCCCGACCATCAGCACCGGCTCCATGGCCCTGGACATCGCCACCGGCATCGGCGGCGTCCCCCGCGGCCGCATCATCGAGATCTACGGCCCCGAATCCTCGGGCAAGACCACCCTCTGCCTGCACGTCATCGCCAACGCCCAGAAGGCGGGCGGCACCTGCGCCTTCATCGACACCGAGCACGCCCTCGACCCCAGATACGCCCGCATCATCGGCGTCGACACCGACAACCTGCTCGTCTCCCAGCCCGACTGCGGCGAGGACGCGCTGAACATCGCCGAGACGCTGGTGCGCTCGAACGCCATCGACGTGCTGGTCATCGACTCGGTCGCCGCCCTCGTGCCCAAGGCGGAGATCGAGGGCGAGATGGGCGACCAGCATGTCGGGTTGCAGGCGCGCCTCATGAGCCAGGCGCTCCGCAAGATGACCGCCATCGTCTCCAAGACCAACACCTGCCTCATCTTCACGAACCAGATCCGCGAGAAGATCGGCGTCATGTTCGGCAACCCCGAGACCACCACCGGCGGCCGCGCCCTCAAGTTCTACGCCTCCATGCGCATCGAGATCCGCCGCACCGCCAGCATCAAGTCGCCCGACGGCAAGACCCTC
>JAEEXV010000280.1 GCA_016287975.1 Lentisphaeria bacterium | reverse complement strand
CCCAGGACGCCGCGGGCGCCGCCATCGCCGACGCCGTCGGCGGCGAATGCGCGGACGCCGCGATGGACGCGCTCCAGGACTACGCGCGGCAGCGCCTGCTGCCGCTGGGCTTCGCCCTCGCCAGCTGCCGTTTCTCGCCTGGCTATGGTGGCTGGGCGCTGGAGGCGCAGCGCGAGATCCACCGCCGCCTCGCCCTGGGCGAACTGGGCGTCTCCCTCTCCGAATCCTGCATTCTCCTGCCCGAAAAGACGGTCACCGCCATCGCGCCGTTGCTCTAACCCCCATGGAACTCGAAGAATACCGCAAGGAAATCGACCAGGTCGACGCGGACCTGCTCAAACTCTTCCGACGACGCATGGAACTATCCGCCGCCATCGGCGACTACAAGCGCGAACACCGCCTCCCCGTCTTCAACCCCCAGCGCGAACGCGAAATCCTCGCCCAGGTCTGCGAGGAGGCAGGACCCCAGTACGGCACCTACGCCCGACAGCTCTTCGAGACCCTCTTCGACCTCTCCCGCAGCTGCCAGAACCAGTCCCTCCCAGGCGCCGACGACCTCCCGCGCGAAATCCGCCGCGCCCTCCAGGAGACCCCGCAGATCTTCCCGTCACGGGGCTCCGTCGCCTGCCAGGGCGTCGAGGGCGCCTACTCCCAGATCGCCGCCGAGCGCCTCTTCCCGCAGGGCTCCATCTCCTATTTCAAGACCTGGGAAGGCGTCTTCAACGCCGTCGAAAAGGGCCTCTGCCAATTCGGCGTGCTGCCCATCGAAAACAGCACCCACGGCACCATCGTCGGCGTCTACGACCTGATGCGCCACCACCGCTTCCATATCGTGCGCTCCATCAAACTCCAGGTCAACCACGTCCTCGTCGCCAACCCAGGCGCCAGGCTCGACCAGATCCGCGAAGTCATCTCCCACGAGCAGGCCCTTGGACAGTGCTCGGGCTTCTTCAAGGCCCACCCCGAAATCAAGGCCACCGCCGTCGAAAACACCGCCGTCGCCGCCAGGATGGTCATGGAATCAGGACGCGACGACCTCGCCGCCATCTGCTCCGCCGCCTGCGCCGACCTCTACAACCTGCGCATCCTCGCGGACCACGTCCAGAACTCCGACTTCAACTTCACCCGCTTCATCTGCATCGCCAAGACGCTCGAGGTCTACCCCGGCGCCAACCGCATCAGCCTGATGCTCACCGTCCCCCACCATCCTGGCGCGCTCTGCCAGCTCATGGCCAAGTTCTCCGCCCTCGGCGTCAACCTCCTCAAGCTCGAATCCCGCCCCGTCCCAGGACGCGACTTCGAGTTCCTCTTCTACTTCGACTTCGAGGCCTCCGTCTACGACCAGGACATCGTCCGCCTCCTCGGCCAGCTCGCCAACTCCCCGGAGTTCTTCGTGCTCCTCGGATGCTACATGGAAGTCTGATCCACCCCACGTCATGTCACAGATCCTCAACTCCATCCTCGAAGCCGTCGGCCACACCCCCCTCGTCCGCCTCAGGCGCATCCCCGACGCCTCCTGCGCGCAGATCCTCGTCAAGGTCGAGGGCCTCAATGTCGGCGGCAGCATCAAGACCCGCACCGCCCTCAACATGATCGAGGCCGCCGAGCGCGACGGCCTCATCGGGCCAGGCGCCGTCATCATCGAGCCCACCAGCGGCAACCAGGGCATCGGCCTCGCCCTCGTCTGCAACCAGAAGAACTACCGCTGCATCATCGTCATGCCCGACTCCGTCAGCCCCGAGCGCACCCGCCTCATGAAGATGTACGGCGCCGAAATCGTGCTGATCCCCGACCACGGAAACATCGGCGAGTGCATGGAGCGATGCCTCCAGCGCGCCGACGAGCTCTGCAAAAACACCCCCAACGGCTTCGTCCCCCAGCAGTTCGAGAACCCCAACAACCCCGCCGTCCACGACCAATTCACCGCCCGCGAAATCCTCGATCAGCTCGGCGACACCACCGTCGACGCATTCTGCGCGGGATTCGGCACTGGCGGCACCCTCTCGGGCATCGGACGCCGCCTCCGCACCCGCTTCCCAAAGATGCGCATCGTCGCCGCCGAGCCCGCCAACGCCGCCATCCTCGCGGGCGGCGCCATCGGCTCGCACCTCCAGCAGGGCATCGGCGACGGCTTCATCCCCCACAACCTCGACCAGTCCCTCCTCGACGGCAACCTCATCATCACCGACGACGAGGCGCTCTCCATCGCGCGCGACCTCGCGCGCCTCGAAGCCCTTCCCGCGGGCATCTCCTCCGGCACCAACGTCGCCTGCGCCCTGAAACTCGCCCGCGAACTCGGCCCCGGGCACACCGTGCTCACCGTCCTCCCCGATTCCTACGACCGCTACTACTCCACCCCACTCTTCCAGTAAACCACGACCATGAGCCTTTCCTATACCATCCGCCGCACCGCCTCCGCACCCGCCCTCGACGCCGACTGGGACGCCCCCGCCTGGCAGACCGCCGACACCATCGACCTGGTCTGGGCGCACATCAAGAGCCAGGGCCCGCTGCCCAAGGTCAGCTTGCGCCTGCTGCACGACAACCGCAACATCCACGGCATCTACCACGTCGAGGACCACAGCATCCTCGCCGCCCAGACCGAATACAACGCCTCCGTCTGCCGCGACTCCTGCGTCGAGTTCTTCTTCCAGCCCGCCCAGTGCGCCCCCGCCTATTTCAATCTGGAGATGAGCGCCAACGGCAATCACCTGATATATTTTGTCCGTGACAACACCCGCGTCAAAGGCGGCTTCAAGGACTTCACCGCCCTCCCCTACGAGCACGGCAGACTCTTCCTCACCAAGGGCACCCTGCCTGGCCCCGTGATGGAGGAGCAGCCAGGCGACATCACCTGGAACATGCAGTTCGTCGTGCCGATGGACGCCCTCGAGCTCTACACCCCCGCCATCGGCGACCTCTCAGGCCAGACCTGGCGCGCCAACTTCTACAAGTGCGGCGACAAACTGCAGCATCCGCACTGGCTCTCCTGGGCGCCTCCCAGCCCCCTCAACTTCCACCAGCCCGAATTCTTCCGCGACATCCACTTCGAATAGGAGCCGAACCGAATGTCCACCTCCAGACTCGCCATCCTGGCCGCCGCCGTCCTGGTCGCCCTGGCCGCATCCTCGTGCGCCTCCCTGCGCGACCGCGTCAACTACTGGACCACCCCCGCCCCCGAATACACCGTCGAGCGCGCCAATCCCAAGTGCCTGCCCGACCTCTCGTGCGACTGGGAATCCCCCGCCTGGGACGGCGTCAAGGGGCAGAGCCTCACCTTCGTGTTCCACCGCAGCGAGTTCAAGAAGGCCCGCATCACCTTCCGCCTGCTCTACGACGACAACTACATCTACGGCATCTTCCAGGGCAGCGACCGCTTCGTCACCGCCACCCACCTGTGCGATGACTCCATGGTCTGCCGCGACACCTGCGTCGAGGCCTTCATCATGCCCTCGCCCAAAGGCTTCATCAACACGGAAATGAGCATCGCGGGCACCCGCCTCTTCCAGTTGCGCCCATGGGATCCGCAGGCCAACGAAGGCAAGGGCGGCTATCCCTCCAAGCCCTTCCCGCCAGGCATCGCCGAGCAGTGCAAGGTCGCCTCCTCCCTCACCAAACTCGACACCCTGAAATCCCGCACCATCAACCCCGAGATCACCGGCGGACTGGTCTGGATGGTCGAGTTCCGCATCCCCATCAAGGCCTTCGAGACCCTGATGGAGAAGCCTGGCCCCATCGCGGGCCAGACCTGGCGCGCCAACTTCTACCACTGCGCCGAATACTCCAGCCACCGCCGCTGGATGGCCTGGGCGCCCGTCCCCGTCCTCAATTTCCACACCCCGCAGTATTTCGCCAACATCACCTTCGCCGAAAAGTGACGCCATCATGAAAGCACGCAACATCCTCCTCGCCCTCCTCCTTGCCGCAGGCCTCCTCCCCGTCGCCGCACGCCCCATCGCCACCAAGGATCTCGCCAACCTCAAGAAGTTCGTCGGCTTCCTCCCAGGCGGCGCGCGCCGCGTCAAAATCGAGGGCAACGAGGCCGTCATCCCCTTCACCGCCATCGCAGGCGTCCCGCGCGGCGTCCAGCCCATGGAACTGCGCGTCGCCCCCGACGCCAAGGGCGAGACCATCCGCTTCTACCGCCGCTTCCCCGAAAACCAGGACCTCTCCAGCACCCGCCTCATCGAAATCGCCAACGTCTTCAACTACACCAAGGTCGGCGCGCGCGTCTTCATCGACACCAAAACCGGCGAGGCCGTCTGCGAATACCTCCTCCACTGCCCCAAGGGCATCGACTCCGACACCCTCCTCGAAACCGTCCTCTGGTGCTTCCGCCTCCAGAACGAATGGCTCCTCGCCGTCGGCGCCGACGGATACCCCATCTCCATCAAAGTCCCCGAAAAGGAGGCCGCCGCCCCCGTCGACAAGAGCAAGCTCCATGAAGTCCTCTCCGCCAAATACCGCGTGCAGCGCGACCAGGACGGCGATCTCTTCTTCGACACCCCCGTCGGACGCATCCACGCCCTGCTCGACGAGAAGAACGGCTCCATCCACCTGATCGCCTTCCTGCCGCAGCCCCCGAACACCATCTCCTTCAACCAGGTCGTGGAAATCGCCAACAAGGCCATGCTCGACCCGAAGAACTCGCAGTTGCGCGTCTCCGTCAACCCCAAGGAGAACATCCTGGTCTGCGACACCTTCTTCTTCTTCGGCAAGACCGCCCTCGACGCGGACAACCTCCTCGCCGCCGTCGACGCATTTGTCAAGCAATACCGTGCGTTCGGCGCGCCCTTCCAGGAGAAGAAGCCCTCCCGCCGCCGATAAACCATCCCCTCTTCCACGGAGCCACGCCATGTACACCGACCAGCCGAACACCGCCGCCATCCGCGACTACCTCGCCAATCCCGACGCCCTCTGCAACGCCCGCCTCGATGAAATCGCCGAGGGCAGCGGCCGAGGCACCCGCATCATCCAGGTCACCAATGGCACT
>JAEEXV010000279.1 GCA_016287975.1 Lentisphaeria bacterium | reverse complement strand
CACGCTGTATGTCACCAAGGAGCCGTGCGCGATGTGCGCGGGTGCGGCGGTGAACGCGCGGCTTGGCGCGGTGGTCTTCGGGGTGCCTGACGCCCGGGCGGGCGGCGCGGGCGGCGCGATGGATATTACGGGATTTGCGGGGATGCTGCATCGTCCTGCGGTGCGGGGGGGAATTCTGGAGGAGGAGTGCCGTCGGCTTTTGCAGGATTTCTTCCGACGGCGGCGCCAGGAGGGCGCGGGGATGGCGGACGACCATGGTTGAGTCGCGGTTCATCAAAGTCCGACGGGGGGTGGTCGCGCTGGTGGCGCTCGTGGCGGTGCTGCTGGCGCTGACGCCCTTTGGACGGCGCCTGGGCGGGACGATAGCGGCTCCCTTTGCGGCATTGGGGCATCGCGTGGGGGGATTGGTGAGATGGCTGATGCCGGGCGCGCCGTCGGAGGAGGATGAACTCGGGAAACTGAAGGGCGAGGTGGTGGCGCTTCAGGCGCAGTTGGCGGAGGTCGCGGAACTGCGCGAGGAGAATGCGCGGCTGCGGCGGGAGGCCGCTCTTGAGCCTCACAGCGGCTGGCGTGGCATCGTCGCGGAGATCGTGGCGCGGGATCCCGAGCGCTGGGAGGAGAAGTTGCGCATCAATCGGGGCAGTGCCGACGGCGTGAAGGAAGGTGCGGTCGTGCTGGTGGGCGGCGAGGTGCTGGGGCGGGTCTTCCGCTGCGAACGGCACTCTGCGGAGGTGGTTACCGTCGTTGCCCCGGAGTGCCGTTTCGGCGCGAAACTGGAAGGGAGCGACGCGGTCGGGGTGCTGACGGGCGGCGACGGCGGCTTCAAGGTGGATTATCTGCCGCGCGATCTGGCAGTGAAGGAGGGGCAGACAATCCTCACCTCTGACAAGGGCGGGGGGATGCCGGCGGGACTGCCAGTCGGGCGCATCGTCCCCGATCCGAACGACGGAAGGCTGTTCCATACGATCGCCTCGTCGCGGTGCATGGTGCGCGGCGTGCCGTATGTCCCATTTGCCCACAGCCGCTTCGTGACGGTGCTCGTGCCGGATTCTTTGCGGTAGGCACGGCCGCGCGCCTGCACGGCTTCCAGGCCAAAAATGGCCTGGCACGGAACGCGCGGCAACGGGAGGGCCGCGCTCCTGCGCGGCCGGCCAATCCTCGCCCTGCGCCAGGATCGGCGATGTGGTGTATCTCCCATTCGGCGGCTTGTGCCGCCGGCGCAGAACAGACGGCTTCCGGGCCAAAAATGGCCCGGCACGGAACGCGCGGCAACGGGAGGGCCGCGCTCCTGCACGGCCGGCCAATCCCCGCCCTGCGCCAGGATCGGCGATGTGGTGTATCTCCCATTCGGCGGCTTGTGCCGCTGGCGCAGAACAGACGACTTCCGGGCCAAATGGCCCGGCACGGAACGCTCGGCAACGGGAGGGCTTGCGGGCCAATTGGCCCGGCACGGAACGCGAAAAACGGAAAGGGGACTATAGTATTGACTTGTCTGCAAAGAAACGAGATTGAGGAGAAACGCATGACTGCAGATGCGGCAGTTTGTTCAGGAGAAGACGGTGGGCGGTCGGATTGTGCCGTTGGCCGTCGGGAGGCGTTCTTTGGCGCGCTGGAGGCGAATCTGAAGGATTTGCGCCGGGACTACTGCTTCCCCTCGTTTCGGCTGCCGTGGCTGGCGCGGATGGTCCCGTGGCAGTTGCAGGTTCGGACGGCCGAGAGGGAGGAGGATTTGACCCGTGAATGGGCGCGTGCGCTGCGTCGGCGGAGGCTGGTGGCGGATGAGGGGGATGCATGCCGCCGCAATGGCTTCCGCACCTATGAATTGAAGCGTGGGGGAATTCGGTTTCGCGTCGCGGCGGTCTTCGTGGCGGCGAAGGAGGCGGGCGGGATGGTCGGCGGCGGCCACCTGGCGTGTGCCGCGCAGGTGCTTCGGGAGTACGAGGAGGGCTCCGCGCGTTTTCGGCCGTCCTGCGCGTCGATTCTGCTGGTGGGGACGGATGGCGAATTTGCGCCGGATGCGACGCCGATGATGACGGGGAACGGTCTGCGTCTGCTGGCGTGCAGGCCCGCGGACGGCGACCACTGGCGCCTGGCGTGGCCGGAGATCCCCTCGGATGTGGTGTGGCATGGATTCCTCGCCCATCTGTCGCCGTTGGGGACGCTGGAACGCCAGCGGCTGCTGGCGGACGAAAGCCGGCGGCTTCAGGGGCTGGATTGCCTGGCCTCGGCGTCGCGGCTGGCGGAAAACCTCGGGCTGCCGCTGGCGCTGGTCGAGTGGGAGATGGGGCAGATGGTGAAGTCCCATGCGTTCCGCCTGGTGAACGGTGAGTTGCTCAAGACGCCTGGCGGGGTGTGGCGGCGCTGGCTGCTGCAGGCGCGGGATGCCTTGTTGTTTGGCATGTACGCGAAGGCCGGCTCGATGCTGCTGGTGTTGATTGTCGGCGCGCTGTGCATGCGCCTGGGCCGCCCGGGCGGTCTGACGGCGGTCGTCGTGGCGCTGCTGTGCCCGTTCTGCGTGTCCCAGGTGCTGCGCAGATTCATGCGGACGTGAGGCGTGATGATTCGGAATGGTGACAAAAAAGCATTCATGTGAGGAGGCAGTATGGCCATCAATGACATTTTGTCGAAAATCGCGATTTGGCTACATCTGAAGAAGTCCGAGGAGCGGAAACAGCAGGATGCGATCGAGCTGCGCGCGTCGAACATCCGTCGGCTCAATGACGAGGTCGATTTGTTTCTGGAGCGGATGCTGGCGCTGGAGGCGGAGACGCGGAAGCTGAATGAGCAGTGCCAGGCGGCGACGGGCAACAGCAAGGAGATCTATTTCAGCAAATTGAAGTTGAAATTGAACGATTTGCAGAATGCCCGCGAGAAACGGACTCAGTTGTTCCAGACGCTGGAGCGCGAGAAGTTGCTGCTCCACAACCAGGAGGTGCTGCTCCACAATCTCCAGAATCCCGCGGATGTCCAGGAGATCGAGGAGATCACCGATGAGAAGATCGAGTTGAAGGCGCGGGAGGCGGAGGCGGCGCGCGCGATGGGCAAGTTGGGGAGGGTTTCCCTGGAGGCGGAACCCGCTGCGCCGCAGACGGCGTCGTCGGTCGAGGCGGCGCCGCAGGCGACGCTGGATGCGGAGCAGCAGAAGATGCTGGACAGCCTGTATCCGGATGGCAAGGCGCCCGAGGCGGAGAAGCCAAAGGCGGAGGCGTGAGCCCGGTTGTTTTTGTTTTCGATTGACGTGCTTTGGAATCAAGGAGGAATGGAATATGGGTTTGCTGGATTTGTTCAAGTCGACGAAGGAACTGGAGCGGGAGCGCAAGCGCGAGCAGCGTGCGAAGGAGCGCGAGGTCGAGCGGGTGATTGACCGCAATGCGGACCGCATCAAGGATCTGGAGAAGGAGCGTCTGAAGACCTGGGAGGAAGCCAGGCTGCAGTTGCAGAAGGGGAACCGCGCCGGCGCCGAAAAACTGGTGATGCAGTGGAAGGCGCAGGGGGTGGACATCAGCCGCTTCGAAAAGCAGAACGCCTACGCGAAGAACCAGCTCTACAAGATCCAGGGCGCGGCGGATCTGCAGACGGTCGGCAAGGCGCTGGAGGGGCTGGTGAATATCATGAACCTCTCCCCCGAGGAGTTCGAGGAGAGCGTCGCCGCGGTGGACGAGGTCACGGACGACATCAAGGACATGAACAAGGCGATGAACAAGGCCTACGAAAAGGACCAGGCGCAGACGATGCGGGACGCCGAGACCGAGGCTGGCAGCCTGGTGGACGACCAGTTGATGGCGACTTTGGAGCAGGAGGCCGCGGCGGGGGTCGTCGGGGAGGGCAAGATGGCGGTCGAGGCACCGGCCAACCGGGCGGCTCCGGAGGACATCAATGCGGGCCGCGATCGGCTGAAGAAACTCCTGGAGGAGCAGAAATAGCGTCCTGGGCTGGATCGGGGGCGGCGGGCCGCGCCGCCGCCCCTTGAATCACGCCATGATTGTGAAAAGGGGTGTCGGCGATGGGCGATTTCAGCTACAACAAGAAGAAGGAACACGAGGCTCTGGCGGAGAAGGCGCTGAGGGAGAGGGACTACGCCACGGCGATGTACCACACGGCGCAGGCGGCGGAGTTCACTTTCGCGCTGGCGGAGCAGTGCGACGGGAAGTTGCGGGACGCCTATCTGCGCAATGCAAACGACCTGGTGGAGATCGTCGGGCAACTGAAGCAGAAGGCGAAGGCCCCTCGGCAGGCCGTGGGCGCGGACGCCTCCGCGCGCGGTTCGGACGAGACGGCGACGGTGGCGCCGGGGAAATGCCGGGTGGCGGAGCGTCCCAAGGTGCGCCTGGATGACGTGGCGGGGATGCAGGATGTGAAGGAGCAGTTGCGGTTGCGGATGATCGAGCCGCTGAAGCGTTCGGAGGAGGCGAAGAAGCATGGCCTGGCGGTGGGGGGCGGGATTCTGCTCTACGGGCCTCCTGGGACGGGCAAGACCTTCCTCGCGAAGGCGGTGGCGGGCGAATTGGACCTGCCGTTCTATTCGATCACGTCGGCGGATGTCTTCGGCAAGTATGTCGGCGAATCCGAGAACAACATCCGGGCGATCTTCGAGGATGTGCGGAAGAATCCGCTCTCGGTGGTCTTCATCGACGAGCTGGAGACGATTTTCCGGAAGCGGACGGAGTCGATTCACGAGACGACGCAGAAGGTGATCACGGTGATTCTGCAGGAACTCGACGGCGTCAAGGAAGGGCAGAACCCGATTCTGCTGCTGGGGGCGACCAATACGCCGTGGATGATCGACGAGGCGTTCCTGCGCACAGGCCGATTCGATGTGCTGGCCTACGTCGGGCTTCCCGATCTGGAGGCGCGCATCAAGATTCTCGAGAACTGCTTCAAGGATGTCGCGTATCCCGTGGACGCCGACGCAATCCAGGTGCTGGCGCGGCGCACGGAGGGCTTCAGCGGCGCGGATTTGAAGGGGATTGCGCAGCGGATCAAGCAGAAGGCGTTTGACGCCAAACTGGAGCGCTATACGCGCGCGTTGTTCGAGGAGTGTGCGGGGGAGGCGAAGCCCTCCCGCAACCACGAGACGATGGAGAAGATCCGCGAGTGGGAGAAGTCGATGGCTGTGGGGCAGGGAGGAAACGGATGATCGGGTGGCTGTTTCGCGGGCTGGTGCTTCAGACGCTGATGCGGATTCTCGGCTTTGTGATTTTCTGCGGCGTCTGCCTGCTGCTGGGCTGGCGGGCGCTGGCGCCGAAGTCGCCTGAGCTGCATTCGGAGCGCCAGCAGGTCGGGCTGGCGGCGGTGGCGAAGACGGCGGAGGCCCTGCGCGAGGCCCGCGGGAAACTGCGGCTGGTCGCGGTGATGCCCTTGGCAAATGATTCCAGTGGTTTCTTCACGGAGGAATTGCGGGCGCGTCTGGACGCGTCGGGCATTCTGGACGTGGAGGCGCCGCCGCTGTCGGAGCGGCTCCGTCGGTATCTGGGGCAGAAGGTGCGCGGAGAGTTCGACGCATCCAAGTCGCTCGCGTATGGGCGGGAGCAGAAGTTGGATGGCGTGATCATCGGGCGGCTTGACCGCTTCGAGGCGATGCCGAAGGGGGCGGTGCTGGTCGGCGAAGTGCAACTGCTGGAGGTGGCCACCGGCAAGGCCATCGCGGTCATCGCGCTCAAGGAGGACACGACGCCGCAGGCAGCGGAGGCGCCTGCGGCTTCTGCGGCTGCTGCGCCGCCGCCTGGAAAAGGCGGGGGGATGCCGTGGCATCTGCGGGTGCTGGGCTTCCTGCTGGTGATGCTGATGCTGCCGGTGGTGACAATCGCCTTCCTGCGCCAGATGGTCGCGCGGAAGTCCAACCGCGTGAACGCATTCTGCCTCGGCATCTATACGCTGGCAGACGCGATCCTGGCCTTTTTCCTGCTGGGCGGGATTCTGGCTGGCGGATGGATGGCGGCGCTGCTGGCCGCCGCCGTGGTGGTGGCTTTCTGCTATAATGTGTCGCTGATGACCTTTGCGCTGCGGCTGGAAAGCTGATGGGACGGCACGTATGCTGACTGCGATTGTCCTGGTTCTGGCGGCGCTGGTGGTGTGGCTGCTGCTGGCATGGCCGACCTGGCTGCTGGTGTGGGTGGGCGTAATGTCGACGGTGGCGATGGTCTTCTTCGCCCATGACAAATTGGCCGCGCTGCGCGGCCGCCGCCGCGTCCCGGAACGGCTGCTGCTGACGCTGGCGTTGTTCGGCGGTTCGCTTGGGATCGCGGTTGGCGAGGTGCTGTTCCACCACAAATCCGCCAAAGAATCCTTCAATGCCTGGCTGCTGCTGGTCTTTCTTTTGCAACTGGCCGCCATCCTGATCGCGCGGTAGCGACCAGGATGGCGGGGGACCAGGCCAAGAATGGCCTGGCACAGAACGCGCGGGGCGGGGTGTGCCGCCAGATAAGCCTGGCGGGCCAATGGTCGCGGGTGAGCGGGGGCGATGCGCGGGCGGGGCTTGGCGCTTCAAAGGCGGGTTGGCGTTGCGGGGTGGGGCATGTGCGGAGGCTGGTGCCATCATACAGCCATGCAAACGACGGGGGGCTTATGCCCCCCGCACCCCCCCGCTCCGCACTCATCGGCCCCCGATGTATGGGCGGCGTGTGCCGCGGGGCTTGCCCCGCGGGCCAATGGGCGCTTCACATTCGGGCTGGCGTTGCGGGGCGGGGCATGTGCGGAGGCTGGTGCCATCATCCAGCCATGCAAACGACGGTGGGCTTGCGCCCCCCGCACCCCCCCGCTCCGCACTCATCGGCCCTCGATGTATGGGCGGCGTGTGCCGCGGGGCTTGCCCCGCGGGCCAATGGGCGCTTCGCATTCGGGCTGGCTGGTGCCATCATCCAGCCATGCAAACGACGGGGGGCAGCCCCCCGCACCCCCCGCCCCGCGCCCATCGGGCCCCGATGAATGGGCGGCGTGTGCCGCGGGGCTATGCCCCGCGGGCCAATGGGCGCTTCGCGGGCGGGGCGATGATGGGGGGATGCGGGGCGAATCTGCATTGAGCGGCTACAGTATGGCGATTTCCAACAGGAGGGGGAATGCAATGGAGACAGACGATGAGCGCGAATGAAGAACAGAAGTGCCCGAGCGGGCACAATTGCAGCGAATGCGGCGGCAAGTGCGGCGAAGAGCGCATGAAATTGCATGACAACCTGCTGGGGGTCAAGCATATCTATCTGGTGATGTCGGGCAAGGGGGGCGTCGGCAAGAGCACGGTCGCGACGAACCTGGCGCTGTCGCTGGTGCTGCAGGGGCAGTCGGTGGGGCTGCTGGACACGGATTTCCACGGGCCGAGCATCCCGAAGATGCTGCATCTGGAGGGGGCGCAGTTGATGTCGGACGGGGAGAAACTGCTGCCAGTGGAGGTCGGCAGCCTGAAGGTGATGTCGATCGGCTTCACGCTGCCCTCGCCTGACCACGCGGTCATCTGGCGCGGCCCGATGAAATACGGCGTGCTGCAGCAACTCCTGTCCGAGGTCGAGTGGGGCGACCTGGACGCGCTGGTCATCGACGCGCCGCCTGGAACAGGCGACGAGCCGCTGACCCTGTGCCAGCTGCTGCCGAATGCCGACGGCGCCATCGTGGTCACGACGCCGCAGCAGGTCTCGGCGACGGATGTCGCGAAGTCGCTGGACTTCCTGCGCCAGCTGTCGTTCCCCGTGGTGGGGATCGTGGAGAACATGAGCGGCTTCGTCTGCCCGCACTGCGGGAAGGTCACGGAGATCTTCTCGCACGGCGCGGGCGAGGAACTCGCGAAGCGCTTCAAGGTGCCGTTCCTGGGGAAGATCCCGATGGATCCGCTGGTGTGCGCCTGCGGGGACGAGGGGAAGCCGCTGGTGCACCGCTACGCGGACACGGCGACCGCCAAGGCCTTCCAGGCGATAGTGGACGCGATCCAGGAAGGAAAGTGAACGCGCGCCAAGCCTCGGGACGGGGCGGAAAAAAGTTTTGAGAAAAATGCGTGGACGGAGTTGCAAAGTGTAGAGAGCGCGTATAGTATGCAATGACGGAAGCGGATGCGGGCGGCCTTGCCGTCCGCGCCCTGCCGCCAGAAGAGTGCGACCAGAGCGTAATGCGTGGCGGGCGGACTGGAGAAGCCCGCCGCCGCGCGTGCCACATAGCGAGGAATACGAACATGCCAGAATACCCTGACACCATGGTATACAGCGCCCGCCATATATGGGTGAAGCCCAGCGCGGACACGGACGAGGCCTATATTGGCGTCACCGACTTCCTGACGGAGGAACTCGGGGAGATCACGACCATCGACCTGCCGATGGTGGGGGACGAGGTGGAGCGGGATGACCTGTGCATCCATTTCCACGTCCGAAACCGCATACGGCATTCGCGGTGCCCGCTGACGGGGCGGATTCTGGAGGTGAACCAGGAGGTCCTGGACAATCCTGGGCTGCTGTATCTCGACTACCAGGCGAACTGGCTGTTCAAGATGGAGTTTGACGACCGCGACGAACTGGACCAGATGATGAGCGGGACGCAGTATGCCAAATACCTCGATTCATTGTGAGGGCGAAGAGCGGGGGGCGACCACGATGAGGGAGGCGATGCGGCTGCAGGCCGCCGTGGCGATCCATGGCGCCGCCACGCTGCTGCTGACTGGGCTGCTGGTGCAGTTGCCGATGGCGCCTGCGCCGCAGTTCTCGGTGATGATGTGGCCGCTGCTGACGGCGGCGCTGTTTGCGCTGTCGGCGTGGTTGTGGCCTGAATCGCGTCGGGATTTGTCGCAGGCGGAACGCGGGGTGATCTGGATGCGGTCGCATCCGTCGCGCTGGCGGTTGCAGGCGGCGGTGCTTCTGGCGATGGGGACGGCGCCGTTCTGGCATTGGCTCGGCATGCCAGTGGGGCATTCCATGGAACACTACCATTATTTTTCGGTGATGGCGGTGGTGAATCTTTTTGCGGCGCTGTGGCTGCTGATGGAGGGCTTCTGCCAGTTGCGGGAGTGGTCGCTGCGCTATCGGCGCTGGATGCGCAGGATGTGCGCATGGCCAGTGACGGCGCTGCTGTATGTGGTGATCGTGCCCGTGGTGGCGATCTTCGTGTGCTTCGGGCTGGTGTTGGTGCAGCGGTTCATCAACCATGAAATGCCAGAGACGACGGTGCTGCCAGAGGGATTGCTCAGAGTGGCGGCGTTGTTGTTCACGCCGTTTCTGCATGGGGTGCTGTCCCCCGAATCCCCCGCGGGCTGGCTGGTCCGCGCGCTGCTGCTGATGGTGCTGCCGCTGCTGCTGGCGTGGGAGTGCATGGCCAGCCTGGTGGTGCTGCTGTCGAGACCAGGGCAGGCGCTCCCGCAGGGCATTTCGGAGGATGACGGGGAGGAAGACGAAGGCGAATCGCCGATGCAGGCGGAGAAGCCTGGGCAAATGGAGAATACGCAATGAAGCAGACGCAATTGATCACGGCATTGGATTTCGCGGATTGGTCGTCCGCCCAGGCGCTGGTGGATCGGCTGGGGGACGCCGTGGAGTGGTTCAAGGTCGGGAAGCAGTTGTTCACGCACTACGGCCCGTCGGTGGTGCAGGAACTCAAGTCGCGCGGGAAGAAGGTCTTTCTGGACATGAAGTTCCATGACATCCCGAACACGGTCGCGGGGGCGGTGCGCTCCGCGGCGGCGATTGGCGCGGACATCATCAATGTGCACGCCTCTGGCGGCCCCGCGATGCTGGCGGCGGCGGCGGACGCGGCGCGGGAGACGGGCAAGACGGTCATTGCGGTGACGGTGCTGACGAGCATGGACGAGGCGCAGCTCTCCGCCATCGGCATCGGCTGCACGCCCGCGGAGCAGGTCGCGCGGCTGGCGAAACTGACCCAGGCGGCGGGGCTGCCTGGGGTGGTCTGTTCGCCGCGCGAGGTGGAGTTGATCCACGAGTGCTGCGGACCAGATTTCCTGACGGTGGTGCCTGGCATCCGCCCCGCGGGGGCGGCGGTCGGCGACCAGAAGCGGATCATGACGCCGCGCCTGGCGGCGCAGGCGGGCGCGGACTACATCGTGGTCGGTCGGCCCATCATCGCCGCCGAGGATCCCGTCGCCGCCGCGCAGGCGATTCTCGCGGAGCTGCGGGGGTAGGCTTCGGGCAGACGGGGCGGGGGGAGTTGCGGCTTAGGTGGTGGGGGCTGGACAAAGGGGGAGACTGGTGTCTCATCGCATCCACGCAAACGACGGGGGGCTTAGCCCCCCGCACCCCCTTCCATGGGTGGCGCTTGCGGCGCTCGACATTGCGTGTCACGCTGCGTCCCTGCGCCCCCGTGCCATGAGGTTGTTCCTCGGTTCCAGTTTTTTCATGGGAGGAAGAATCATGAAGCATTGGATCTGGTTGTTGGCAGTGGTGGCGCTGGTCTCCTGCGAGCAGGCGCGGCGGGACCGTAAGGAGACGGAGGGGAGCGAGGCGGTGTCGGCGGCCGCGTCAGCGGCGGTGACGGATACTCGGAGCGCGGATGAGCGGCTGTGCGATATGATTGGCCAGGCGGTGGAGGCGGGGCTGGTGGTGCCTGGAGTCGGGGACTTCCGTCAGTTGCAGGGGGTGGAGTGGAAGGCGCCGATTGCGGAGCCGAAGCAGACGCTGAAGGAGGTGGTCTCCGCGAGCGAGGCGGCGGTGCAGGCGGAGTTCGACCGTCGGGTGCCGAAGTCGGAGCGCAAGGCGAAGGCCGCGCAGATCCGCGAGGAGGCCGAGGCGCATTTTGCGATGTATCCGCGCGGCGCGAAGGTGACGCTGAAGCGGCGGAAGGGGCGTGGGACGCAGACGGAGGTCACTGGGCCGCTGAGCGACATCGGTCCAGACCGCGTGCGGGTCGGCAGCCATTTCGTCCGACGGGAGGATATCGACGAGGACGAGCAGGCGCGGCTTTTCAAGGATGTCCACGACCGTCGCGTGCAGCAGCGCGTCCAGCAGAAGACAGGTGCGTGGATGCAGGAACTGCACTATGTGCGGCAGGACGCGGCGGACGCGGTGCTGCCCGATGCCTTCCGCAAGGCGGGATATGCGCCGAACATCCTGGTGCCTGGCGCGAAGATGGACAAGGCGAAGCCCGAACGCTGGATCAGCCAGGCCGAACTGCTGGCGCAGTTGCGCGCGTATACGGATGAACTGGCAGCCGCGCTGAAGGAAAACGGCGAGTAGGGGCCTCGCTGCCACCACAGGACTGTCACGGCAGTTCGACGAGGAGGGCGTCGGCGGCGTCGGCGATGATGAGTCGGCCGCGCTGGGCGACGAGGATGCAATAGTGGACGCTGGTGTCGGGGGATGGGGAGTCCATTTCGGTCGGCGGGGGATAGTCGAGGACGGATTCATCGCGCCACCGCCAGTCTTCGTAGTGGCGATGGCAGCCGATGGCGATGGTGCCCTCGTAGTCGGCGAGGCGCCGGAGGAGGCGGTCGAGGGCGGCATGGTTGTTGACGACAGGGGGCCTGAGGCCGGCGAGGCCGAGGAAGGTCGCGTGAAGCATCGCTGGAAGCCGGATGCGCAGGATGCCATAGCGGCGTCCGTCCAGCGCAAAGGTCTCGGAGCAGGTGGGCGTGGTGCGGTTCTGGAAGCCGTTGTCACCTGGCCATTCGAAGATATGGTTGTCAAGTGTGGCGTCTGGGGGGATGAGCTGGTATGTCAAGGGCAGGCGGATGCTGATGGCGTCCTGCGGCCGCGGCGAAGTTTTCCTGTCCAGGCGAAGAATGAGCCGGTGTCGGTCGACTGGTGCGTTGTCTGAGAGGCGTTTCCATCCACCGTCTTGGAAGTGGAAGCCCAGGAATGCGGGGGCATCTCGGTCGGCGTCGATGAAGCTGAAGATGCGTTCGAAGTCTTGATAGGAGTCGGGTTCGGGGAGGCGCGCGCCGAAGGAGGCGGCGAAGGCGCGGGCCTGGTTCCAGGTCATTCGGGACATGCGGCTGCAAATGCCGCCGTAGTCCCGTTTGCCGATTGCGGCGACGAAGAACTGCGGCCCGTGGAACCATGCGCGGTTATAGTAGGTGTCGGGGGCGGGGGCGAGGACGGGGCGGAATCCGATGGTGTCGATGGCGTCTTCATCGCGGAACATAAAGTGGCGTTCGGTGATGCCAGTACCTTTGGAACGGAAATGCGCGCCTCGAACGATGACGCCATCGCGGCGCAGGCGCAAATCGGGATAGGGGGTCACGGCTTCGGCGAGATTGCGGTCGAGGTCATAGATGCCGAGGCTGGAGGGGGGGCCGCTTTGGATGGGGGAGAGCGTGGCGTCGGTTGGGATGGGCATGGAAGACGGGGCGTTTCCAGTGGCGCCTCCGAGGGCGGCGTATTCCCATTCGGCCTCGGTCGGGATTCGGATGCAGTATCCTGGCGGGAAGGCGACTTCCCGCCGGAGGGTCTGGTCGAGGGCCTTGCATGCGGCGAGCATGTCATTCCAGGCCAGGCGGGTGGCGGGCGCCTGGGGGCGGCCGCCCTGGCGGCGGAGTTCACGCAGGCACTGGCCGACCAGTTGGTTCGACGCCTCGCTGTCGAGAATCCAGAACGGGTAGTCGATGGTCTCGGTCTTTTGCGTCGTAGGCGACTCAAAGGCGCCTGGCGGCAGGAACGGCATGCGGAAGGCCGCCCCTCGTGAGAAGCGGAACGGCGCGCCATTGCGGGGGGCGTGTCCAGTGCCGAAAAGCGCGTCGGCCTCGGCGTCGGCGCGCTGGCGGAGGGCCTGCCGCTGGTCGTCGGGGAGGTGCCAGGCGCCGAGCGGGGAGGCGAGATAGCCGTAGAGGCGGGCGTTTGCGCGGAGGGATGCGGGGGTCAGGCGGGTGGCGGCTTGACTGGCGGGGAGGTGCGCGGCGGCGAGGCGCCCGAGGTCGGCGTCCAGCGCGTCGAGCAACGTTTGCGCACGGGGCAGGTCATTGGCCTCCAGGGCGTCGGAGATGCCCTGGAGACGCTCGGCGAGGGGGAAGCCGTCGTGCAGGAGGCGGAGTTGCGTCGCGAGATGGGCCTGGTGCGCGCGGTGCTCCACGAGGCGCATGCGGGGGGATGGTCGTGGGGCGTCCCGCCCCTCCTGGGGCGGTGTGGCGGAGAGGGTGAGGATGCGTTGCCGAAGGGCCTGCCGCTGTTCGGCGGGTAGACAGGCGCCGAGCGGTGACTCGAGATAGCCGTAGAGGAGGACGTTTCCGCGGAGGGATTCCGGAGGCAGCTCGGTGGCGGATGTGTCGACGGGGAGGTGCACTGCGGCCAGGTGCCCGAGATTGGCGTCCAAGGCGTCAAGCAGCGTTTTTGCGCGCGTGAGGTCCTCCGCTTCCAGGGCGTCGGAGATGTGCTGAAGACGCGGCGCAAGGGGGAAACTGTCGTGCAGGGAGTCGAGTTGCATCTCGATGAAGGCCTGGTGCGTGCGATGCTCCGCGAGGCGTTTGCGGAGATTGGCGCGGGTATCGGTCTGTCCGGCTGGCGCCGTCGTGGTGGTGGGGGCGTGGGTGCGTTGCGGTCGGGGGCGCAGATGGTGGAGCCATCCGAGGCCGCCCGCAAGGAGGAGGCAGAGGACTGCGGGGATGGCGGTGGCGGCGAGGAAGCGCCTGCGCCAGGCGCGGTCGCCGCGGAGGCGGTGCCAGAGGCGCGGGAGGCCAGTGCGCGGGCGGGCGGCCTGGGCGAGGATGGCGCGGCATTCGGCGCAGGTCTGGCAGCGTTTTTCGGGGAGGTTGTTGCAGATTTTGGCGAGGGGGAGGCAGATCTGGACGAGGGTCTCCGACGGCAGGTCGGGCGGCATGGTCGGGAAGTCCCCTGGGGCGTTGCCAGTGACGAGGCAGTAGAGGACCTTGCCCAGGGCGTAGAGGTCGGTGGAGGGGGAAGGCCTGGCGGAGGCGTTGAAGAGTTCAGGCGGGATGAAGCCGAGGGTGCCCGCAACGGAGATGGTGTGGGTGTAGTCGCCCGCCATGCCTGGATCGCCGAGTTTGGGTCGGCCCTGGACGAAGAGGATGTTCTCGGGCTTGATGTCGCGGTGCAGGAGCCCTGCGCGGTGCATCGCCTCCAGCCCGTCCAGGAGCCGCCCGCAGATGGCGAGCGCCTCGGGAAGCGGCATTCGGGGCTGGCGCTGCATGCGCCGTGCGAGGGTGTCGGGGATATATTCGCCGTCGGGCGTGCCGACGTTGTCGGCAAGTTCCATGATGTAGAAGAACCGCCCGTTCTCGATGCCAGCGTGGTGGATTCCGATCAGGGACGGATTTCCCTCAGGCAGCCGCATGTAGTTGCGGATGCCGCGCAATTCGCGTTCGCCCGCCTCGGGGGAGTCGAATACCTTGAGCGCGACCCGCCGCCCCGCCGCATCCTCGGCCAGGAATACCGTGCCGTAGGCGCCGTGTCCGCAGCGCCCGATGAGGCGGCAGCCAGCAAAGGATTCGTCGGGGGCGAGGGGCATAGGCGGGGAGGTGTCGAATGGCTATCCGAGGTCCTTTTTCAGGCGGGCGATGATTTCCTCGAGTTTGGCGACGTTGCGGGTTCGGATGAGGTAGACTTGGTTTGGCGTGAGTTTGAGGATTTCCGCGACCTGTGCGGCGGGCTGGTGCTGGAGGACGTGCATCTCGAAGGCCATGTAGGTGGTGGTGTCGACGGCGGCCTTGAGTTCCTCGAGGGCTTTCTGGAAGAGGAACTGCTTCCATTCCTCTTCCCAGGCCTGCTCCAGGGGATCCTGCTGCTCGGGGGTGTCGTCGGGCGGTTGCGGGATGCGCGTGGCCGAGGGGCGCTGGTCGAGGATGCGCCTGGCGTGGCGGGAGGTGATGGTGCGCAGGTAGTCCCGAAAATGGCCTTTGGACTGGTCGTAGTTGGCGAGGACGTGCTCCTTGAAGACGGCGACGAGGACATCCTGGATGAGGGTGTCGATTTCGGCGGGGGTCAGGCGGTAGTCCTTCCCGCGCGTGGCGATCAGCGGACGGTAGAATTCGCGGAACTCGAACCAGGCCTTCTGGTCGCCTTCGCGCATCTTCTGGAGCATGGAATGCTTGGTGGTGTATGCCATAGTGGGGCGGCGGGGAAGCGGGACCGACCAGCGGGCAAGCCCGCTGGCACCCGCGGGGTGGATGCGGTGGGGTGAGTCGGTGGCGGGGAAGCGGGGCCGACCAGCGGGCAAGCCCGCTGGCACACGCGGGGGGGGGAGGCGGAGCCGACCAGCGGGCAAGCCCGTTGGCACACGCGGGGTGGATGCGGGGCGGGGTGAGTCGGGCGTTTACCGATTGGTGCCGTCGGCGTTCTGGAGGACGGCGGCGTGCGGGGCGGTGTCGACGGAGCGGATTTCCTCGAGGGCGGGGGAGTTGGGGGCGGAGTGTGCGCGGAAGAAGACGGGCCGGGCCCAGCGGATGGCGTTGCCGATGACCTTGATGACGTTGGCGTCGTAGTAGGTGGGGTAGGATTCGTGGCCGGGCTGGAAGTAGAAGACCTTGCCGTAGCCGCGCTCGAAGGTGACGCCGCTTCGGAAGACGTTGCCGCCCTCGAACCAGCCGATGAAGATGACCTTGCCGTCCTCGGGAATGTCGAAGCGCTCGCCGTACATCTCCTCGTGCGGGAGTTCGAAGTATTCACCGATGCCCTGGGTGATGGGGTGGGTGGGGGCGATGTTCCAGAGGCGGCACTTCTCGCCGGCCTCGCGCCACTTCAGCGAGCAGGTGCAGCCGGTGACGCGCTTGAAGATCTTGGAGAAATGCCCGGAGTGCAGGACGATGAGGCCCATGCCCTCGAGGATGCGCTGGTGGACCTTCTCGACGATGTCGTCGCGGACCAGCGCATGGGCGCAGTGGCCCCACCAGACGAGGACGTCGGTCGACTGGAGCACCTCGTCGGTGAGCCCGTGTTCCGGCTGGTCGAGTGTGGCGGTGCGGATTTCGAGGTCCTCGGCGGCGAGCGCCTCGGCGAGTTGGCCATGGATGCCCTTCGGGTAGATGGCGGCGATTGCGGGGATTTCCTGCTCGTGGCGGAATTCGTTCCAGATGGTGACTTTGATCATGGCAGTAGGGGGTTGGGGGTTGGTTGGGGATTCAAGGGATTGAAGGGATTGAAGGGATTGAAGGGATTGAAGGGATTGAAGGGATTGAAGGGATTCAAGGGATTCAAGGGATTGAAGGGATTGAAGGGATTGAAGGGATTGAAGGGATTGAAGGGGTTGAAGGGGTTGAAGGGATTCAAGGGATTCAAGGGATTCAAGGGATTGAAGGGATTCAAGGGGACATGCTTTTGCTTTTTGCACCAGCACATCCCTTGTATCCCTTTGATCCCTTCAATCCCTGCTTTTTGCGCGCCTTCATCACCGAATCCACACGAGGGTGTAGGCCTTGAGGAGGGCTGGTGGGAGGATGATGTTTACGCGGCCGTCCTTGACGAGGTGCCTGACGGGCTGCCTGCCCTGGAAGTCGGGGGAGACGGCGTAGACCTCGCGCGGGGTGAAGCCGCAGGGGATGGCGATGGTGATGGGGGCGGCGGGGGCGGGCCAGGCGTTCGCGGGGGCGTTGGCGGAGAGCGTCTCGCCTGCCTTGATGTCGGCGCCAGTGGCGTTGAGGAAGTGGAGGACGAGGGCGTCGCCCTGGCGGTAGAGGGTGATGTGGACCTGGTCGGGGGCGGAGATGCGGCAGTCGCAGAAGGCCGCGGAGGCGGTGTCGAGGCGGTCGCGGTAGAAGGCTTCGAGGGGGGCGTCGTGGTCATAGGTCCAGGGGCGGCCGACGGCGCCTTCGGTGGCGAAGAGGGCGCTGGCGATGGCGACGGACTGGTAGAGGAAAACGCCCTTGCCGTAGGGCTGCTTGACGAGGGCGGGGGTGGCCTTGCCCGCTTTGTCGAAGGCGTAGAGCAGGATCTTTTCGGCGGGCGGGGCGGGGGCGATGGCGCAGGCCGCGAGGGGCTTGCGCGGGAGGACGGAGTGGGGGGCGCCCCGCAGTTCGACGGGGCGGTCGGCGAGGCGGACGATGGCGGGTCGGGCGGGCGGCGCGGGCTGGAAGCCGAAGACGTCGGCGAAGGCCCAGGTCTTGCGGGGGGTGCCGATTTCGTCGGCCATTCCAGAAGTGGTGGTGAGATAGACGGTGCCGCCGTTTTTGGCGAAGTCCTTGACGGCGGCGATGTCGGCGTCGGCGAGGCAGGTGTCGTTGGGGAGGACGAGGGCCTGGTATTTGGCGAGGGCCTGCGGGGTGAGGCTCTGTTCGCCGATGATGTCGTAGAAGACGTGCATGCGTTCGAGGACCTGGGCGAAGCCAAAGAACTCGGGGTTCATGGAGCCGTAGGGGTTCCAGTCGCGGCTGTAGCGTGAGAAGAGGAGGGCGACGGTGGTGACGGAGGTCGCGGAAGCGCGGTCCATGTTGTCGGGGGAGCCCTGGAAGGCGATGTATTCGGCGGGGGAGGTGGGGGTGAGGAGGAGGCCGTTCTGCCCGGTCATGTTGCAGGCGGCCCATCCGAAGTAGTTGGTGTCGTCGTTGCTGCCGTAGACATAGCCCCAGATGGGGGTGCCGTAGGCGAGGCGCAGGAGGTTCTTCATCTTGCGGTACGGGAGCAGCGAGCGTTCGCTTTGGAGGCAGTTTCGGGTCATGATCTCGGTGCCGAGGTAGTTGATGGCGCGGGCGAGTTCGGTGAGGTCGTAGCCGAGGCCGAGGGTGGAGTAGCCTGAGGTGAAGCCGTAGTGGGTGGTGTCGACGCAGATGGTGAGATAGGGGTTGATGGCCTTGGCTTCGCGGCGGAACTGGGCCCACCAGTTGCCGAGTTTGACCATGCGCCAGGCGAGATAGGTCTTCCAGAGGGGATCCTTCAGGTTGTTGAGGCGTGGGTCGAGTTCGTTCATGGGGAGGCGCCAGCCAGTGTCCTGGAAGAAGGCCTCGCGGCAGTGGCGGCAGCCGCAGCCGTGGCGGTAGAAGGTGAGTTCGTCGACGGTGAGGGCGTCGACGCCTGCCTTGACGAGTTCGAGGAGATAGCCGCGGTAGGTTCGGATGAAGACGGGGTTGAGGATGCAGAACTGCGGGCTCGGGGTGAGTTCGACGGTGTTGAGCAGGAGTTCGGGGGTGCGCTCGGCCATGACGCGGAATCCTGAATCGCAGTTCCAGAGCAGGGTCGAGTCGTGGTGGTCGAGGACCTTGAGGCCCGCCGCGTGCGCGGCGGCGGCATAGCGTCGGATGGCCTCGACGCCGCGCTTCAGGTGGGCGGGGTAGGTGTGTCGGGAGTGCATCCCTGAGATGAAGACGGTGTTGCCGCCCTCGCGCTTGACGTTTTCCATGAAGCGCGCGGTCAGTTCGGGGGAGGAGAACTCGGCGAGGTCGGCGGAGTTGCCAGTCATCTGGGTGACGTTGGAGTGGTAGATCCAGGCGAGCTGCGGGGCCTTCGCGTCAGGGAGTTCGACGAGGCGCTTCGGCTGGCGGGCGGGGCCGACGGCCTCCTGTCCAGGCACGGGCAGGTCGAGGGCGTAGAGGGAGGGGGCGAGGCGGGCGGCGGGGCGGTAGTCGGCGCTGCGGAAGAGTTCGCCAGGCTCGTAGCCGTCGGAGACCCAGAAGCCGCGGTTGAAGGAGAAGTCCTCGGCCTTGGCGATGAGGCACTGCGTGGCGATGGTGCTGACGAGGAAGTCGCCTCGGAACTGGATGTCGAGGACGCCGTCGGTGCACCAGACGGGGATGGTGACCACCTGGAGTTTGCCCTTGGGGACGCTCTGCATGGGGGCGGCCTCGCGGCCGTTGACGGTGACGGCGAAGCGGTTCGGGAGGCCAGTGAAGTTTCCCGAGGAGACGGTCACGAAATGGACACCTGGTATGGCGCCGTTGATGCGGAAGGTGGCGTCCTTGCCGCAGACGGCGGCGTAGTAGGCGCCTTCGGGGGAGGCGACATGGCGTCGGAGGGACGGGGTGCCGAGCCAGCCGTAACCGCGCCGCGCGTCGTAGCGTGCGTCGTCGGCGGAGGTGAACTGGTTTCCGTGCCTGATGGCGCCGAAGGAGAGGACGTGCTGGGCGGGGAGGGGGTTGATGTAGCTGCTGAAGGATTGCAGGGCGTGGTGGCGCGGGTAGTCGGTGGCCATCTTGCCTTCGCGGATGACGACCTTGGCGCCAGAGGTGCCGCCGCCCCAGCCACGGCGGACGGGGAAGGTGGTGCCGCCGCCCAGGCGGAGGCGGCCGCCGTCGCGGACGATGGTCCAGACTCCGCGGATGGAGCCCGTGGAATAGCCTGAGATGTAGTCTCCCGCGCCGATGGGGTTGAGGTCGAAGACGACGTTGAAGTCCTTGCCGTCGGTGAGGGCGAAGTAGCGCCAGGCGGCATTGGAGAATCGTTTGGGGGTGTCGGGGCGGAAGTCGCCCTGGGCGGGAGTCCAGGAGCGGCCGTCGCGGTTGAGGCCCTCGTAGTGGAGGCCCTGGACGCGCTCCCAGGGGAGGAAGAGGTCAAGGAGGCGGTCGTGGTATTTGTGGTCGGCCTTGGCGGAGGTGAGCATGGAGATTTCGACCTGGCTGCCGTCGGGGGCGAGGGCGATTTCCTGGCGGATGCGGGTCTCGGGGTCTTCGCTCCAGCGGTTCCACACGCGCGTGCCGTCCGGCAGCGTGGTCTCTGACTGCTTCGGCGCGAGGCCGAACTCGCCGCGCGGCATCGCCGAGGTGCGCACGGTTTCGACCAGCACGCGCCCGCGATGGTGGATGGCGATGTGATCGCCATCGGCGACCACGGTGAAGGGGCCTGCGCATGCGGTGGCAAGGAGGGCGAAAAGGAAGAGGGACGCGGGTTTCATGGGGATTCAGGGGATTCAGGGGATTCAGGGGATTCAGGGGATTTGGCTTTCTCGCCATCACATCCCCTTTATCTCTTGAATCCCTTGTATCCCTGCATTTTGCGCTTGCCAGTCACCGAATCCACACGATAGTGTAGGCGGTGAGCAGGTTTTTGGGCAGGGTGGCGGTGAGTTTGCCGCCCTGGATGGCGAACTGGAGCGGCTGGCGGCCCTGGAAGTCGGGGGAGACGGCGTAGACCTCCTTGGCCTTGTCGCAGGGGATGGTGAAGGTGATGTCCTGCTGCAGGGGCGGCCAGGCGGGGTCGGGGCAGAGCTGCGGCATGGGCTGCCCGTGCCTGAGATTGGAGGCGGCGCCGTTGAGGAAGTGGATGGTGAGGGCGCCTGGCTGGCGGTAGATGGTGGTGTGGATGCGGTCGGGGGCGTCGGTCTGCCAGCAGCGGGCGTCGCCGAGGATGCGCCGAAGCACCTGCTTGTAGAGGTTTTCGAGGGCGGGGTCGTGGTGGTATCGCCAGTCCTGGCCGACGGTGCCCTCCTGGGCGTAGAGGGATGCGCCGATGACGACGGTCTGGTAGAGGAGCCTGCCTTTGCCGCAGGGCTGTTCGACGAGGGCGGGGAGCGGTTTGCGTCGGGAATCGAAGGAGTAGAGGAGCACCTTTTCGGGGCTGGGGGCGGGCGTCAGGGCATAGGCGCCTCGGGCGAAGAGGGGCTGGACGGCGTCGGAGGCGTCGGGCTTGAAGCCGAGTTTGACCTGGTTGATTTTGGTGAAGCGCGCGGGGGTGAAACCGAAGAGATCGGCGAAGGGCCATTTGGGGTAGCGGTTGCCGAGTTCGTCGGCCTGGGCGCCGATGGTGGAGAGATAGACGGTGCCGCCGTTTTTGGCGAAGTCGCGGATGGTGGCGAGGTCGGCCTGGGAGATGCAGCCGTCGCCGAGGAGGGCGAGGAACTTGTATTT
>JAEEXV010000278.1 GCA_016287975.1 Lentisphaeria bacterium | reverse complement strand
TAGGTCGCGTTGGCGCCGGGGGGGAAGGGCAGGGCGCCGAGGTCGATTTCGATGGTCTCGTCGAGGGCGGCGGGCGCGACGCCGTAGTCCTTGAGCATGTCGAGGATCACTTGGTAGCGAAGGGCATCTGGTCGTTGACGTGGGGGGACTGCAGCAGCACCGGCGCGTCGTGAAAGACGCTCTTCTCAAAGAGGGATTTCTCGTTTTCGTAGAGGCTCACCTTGGTCGAGGTGGAGCCGGGATTGATGACGAGGAGCTTCAGGCTCCTGCTTTCCGGTTTGTCCATAGACGCGGATTCCCTGGTTTCCCCTTCTCCCTGGGACATGGTGCGAGACGGCGACCTTTGCCGGACGGCATGACCCGGGGATGTGACGTATCATGGAAGAGCCCCGGCGCGACGCGTCGGGGCATGCGCATAAGATATTGTCTTGTGGCGGTTTTTCCACCCGCCCCCGCGTACCCCCGGGCTGTCGCCCGGGGCACCGGGGCCGCCTGAACGGCGGCTTCTCCGGATTCGCCCCGACGATTTCGTCGGGCATCAAACACGCGCGCGGCGGTTACCAGCGATCCCACTTGGAGGCGTTGGAATCGTTGACATTCTGGTATGACCCCAGAAAACCCGCCTGGTAGAACTGGTTAGGCGTCTGCCCTTTCATGCCGGTGACATGGCCATCGCACCACAGGATGTTGCAGATGCCGCCATGTCTTGGATCGGGGGCGCCATACGCATTTGCCGGGGCGTCATAGATCTGGTATTGGCTGCGCAGATTCGAGCGGTCTCCATTCCATGTGCTTAATTGAACCGTGTCGCACATGAGGACAGTGTCTCCGGGGCGTCGGATGTCGTAGCGTTTGGCGGGCGTGGACGCATCGGACTTGGCGCGGTATGAACTGGTGATGTTATCCCAGTTCATACCGTAGTGCGTGTAAGCGTAGTTGTAGAGGTATCCGCTGGGATTCTTGTCGGTGGGCTTGATGCCCATGAAGGCGGGGCAGATGAAGTTGGCGAGGCCGTTGACGGATTTGGCGGCGATCATCATGGTGGGCCAGCCGCCGTAGTTTGTGATCCAGGTCGGCGGGTACCACTCCCCGCTGTCATCCAGGTACATTTCGGTGGCGAGCCCCAGTTGCTTCTGGTTGTTGATGCAGGCGGTGGAGCGGGCCTTTTCGCGGGCCTTGGAGAGGGCGGGCAGGAGCATCGAGGCGAGGATCGCGATGATCGCGATGACGACGAGGAGTTCGATGAGGGTGAAGAGACGGGATTGTCGCATGGTGGTTTTCTCCTTTACGGTTTGAGTTGGACTTTGTAGCATTCGGGAATCATGGGAAGACGGAGGCGGTTGCCGGTGATGTCGAGGCGGACTTGCTTCAGGACGGTGCCGTCGGGCTTGAGGTAGGTCGCGTTGGCGCCGGGGGGGAAGGGCAGGGCGCCGAGGTCGATTTCAATGGTCTCGTCGAGCGCCTCGGGCAGCCCGATGACCTCGGCCATCCCGTTCTCCCAGCGCACGGCGTAGGCGCCCTTGCACGCGAGGAAGCCCAGGTCGACGGGCCTGCCGTCGCCATTGGCGAAGAGCCAGAGGTCGCCCCTGAGCGAATCGACGCGGCGGCCGTCGAGAATCTCGCTGCCGCCCTCGGCCATGCCAGGGCCCGCCATCCAGTAGCCGTACGGGGGCAGCAGGTGGCGTCTGCCGCCCGCGACGATCTCCCATGATTCCGTCCCGTTGGCGTTGGCCCAGACCTCGAAGCCGTTGGCGTATTCGACATGCACCTGGCTGTGGGCGACCGCCCCCGCGGCCAGCACCTCGGTGGCGGTCAGCATCTTCCCGCCCACGTGGTAGCGGATGCGCTTCACGGGGACATTCGCGTAGTGCTTCTGCGCCTGGACAATCGCGTAGTAGCTCTTGAGCGTCGGGTAGGTCAGCGCCAGCGGCGGCTTCCCGCCATAGATCCCGAAGATGTGGGCGATGTTGCCGTTGCCGAGGGTCAACGCCAGCAGCCGGTCCACCGCGCCGGGCCTCCGGTCGCAGATGATGCTCAAATGCGAGCCGCAGTCGTTGCTGAGCGGGTGGATTTCGCGCAGCTGGAACTCGGGGAAGAGCGGATCGTCGATGGCGCCCGTCTGGGCGTAGCTGTCGCAGTAGCCCGCCAGCGGCCACTGCATGATGCCCTCGGAGAGGACAGGGCCGAAGCAGTCGCGCTCCTCCATGAGCGACTTGGCCAGCACGCGCAGCACTGGCGAGACGGAGCCCGCCTCAGGCACGCGCGCGTCGTAGTCGGTGAAGGACCACGGCGCGCGGCAGGTGTACTGGTCGGGGTAGGAGCAGGTCAGGTTGAACTTGCCCTTGAGGATCGGGTTCAGCCGCCGCTGGCAGTCCAGGATGTAGGAGTACTTGTATTGCAGGGCGTCGCCCGAGCCATAGCGGGGATTGCCGTCGGAATCCAGCGTGACCTTGCTGCGCGACATCTCCGAGGTGGTCGTCGGGGACATCAGCGTGTAGTTGGAGTAGAGCCCCATGCGGTAGCCCAGTTCCTTCGTGCTGCGCTCGAAGTAGATCTTCGCGCCAGGGTCGCCCCCCTCCAGGTCGGGGCAGATCTCCGTGATCATCGATTCCCAGCCGCCGCGGCGTTTCGGCGAGTACTGGCGGTTCAGCGACTGGTGGTCGCGCGCGAACAGGTTGCGGATGCCGTAGTCGTGCAGCAGTTTCATCCGCGCGAACGACCGCGTGAAGTACTTGGGCTGCGGCATGGTGTCATACCACATCGTCGTCATCCACAGGCCGTGCTGCGTGATCTCACGCATCGGGTTCGGCGGATTCGGAATGTGCGGCAGCACCTTCTCCACCGCGTCCGCCGCCGTCACGTGGAAGAGCTCCGAGACGGGGTTCCGCGTGCCGTCGCTCCTGCGGTTGTAGCGCACGCCGCCGTTGAGCTGCACCGACGAGGCCCCCGTCGCCTTCGAGCCGCCCAGCAACTCCGAGGCGTGCGTCGCGTAGATGTCCACGAACTCCGACAGCACCACGCCGTCGCTGTAGCAGACGCCAGGATCGCTGACCCCGCGCCCGCGCGTGACCCAGTACGGAATCGTCGTGACTTTCGGCGACTTGAGGCCCGTGGCCTCACCGAAAAGCACCTCGCGCACCGCGCCGCCCGCGCTCTCCAGACGGATGCTCAGCGTGCCCCCGCGCGCCGAAAGCGTCAGCGCCGTCTTCTCCAGCGGCGCGCCCGCGTAGTTCCACTGCCATTCGCTGCGGACGGCGGAGGCCGACGGCGCGACCTTCAGCAGTTTGGCGGCGAGTTTCGGGTCGTCGGGCTGGATCTCCGCCCCGTCTGGCCTGACGAAGCGGAAGCCGCCGCCCGAAAGCGGGGTGATCGCGCCCTTGCCGACGACTTCCAGGCGGATGTCCCGCAGCGTGCCGGTCCTGGGGACATAGACCCACGCCTGGCCGTCGCCCGCGAAGCGGAAGGAACGCCCGTCGGCGACAGGCGAAAGCGCCCTGCCCTGCGCCGAGGCGGCGGGCATCGCGACGCCGTCCCCCGCGTTCCGGATGCCGATCTCCTCCCAGGCGGGGATGTTGACGCCAGGCGGCAGTTGCTTCGGCATCTGGAAGACCGCCAGGTTGTCGAGGTAGAAGACATTGGGCTTGCTGCCTGAGAAGTCGTAGATGACGAATCCGTCGAAGGTGGCGGGGGTTTTCGGCGGCTCGGGCAGCCGCTTCATCGAGAGCCCCCAGCCGCTCCAGTAGAGGAACGGGTGTTCGGAGGCGGTCGTGTCGACCTCGAACTTCTTGCCGTCGGCGCCCGTGAAGAGCAGCCGCAACTTGGGCTTGTTGACCGCCTGCGCCCAGTTCTGCGCGGAAACCCACATCTCCGCATAGTCGAAGGGCTTGTCGATGACAATGGGCTTCGGCGGGCGGATCGTGGCCTTGCGCAGCGCAGGATCATAGACCTTGCCCAGGCGCACGGTCAGCTTGCCCGTGTAGTCGCCCCACAGCCGATCGTCCTGGCTGCGCACGAAACTCGCCTCCGCGATGCCGCGGTGCGTGGAAACCGTCCAGCCCGTGAGATCCTCGAAGTCCACCAGCGGCTGGATCTCTGGCTGGCAGCCCGCCGTCCCCCTGAAGGGCGGCAGACGCCGCGGATCGGGATCGGGGTCGGTGTTGGAGGCCGCGGCGACCACCTCCTTGCCAGTGTCGGGGTCGGCCTCGGGCAGCAGCCCCGCCGTGTAGAGGCGGACTTCGTCGATCGCACCCTGGAAGTAGAGGCCGTCGCGGTCGGCGGCCTTGCCCAGGCACGCGCGCCCTCGGAAGGGCTTCAGCACGCCCTTCGTCGGCACCGACGCCCCCACGGGCACCCCGTTGACGAAGAGCTGCAGCCGCGCGCCGTCCCACCCGAAGGCGACATGCTGCCAGACATTCGGCTTCAGGACCTGCGCCGCCGACACGGAGTACTTGCCCTGGTCGGTGACGACCATCGCCTGCAGCCCGTTGCTGTAGTAGGTGCCGAGCATCCACCCGACGTGCGCCCCCGAATTGTGGCTGACGATGTATCCCTGCTCCTCCAGCCGCTTCGGCATCGTCCGCTCAGGCTTGATCCACGCCCCGACCGTCAGCGCCTTCAGCGACTGGAAGGCAGGATAGTCGGGCAGCGTCGCGTAAGCGTCCTTCCCGTTGAAATGGAGCGCCTGCTCCTTCGCCTCGTAGCTCACGTCGTCCTTGTAGAAGACGGTGGATGCGCCCACGGGGCGCGTGAACTCCAGCCCGCCCGCAGGCTCGGGGCGCTGCCCCGCCGCGAAACTCTTCGCCTGCGCCGCGACCTCTTCCGCGGAGAGTGCGCGCGAATAGATGGAAAGGGACTTGATTGCGCCGATGATCGACTGCTTCCCCCAGCCGCCCGAATGCCCCACCAGCAGCGGCTCCTCGCTCGTCGCCACCAGCGACGGCAGCCGCTTCCGACCCACCAGCGCGCCGTCGCAGTAGAAGGCCGCATCCTGGCCCGCCACCGTCAGCACCCAGAAATGCCACCCGCTGTCGTAGGCGCCGCCCGCAAGACTGTTGTCCTTGCCGCCACACCGCAGGTAGACGCTGACCTTCCCATTCCGAAAACCCAGCCCGTACGCGCCCTTCCGCAGCACCAGATAGTCGCCGCCCCCCGTGACGCGCCCGTACACCGCCAGCGTGAAGTCGCGGTGCTCCTGGACATAGCTCAACTCCATCCGCCCCTTGCCGTCGAAGACATACCCGTCCTGCGGCACCCACCCCGACACCCACTGCGCCCCGTGCAGCGTCACCGAACGACGGCTCACCGCGTCCTGCGGACTGCCCCCGTTGAAACTGAAATGCCCCAGCAGCGAGCCGTCATTGTGGACATAGTTCGAGTACCAGTCCATCGCACCGCAGAATACAGACAAGGCCAGCCAGAGCAAAAGTGAACGACGCATTCAAGGTCTCCCAAAGGGGCATCACGAAACAACAAATTGGTTTACTGCAAATTATAGCCACACTTCCCCGACTATGCAACCCCCCGATGTTTTTTTAGAAACTTTTTCACAAAAAAACGGAAAAATCCCGCAAAGAATTGAAATTTTGTGTATATTGTACCGCAAATCGCAAATTCTTTCCCCGCGGACACCGCCGCCGTTCATTCCCTGGATCCCTTGCTGCCATGAAACCAGTCCCCCACCAGAAACGCCCTGTATTGCTGGATGTCGCGCAGGCGGCGGGTTGTTCGATTGCGGTGGCGTCGCGCGCCTTGAGCGCGAACGAGGCGCAGCACCGCACGGTATCCGCCGCGATGCAGTCGAAGGTGGTCGAGGCGGCGAAACGTGTGGGCTATCTGTCGGAGCGCGCCCGCAGCCGCCGCCGTCCGCTGACCTTGCTGGGTCTTTTGGTTCCGCCATATACTCCGTCGCTGATGCTGGACTTGATTACAGCGGTCATGGAGGAGGCGAACCTGTTGCGGGCGCCAGTGCGGGTCTACTCCGAGGTCACCGTGGACAGCCTGCGCCGTTTTGCGGAAGAGGTGAAGCAGGACCGCCACAAGGCGGGGCTCATCGCCTATCTGCCGCACGAGGACGCCGACGGCGAATACAGGCGGCGGCTCCTGGCGCTGCAGGACCAGAACTGCCCCGTGGTGCTGCTGCAGAGCTATCTCCCAACGGAGAGCCCGTTTGTCTCCCTCCAGGTCGACAACTATCGGGGCGGGTGGCTGGCAGGCGAGCATCTGAAGCGCCTCGACTGCCGCGAATACTGGGTCTTCGGCAGCACCGCCCGCTACCGCCGCAACCGCATCACTGGATTCATCGACGCGATTTCGACGCAGGGCTCCGCCGCCAATGTCCATTGCCACTTCATCGAGAGGGCGGACCACAACGGCGGCAAGGCCATCACCCCCCTGCTGGAGACCCTCTGGGGACGACGCCCGAACCTGACTCCAGACCATCCCCTGGGCATCTTCCTGGACACCGACTACATGGCCCCCGCCATCTACAGCTATCTGCTGCGGCGCCAGGTCGTCATCGGACGCGAGGTCAAGGTCGTCGGCTTCGACGGCTCGTCCCTCGCCCATCTGCTCAATCCACGCCTGACCACCGTCGCGCAGCCATTCGGGGAGATGGGGCATCTCGCCATGCGGAAACTCATCCGCCTCGCCCAGGGCAACCCAGAGAGTTCCCAATTGCTCCAGCCCGTCCTGCTTCCTGGCGAAAGCGGCTGAACCGCGCACGGGATGCGACGGCAGTCGGGCGCGCGACGGCTACATTATGCATCGGCGTCCCCTGCCGCATCCGCTGGCTCCGCCTCAATCCACCCACGAATCCCCAGCCCACCATGGACACCATTGAAATCGAAGGCAACGCCTTCTCCGCCGCCATCGTCCCCTTCGAGCACGCGAAGCTCCTCGTGATCACCGCGCCGCATGGCGCCCTCGGCTGCGGCTACATCAGCCTCGATGCCGCCGAGAAGTTCGGCGACGCCCTCGCCATCGTGACTGGCGTCTCCTCCTACGACGACATGCTCAAAGCACAGGTCGTGCGCCTCTCGTCCGCCGCCGCCGCCCGAGGCGTCGCCCTCGGCATGACTGGCCGCGAAGCGCTCCTCCGCATGAAATGACCATGGCCGAACCGCTCGTCATCATCCGCATGGACGGCGGCATCTGCTCGCAGATCTGTTTCGCCGCCCTCGGACGCTGGTTTGCCCGCAATGGCGCCGCCGTTCGCTACGACCTGGAGTGGTTCCGCAAATACGGGCGCGACCTGGACGGCCTGCACCCGCGCCCGTTCGAACTGCCGCTGGCCTTCCCGTCCCTCGACTTCCCTGAAGCCTCTCCAGAGGAAATCCGCCTCTATGCGGAGCGCCATTCCCGCAACGGACGCCCGCTTGACCAATGCCGTCCACCAGTCTACATCGACGGCTATCCCGAGGAGCAGCAGCGAATCCTGCTGGAACTGCGCGGCCTCTTCCAGCAGGCCTTCCAGCCGACTGACCTGGCGGAAATCGGCGAATTGCTCGCGCAGATCGCCGAGCGCCCCGCCTGCGCCGTCCATATCCGCCGCGGCGACCTCGCCGAATACTGCGGGCCGTACGGCGCACCCCCACGCGCGGAGTATTTCCGCCAGGCCATGCAATGCGCCTCCACGCAACTGCCTGGCGCGCGCTTCTTTCTCTTCTCCGACGAGCCCGCCTGGGTCCAACGGGAACTCCTCCCGAGGCTCGCCCCCCATCCCTGCACGGTCGTGCAGCACCAGGACGCCACCCGCGGGCATCTCGATCTCTACGCCATCAGCCGATGCCAGGCCATCATCGCCTCCCAAGGCTCGTTTGGCGCCACCGCGAAAATCCTCGCCCCCCGCAACCCGACGCTCATCGTCCCACGCGAATATCCCTTGCTTGGCCAGGAACTCGGCGGCGTCCGCCTCATCGCGGATCCCGAGACCGTCCCCAACAGCCGCCCCGCCCCATCCCGACTGCAGCGCCTCTTCTCCATACGGCGCCATCGCGGCGGCCTTCTCCTCACCATACTCGGCCGCAGGCTGTTCCTCCATCGCTGAAAAAGGCACCGCTTGATGCCAGTTCCGTGCCCCGCCGTTGTCGGCGGGAGATTTCCAGCCCAAGAATGGGCAGGCACAGGACGGCGGGCCGCATCGGGTTCCGTGCCCCGCCGTTGTCGGCGGGGGCTCCAGCCCAAGAATGGGCAGGCACAGAACGGCGGGCCGTCAGAGTTCCAGGTGGAGTTCCTGGGCGAGGCGCTGTTCCGCGTCGGCGGAGCGGATTTCCGCCAGCAGTTCGGTGAGATTGCCCTCCATGATGCGGGGCAGGTCGTAGCGCGTGATATTGAAGCGGTGGTCGGTGACGCGGTTCTGCGGATAGTTGTAGGTGCGCACCTTCTCGGAGCGGTCGCCCGTGCCGACCTGCGAACGGCGTTCCGCCGCGTTCTTCGCGTCCTCCTCCTGCTGCTTGCGCTCCAGCAGGCGCGAGCGCAGGATGCGCATCGCGATGTCCTTGTTCTTGTGCTGGCTGCGCTCCTGCTGCGAGGCGACGAAGTCACCCGTCGGCAGATAGGTCACGCGCACCGCCGAATCGGTTCGGTTGACGCCCTGCCCGCCCGCGCCAGAGGAGCGGAAGACATCGATGCGCAGATCCTCGGGCTTCAACTCGAAGTCGACCTCCTCCGCCTCGGCCATCACGGCCACCGTCGCGGTCGAGGTGTGGATGCGTCCCTGCATCTCCGTCGCGGGGACGCGCTGCACGCGGTGCACGCCGCTCTCGAAGTGCAGCAGGCTCCACGCCTCGTCCCCGCGCACCGTGAACGAGACGTTCTTGATGCCGCCGACTTCCGTTTCAGCGAGATCCATGACCTCCGTGTGCCAGCCCATGATCTCGCAGTAGCGCATATACATCCGATAGAGGTCGCCCGCGAAGAGCGACTCCTCGTCCCCCCCTGCCGCGGGACGGATCTCGACAATGACATCCTTGCCTTCATTCGGGTGCGCGGGCAGGATCAGGCTCTTGAGATCACGTTCCAGCACCGCCTGGCGCTCCTGCAGGCTCTTCTGCTCCTCCTCGATGAGTTCCGCCATCTCGGGATCCGCGCCCGCCGCCAGCATCTCCGCGTTCTCCGCAAGCTGCTTCTTCACCTTCCCCGACTCCCCCCATGTCGCCATCAGGCGCTTCAGCTTCTGGTATTCGCGGTTCAACTCCTGGAACTTGCGGTTGCTGTCCGCGCCGCTGAAGTCAAAGTTTCCGATAATCCCTTCCAGTTCGTCCAGCCGATGCGAACTGTTTTCAATGTAGCTGCTGATATCCATGCGTTGGCAAATCTCAGGTCTGGTGGCCTAACGGATCGGCCCATCTGGGCCGGCACAGAACGCTCGGCTCCCCGAAGGGCTGGGGGCATTTCCCGGCCCAAGAATGGGCCGGCACAGAACGCTCGGCTCCCCGAAGGGTCTGAAGTCTCGGGTCTCGGGTCCCCGAAGTCGGGTCTGAAGTCTCGGGTCTGGGGTCCTGGAAGATGGGTCTGGGGTCTGGGGTCTGGGGTCCTGGAAGATGGGTCTGGGGTTTCGGGTCTGGGGTCCCCGAAGATGGGTCTGAAGTCTCGGGTCTGGGGTCCCGAAGTCGGGTCTGAAGTCTCGGGTCTCGGGTCCCGAAGATGGGTCTGGGGTCTGGGGTCTCGGGTCCCCGATGGGTCTTGGGTTTCGGGTCTGGGGTCCCGAAGATGGGTCTCGGGTCCTTCGCGATACGAATCGGGCCACGCATGTGAGCGCGCCCATTGCAAAGGCGGCTCCAGCGTGGCCCGATGGATGAGAAGCGTGCCTAAGGCTACTTCTTGGGAGCGGCGGCGGTGCGGTTCGCGATCGCGGCGCCGCGGGTGCCCGCGTAGCGGCGGCGGAAGGCGTCGACGCGGCCTTCGGTGTCGACCAGCTTCTGCTTGCCCGTGAAGAACGGGTGGCACTTGGAGCAGATGCCGATGGAGACTTTCGGCACGGTGGACTCGCACTCGAAGGTGGCGCCGCACGCGCAGGTGACGGTGCACTTCACATACTTGGGATGGATGCCCTCTTTCATGGTAATGGTTTCCTCTGTTGCTGGAATGGTTTGGAAAGCGTCTTCAGAAGACTTTCGGCGCGCCAGGTGTCCCGACGCGCCACGAACCCTTACATCTCGGCGAGCGCCGCCTTGCGGGAGAGCCGCACGCGGCCGCGGTCGTCGATGTCGATGACCTTGACCGTGATCTCGTCCCCGACCTTGCAGATGTCCTCGACCGTCTTGACGCGGTAGTCCGCCAGCTCGGAGATGTGGACCATCCCCTCCTGGCCGGGCATGATCTCGACAAAGGCGCCGAAGTCCTTGACGGTCTTCACCTTGCCCTTGTAGATCTTGCCGATCTCGACCTCGCCAGTCAGCGATTCGATCTCGTACTTCGCCTGGTCGAGCGCCGCCCGGTTGGAGCAGAAGACCTGCACCGTGCCGTCTTCCTCGACGTTGATCTGCGCGCCCGTGCGCTCCTGGATGCCGCGGATGTTCTTGCCGCCAGGGCCGATCAGCGCGCCGATCTTCTCGGGGTTGATGCGCAGTGACAGCACCTGCGGCGCCGTCGGAGCCAGCTGCTCGCGCGGCTGCGCGATGCACGCCGCCATGATGGCGCGGATCCGGGCGCGGGCCTCCTTGTTGCGCAGCATCGCCTGGTACATCCCGTCGAGGTCCAGCCCCGCGATCTTGAGGTCGAGCTGGAAGCCCGTGATGCCCTTCTGCGTGCCTGCGACCTTGAAGTCCATGTCGCCGTAGTGGTCTTCGCTGCCGATGATGTCGGTCAGGAACTCCCGATGGTCGGTGCCCGTGACGAGCCCGATGGAGATGCCCACCACCGCGTCCGAGACCGGCACGCCCGCGTCCATCAGGGCGAGGGAGCCGCCGCAGACCGAGGCCATCGAACTGGAGCCGTTCGACCCCATGATCTCGCTGGTCACGCGCACCGTGTACGGGAACTTCTCCACGCTCGGCATCGCCTGGCGCAGCGAGCGCTCCGCCAGCGCGCCATGGCCGATCTCGCGGCGCCCGGTCGAGCCGTAGCGCCCGACTTCGCCCGTGCAGAAGTTCGGGAAGTTGTAGTGCAGGATGAAGTTCTTCGACTTCGGCCCGCCCGCGATCACGTCGTATTCCTGCGCGTCGCTCGTGCCCGACAGCGTCGCCGTCACCAGCGCCTGCGTGTCGCCGCGCTTGAACAGCGCCGAGCCATGCACCACTGGCAGCACGCCGACTTCGCAGGTGATCGGACGGATCTCGTCCAGCGCGCGGCCGTCCTGGCGCTGCTTCTTCTCCAGCACCAGATTGCGGATCACCTTCTCCTTGACGATCTCCCACGCCAGCGCCGCGTTCGGCAGCGTCCCGTCCTCCGCCGCGAACTTCGGCGGGACGGCGGCGTTGTACTCGGCCAGCAAGGCGTTCTCCTGGTTCTGGCGGGTCAGCTTGTCGGGGGCGCAGACCGCCTCGGCGAGGCGGTTGCCGACGAACTCCTCGGTGGCGGCGAGGAACTCGGCGGAGGGCAGGTTCGAGACATACTCGAACTTGGGCTTCGCGACCTTCGCGGCCAGTTCGCGGATCGCCGCGATCTGCTTCTGGATGATGCCGTCCGCGAAGACCATCGCGTCCCGCATCTCCTCCTCGGAGATCTCCTTGGCGGAGCCCTCGATCATGATCGCCTTGCCCGCGACGCCAGAGTAGACCAGGTCGATGTCGGACTGGAGGATCTCGTCGTTCGAGGGGTTCGCGATGAACTCGCCGTTGATGCGCCCGACGCGCAGCGCGCCGACGGGGCCGTTCCACGGGATGTCGGAGACCGCCATCGCCGCCGAGGCGCCGAGGATCGACAGCACGTCGGCCTCGTACTTCCCGTCCGCCGACAGCAGCGTCGAGACGATCTGGACCTCGTTGTTGAAGCCGTCGGGGAAGAGCGGGCGCAGCGGACGGTCGGTCATGCGCGCCGTCAGGATCTCCTTCTCGGTCGGACGCCCTTCGCGCTTGAAGTAGCCGCCCGGGATCTTGCCCGCCGCGGCGAAGCGCTCGCGGTATTCGACGGAAAGCGGGAAGAAGTCGATGCCTTCGCGCGGCTTGGCCGCCACGGCGCAGACCAGCACCGTGGTGTCCGCCTGGCGGACCACCACCGAGCCGTTGCACAACAACGCGATCTTGCCCGTCTCAATGGAAATCGTGCGGCCGCCGCCGATTTCTATGCTGATGTTCTCTATGCTCATGCTTGCAGACTCCCTGCTGTTGCGGCCGGCCGATTAACGGCGCAGACCGAGTTTGCTGATCAGGGCGCTGTAGCGCGCATAGTCATTCTTCGACAGGTAGCGCAGCAGGCTGCGGCGCTGGTTGACCAGCGCGACCAGGCCCTTGCGGCTGCTGAAATCCTTCTTGTGCACCTTCATGTGCTCGGTCAGTTCCTTGATGCGGCCGGTCAGCAGCGCGACCTGCACTTCCACCGAACCGACATCCCCT
>JAEEXV010000277.1 GCA_016287975.1 Lentisphaeria bacterium | reverse complement strand
TTGGCAGTTTCAGGTTGAATCATGGTTTACACTCCTTCGATTGGGTTGGATGGTTGAATGACGACACCGACAAAAAAGCGAATCCCCCCTCGCTGAATCCCTTCGGTCCCTTAGTCCCTTTGGTCCCTTTGGTCCCTTCGGTCCCTTGGTCCCTTCAGTCCCTTTGGTCCCTTTGGTCCCTTCATCGGAACGGGCGGTATGGCCTTCCGCTCCACTCCAGTCCGATGTGGCTGGAGAATTCGAGGGTGTTGAGTCGGATTCCGTGGACCAGCACGCCCATCACCGCGAGGGCGATGTTCAGGGCATGCCCGATTCCCAGCGCCAGCACCCCGACGGGGATCAGCCAGCGGTTGCCGCTCCAGATGCCGACGCCCATCACGTTGAAGGCCTTGGCGATTTCGAGGCTGGAGAGGCCCACCGCGAAGAGGCGGATGTAGCTCAGGAGGTCGCCGAAGCTGTTGATGAAGGTGAACGGGGAATTGATGATTTCGTTGACCGAGAGCCAGTTGATGCCGCAGGTCAGGATCAGCGCGGTGCCGACGATGTACAGCCACTTGGGCACGGTGAAGTCCCCGAAGGTGCCGTCGATCAGCATGCCCTTGACGGTGAAGAAGTTCGCCCACAGGAACAGGGCCCAGCCGACATTCGCCAGGCGGTCCCGCCAGCCGTGCGAGAGCTTCGCCTTCCACAGGTGCGCCAGAGCCATGTGCCCCGCGCCCAGGAAGAAGCAGAAGAGCTGGATGTGCTCGTTGTTCTTGTCCTGCGTGAACCACGGCACGCCTGGCGCCTGCAGCCCGAACCAGCTGCCTGTCAGCGCCCCCCAGCCCAGGATGCAGAGCGACATCACCAGCAGCAGCTTGAAGGACTCGGCGAGTTTCGCGTCGCCGAGTTTCCGCGCCCCGCGGTAGTACCACAGGCTCGCCGCCGTGAAGAGCGCGCCGTAGCCAGCGTCGCCGACCAGCATGCCGCAGAAGAGCGCGAGGAAGACCAGCAGCGAGACCGAGACATCCACCTCGCGGTAGCCAGGCACGATGCCGATGAAGTCCAGCACCACCTGCGCCATGCGGAAGGGCTTCGGGATGACCAGTTTCGTCGGCACCTCCGCGTCGTCTTCGGACACCTCCTCGTAGCGGATCGCCCAGCCGTGCGAACGCGCCGCCTCGCGCACCTCGTCCAGCCGCGAGACGGGGACGTAGCCAGAAAGCCAGACCAGGCGCTCGCCCGCCTTCCCCATGCCCTCGCAGACGCGCTCGAACCCCAGTTCCTCCTGAAGTTTCGCCGCCTCGGCCTCCAGCATCGGAATGTCCTGCGCGGCGTGGTCGTCCAGTTCGCGTTCCGCCTCGGCGGCGCGGGCGCGGCACTCCGCCGCCTCGCGGCGCAGCGCCCCCAGATCCCGCCCCTGCGGGAAGAGCGCCAGCGGGAGCGCGGTGGAGGCGAGGTCGTCCTGGGAAAGCACCAGGAAATGCCGCCGCCCGTCCTTCACGGCCACGTCGAAGGCCAGCGCCCCGTCAGGCAACGCCACCTTCTCCTTCGCCCCGCAGCAGCACAGCGCGGAATGCCAGCCGTGCGCCTCCAGGCGCGCCAGCGTGCCGTCGTCGAACTGCCCCCACGGCTCCAGCTGCCGTATGGCCTGCGCCAACTGGCGCGCGCGCTCCTCGGAGGTGCGCACGCACTCCAGCGCCGCAAGCACCTGCTCCAGGCACGCGGCGCCATCCGACGCCGCCGCCCGCTTTGGCGCATAGCCCTTCGGGAGTTTGCGGCCGCGCAGGCGGTTGAGCGCGCCCGTCAACTGCTCCAGACGGCGCCGCAGTTCGTCCAGCCGCGCCGAGGAAGGGGCCGCCGCCGAGGCGACATGCACCGCCGCCAGTCCCTGGAGCACGCGCAGCGACTGCCGCTGGTCTTCGGCCAGGCAGACAACCGTGGTTTTCTTCATCGTTTCGATCATGGCTGCACTTCCAGGGAAAAACTACATTGTCTCCGCATCGCGCACCTGGCACTTGGCCTTCGCGATCTTCGAGCGGCCGACCGAGTTGGTCTGCTGGTCGCCCAGGTAGATGTTGATGCGACGGATGTTCTCCTGCGCGTCCGGGATCTTGACCTTCTCGAAGAGGTTGACCCGCTGCGTCACCGTCCGCAGCTCCGCCTCGATGCACTCCAGCTGCTCCGCCACCAGGCGGCGCTTCAGGCGCATCGCCGTCTGCCGCTCCACCAGCGCCAGGAGGTCGTCCTGCCACAGCGGCGCCGCGAAGAGGTCCGCCTCGCCGTGCGTGAACTCCAGCCCCGCATGCACTGGCACGTCCGTGCCCGCGATGTTGCGCACCCCAACCGTCCACGACTGCACCGACAGCAGTTCCGCGAAGGATGCCTCCTCCACGCCCGCATAGAGCGCCAGTTCGCCCGCATGCGCGTCGAGATCGGCCTGCCGCTCCGCCTCCAGCCGCGAGAGTTCCTCGCGGGTCTGGCGCACCTCCAGCTGCAACTGCTGCTTCTTCAGCTGCAGGGTCGGCAGATAGCGCTGGAAGCGCTTGAGCGCATCCCGCTGCTGCTTCAGTTCATTCTTGGTGAGTTTGATCTTCGCCATCGGTCGCGACGTCCAGCGCTATTTCCTGGGCCAGTACTGGTTGAGCATCTCGGTCTTGACGCCAGTCTCGTTGGGCTCGAAGCACTCGGCCAGGATCTTCCAGCCGCGGTCCAGCGCCTCCTCCAGCGGGATGTTGACCTGCAGATCCATCATCTGCGCCTCGAAGAGCGCGCCGTATTTGAGCAGCTTCTCGTCCCACTGGCTCATGCGGAAGCCCATGGACTGCTTCTCCAGCGCGTCCTTGTATTCGGCGTAGAGGCGGATCATGGTGTCCATCAGGGTGCGGTGGTCGTCGCGCGTGCGGCTGTTGACCTGCTGCTTCAGGCGGGAGAGGGAGCCGAAGGGCTCGATGCGGCCGCCGGAGAGGTAGAACTGCCCCTCCGTGATGTAGCCCGTGTTGTCGGGCACGGGGTGCGTCACGTCGTCGCCCGGCATGGTGGTGACCGCCAGGACGGTGATGGAGCCGGCGTTCTCGCCGGAGAACTGGACCGCCTTCTCGTAGCGCGAGGCCAGCTGGCTGTAGAGGTCGCCGGGGTAGCCGCGGTTGGAGGGGATCTGCTCCATCGTGATGGCGATCTCCTTCAGCGCGTCCGCGAAGTTGGTCATGTCCGTCAGGAGGCAGAGGACGCGCTTGTGGCGCTGGACGGCGAAGAACTCGGCGGTGGCCAGCGCCATGTCGGGCACCAGCGTGCATTCGACGGTGGGGTCGGAGGCGGTGTGGATGAACATGACGGTGCGCGGCAGCGCGCCCTCCTTGTCCAGTGTGTTCTTGAAGTAGAGGTAGTCGTCGTACTTGAGGCCCATGCCGCCCAGGACGATCACGTCGACCTCAGCCTGCATGGCGATGCGCGCCAAGAGCTGGTTGTAGGGTTCGCCAGGCACGGAGAAGATAGGCAGCTTCTGGCTCTCCACCAAGGTGTTGAAGACATCGATCATGGGGATTCCCGTGCGCACCATCTTGCGGGGGATTATGCGGTTGGCGGGATTGACGGAGGGGCCGCCGATGTCCGTCATGTGCTCCGTCAGGGCGGGGCCGTTGTCCCGCGGCGCGCCGTTGCCCGTGAAGATGCGCCCCAGCAGGTCGTCGCAGGCGGAGACCTGCATCTGGCGCCCAAGGAAGCGCACCTCGGAATCGGTGGAGACGCCGCGCGCCCCCGCGAAGACCTGTAGCGACACGCGCCGGCCGGCCAGGCGGATGACCTGCGCCAGCGAGCTGCTGCTGCCGCTGCGGACCTCGGCCAGCTCGCCGTTGGCCACGTCCTCGGCCTCCAGGGTGATGACGTTGCCGCTGATCTGGATGATGCGGTGGTAGAGCTTCTTCATGTTCGTGTCCTATATTATTAAGGTACTGTACTATTTGAGCATTGCGACGACCTTCTCCTCGGCGGCGGCGAACTCGGGCGTCCCCCACGGGACGTAGTTCCAGTCGATGAAGGCCTGCCGCAGGTTGGCGAAATAGGTGCGCGCGGCGCCCTTGTCCTCGAAGTCGAAGGTGTGGTTCAGGATGTCGAGCAGCACCTTGAAGACATGCTGCTGGCGCTCCGCCGTGCAGGCGCTGTCCACCGCGTCGAAGGTGTTCTGCTGCAGATAGACCGCGTCCAGGAACTCGCTCTTGAGGTAGGTGACGAAGTCGGAGATGGGTGTTCCCTCCTCGCCGACGACCTTCATCATCTGGTTGACCTCGTTGCCGACGCGCAGGATGCCCCGCGCGACCGCCACCTGATTGGCCGGAACGACGCTGCTGTATTTGCTCCACGAGTCCAGCGGCGAGATGGAGGGGTAGCGGCGGGCGTTGGCGCGGTCGCGCGAAAGCGCCAGGAAGGCGCCGACGACCTTCAGCGTGGCCTGCGTGACAGGCTCTTCGAAGTTGCCGCCGGCGGGAGAGACCGCGCCGCAGATGGTGATGGAGCCGCGCTCGCCGTTGTTCAGGCGCACAAGCCCCGCACGCTCGTAAAAGGCCGCCACAAGCGATTCCAGATAGGCGGGGAAGGCCTCCTCGCCTGGAATCTCCTCCAGACGGCCGGACTCCTCGCGCAACGCCTGCGCCCACCGCGAAGTCGAGTCGGCCAGCAGCAGCACGTTGAGGCCCATCTGGCGGTAATATTCTGCCAACGTGACACTTGTGTAGATGGAGGATTCACGGGAGGCCACGGGCATGGAACTCGTATTGCATATGATGATGGTGCGGTCGATGAGCTTTCTTCCCGTGCGCGGGTCTTCCAGCACGGGGAACTCCTGCAGGATCTCGACGACCTCGCCGGCGCGTTCGCCGACGGCCGCCACGATCACCACATCCGCCTCCGAACGCTGCGAGAGCGCATGCTGCAAGACAGTCTTTCCCGCGCCAAAAGGCCCTGGCGTGCAGAATGTCCCGCCTTTTGCAACAGGGAAGAAGGTGTCGATGGTGCGCACCTGCGTCACCATCGGCTCCTCAGGCAGCAGCTTCTCCTTGTAGCAGGGAATCGGCACGCGAACGGGCCAGGTC
>JAEEXV010000276.1 GCA_016287975.1 Lentisphaeria bacterium | reverse complement strand
CTCGATGGAGGCGAGGGTGTCGGTGCCGTAGATGCCTGGCTCGCGCTGTCCGAGCAGCTGGAGGTTGGGTCCGTTGAGGAGCAGGATGGAGGGCGTGGCCATGGTCGTCCTACTGGATGGCGGTCTGGAACTTTCCGTCGGGGCCTGCGACGGCGGCGGCGGCGGAGACGGGGCGTTCGAAGTCGGCGAAGACGCCCTGTCCGAGGATGAAGGCGCAGGCCTCCTGGGCGGTGGCGGCGGTGAAGGCGGGGTCGTGCTGCGCGGCGCAGGGCTCGTTGCGCTCGTAGGTGCAGACGTAGTAGGCCTCGCCGGGCTTCAGCGCGAACTCGCGCACGAGGAGCGCGTCCTTGCGGACGATGGCGAGCCAGCCCTTTTCGCCGTCGGGAGTGACGACGCCGGTGATGCGCGGGGTGTCGAGGGAGACATGCTCGTAGTCGAGGGCGAGCATGACGGAGGCGAGGGCGTCGCGCGGCGGGAGGCCGGCGGCGATCTTTTCGGCGACGGGGTCGGTCTGGGAGCCGTTGGAGACGACGGCGTAGCTGCCGGGGAGGCGCAGGCAGTTGTAGGCGATGTAGGGGTTCTTCTGGATGTCGCTCTCGAAGCCCGGCTTGGGGACGATGGCGATGGAGTTGGCCAGTTGGACGGACTGGCGGTTGGGGAAGGAGCGCGAGGAGACGCGGTAGAGGGCGGCGCCGAATCCTGCGGCGGTGCGGCCAATGGCGACGATGCGGCCAACGTACATGGTGTTTTCTCCTGTGTATGGTTTTTTGGTGTAGGGAAGGAAAGTCAGGGCGCCTGGCGGACGAGGAGGAGATAGAGCAGGGAGGCGGTGGCGAGGGTGCTCACGAGCAGCAGAGCGTTGCAGGCGGCGAAGGCGGCGATGGCGAGGCGGGCTTCAGGCGGGGCGTCGACGCGGGCGCGGTTGTAGGCGCCGAAGCTGGTGCAGAGGGCGGTCGCGATGGCGACGGCGAGGGCGGTGGGTATGGCGAGGGCGCCGCCGAGGCAGAAGAGGGCGAAGAGGAAGGCGCCCATGGTGACGGCGAGGCCGAGGAGCGGCTCCTGCCAGAGGTGCCCGAGCCAGGATTCCCCTGGGCGGGCGTGCCGCTTCAAGTGGCGGTGGCTCAGGGCCATGCCGACGACGGCGGCGGTGTCGGCGAAGGCGGCCAGGCTGATCCAGATGACGGGATGCGGTGGCATGGGTTCAGCGGTCGTCGTCCCAGCCCTGGAAGCTGCTGTCGCCGCCGTGGAGTTCGTCGGCGGACTTGAGGGAGCGGTGGTGCTTGGCGAGGATGCGGCGGGTGGCGTTGTCGTCGGGCGGGGGGAGTTGCTGGAGGCGCTGGTCGAGGAGGGCGATGAGTTCGGGGAGGCCCTCCTTGAGTTCGGCGATGGCGGGGACGATGTCGGTGCCAGGGGGCTCGGATTCGCGGAGGCGCTTCAGGTTCTCCTCGGCCTCGGGGATGTCCATCTTGTTGGCGAGGATGACGAAGGGCCACTTGGACATGCCGGGTTCGTAGGCCTCGAGTTCGGCGCGGAGGATGCGGAGGTCCTCGACGGGGTCGCGGCCGTCGACTCCTGCCATGTCGAGGACGTAGCAGAACATTCGGCAGCGCTCGATGTGGCGGAGGAACGCCTCGCCGAGGCCGACGTTGTCATGGGCGCCCTCGATGAGGCCGGGGATGTCGGCGATGGTCATGCGGCGGTAGTCGGGGAGTTCGACGATTCCGACGTTGGCGTTGAGGGTGGTGAAGGGGTAAGGGGCGACCTTCGGGTGGGCCTTGGAGACCTCGCGCAGCAGGGTGGACTTGCCTGCGTTGGGGAATCCGACCAGGCCGATGTCGGCGATGAGCTTGAGTTCGAGTTCGAGGTTGCGGCTTTCGCCGTCGGTGCCTGGGGTGAACTCGCGCGGCGCGCGGTTGGTGGGCGTGGCGAAGTGGATGTTTCCCTTGCCGCCCTTGCCGCCCTTGCAGACGAGGAATTCCTGGCCCTCCTCCTTGAGGTCGCAGAGCAGTTCGTCGGTGTCGGCGTCGAAGACGAGGGTGCCGAGGGGGACGGTGATGCGGCAGTCGGCGCCGTTGCGCCCCGTCATCTGCTGCCCCGCGCCGTCGACGCCGCGCTCGGCCTTCCATTCGGGCTGGAAGCGCAGGTCGATGAGGCTGGATTCGCGGTGGGAGGAGACAATGATGACATTGCCGCCCTTGCCGCCGTCGCCGCCGTCGGGGCCGCCTTTGGGGATGAACTTGGCGCGGCGGAAACTCATGCAGCCTGAGCCGCCGTGGCCGGCCGCGACGCGGATTTTTGCTCTGTCGACGAACATTGTGTGTGTCCTGGATTCCGCAAAGGCGGAATCTCCCATGAATGGCTGGTTGCGCCGTCGCCCGCAATGGTCGGGCGTTTCGGAAAATATAGCACATGCAATAAGATTAGAGGGACAACAGGGACGGAAGGGACTGAAGGGACTGAAGGGATTGAAGGGATTGAAGGGATTGAAGGGATTGAAGGGATTGAAGGGATTGAAGGGACGGAAGGGACGGAAGGGACGGAAGGGATTGAAGGGATTGAAGGGATTGAAGGGACGGAAGGGACGGAAGGGACGGAAGGGACGGAAGGGACGGAAGGGACGGAAGGGACTGAAGGGATTGAAGGGATTGAAGGGATTGAAGGGATTGAAGGGATTGAAGGGATTGAAGGGATTGAAGGGATTGAAGGGATTGAAGGGATGCCGCGAGTGGGGCGGTCAGAAGTCTGCGTCGAGGGTGGCGTGGGCGGGGAGGCGGATCTGGAGGAAGCGTTCGTCGCAGGGAAGGGCGCAGGGAGTCGCGTTGATGGCGAGGGCGCGTGGCGGGGTGCGGAAGGTGAGCGAGGCGGTGCACGCGTCGTCGAACAGGAGGGTCAGCCGATTGCCGTCGAGGGTGGCGGCGCGGACCCGTGCGTCGGCGTCGAGGAGCTGGGCGGGGGCGTCCTCGTTGATGGCGAGGAGGCGCGAACCATGCGGGGGGAGGGTGGTCTGGAAGGCTCCGTCGAGCATGCCTTCCTCGCCCGTCCAGACGTCGGTCCAGTGACAGGCGCGGATGTTCGGGAGGTCGATTTCCGCGGCGGTGAAGGCCGCCACGCATGGCTCCTCCGCCAGGTTGAAGAGTCCGACGGTGCGGATGGGCAGTCCGCGCTGGTCCTCCATGGGGCAGAAATGGGCCGCGCGGAAGAACAGCCGCTGAGACTGGGAGGCGTCCTCGGGGAGGCGGTGATAGCGGGGGGACGGGCGGGGGTTGCAGGTCGCCTTGCGCAGGAGATCCAGGCGCGGGGTGGACGGGGCGTCCCGCAGCGCCTCGGGGAGCGGCGGCATGGAGCGGGTGGCGAGCCGATGGTTGACCAGATGGACGAAGGCGGTGTCGTCGAGTTCTGGAAACACGCCGATGGCATTGCTTTGCAGGAGGTGCGTGAGCATATTCGGGGGGCGGGCAAGGGAGATTTCCCACAATGTATCCGCTGCCGCGGGATTTGCCGAATGCGCGTCAAAAGTGTGCGGGACGGCGCGAAAAACGGGGAAGCGGCATTACATTCGTGTCCACGCCGTTTTTTTTGTCCAAATCCACCTTTCTGCAACCATGTCCAAACTGAACATCATTCCGCAGCCGCGCCTGGTCGAGACGCGGGAAGGCTTTTTCCAACTGATTCCCGAGGCGCGCATTGTCGCCGAGGGGGCGGCCCGCCCCGCGGCGGAACTGCTGGCTGAGTATCTGCGCCCCGCGACGGGCTATGCGCTGCCAGTCGCGGAGGGCGCGCCCCGCAAGGGCGATCTCGCCCTCGCGGTGACTGGGGCGGATGCGCAGGACGAGGCGGGGTTCTACGACGAGAGCCATCGGCTGGAGATCGGCGCGGAGGGCGTGTCGCTTTCAGGCGCCTCGTGCATCGCGCTGGTACGCGGCATCCAGACCCTGCGGCAGCTTTTCGGGCAGGGCATCTACGCCGACACCGTGAAGATCGGGGCGCACTGGCGGCTGCCGTGCGCGCTCGTCGAGGATTCGCCGTCGGTGCGCTGGCGCGGGGTGATGCTTGATTCCGCGCGGCACTTCTTCTCGGTGGAGCAGACCTGCCGGATGATCGAGCTGGCGGCGCAGCTGAAGTTGAGCGTGGTGCATCTGCATCTGACCGACGACCAGGGGTGGCGGCTGGAAATCAAGAAGTACCCGAAGCTGACCGAGGTCGGCGGGACGCGTCCGCGCACGCAGTCGGGCCATTCGTATGACCGTCCGCTCAAATACGACGAGACGCCGCACACGGGCTTCTACACGCAGGACGACATCCGCGCGATCGTGGCTTTCGCGGCGAAGCGCGGGATCATGGTGGTTCCCGAGATCGACCTGCCTGGCCACATGGTGGCGGCGATCGCCTCGTATCCCGAACTGGGCAACTACCCCGCGCACCGCCTGGAGGTGCGCGACTGCTGGGGCATCAGCTACAACATCCTCTCCCCGCGCGAATCCACGATGGCCTTCCTGAAGGATGTCTTCGCCGAGGTGGTTGACCTCTTCCCCGCGCGCTTCATCGACATCGGCGGGGACGAGGCGCGCAAGGACGAATGGAAGATCTGCCACGAGGTGCAGCGGATCATGGCCGAGAAGGGGGTCCGCGACGAGGAGGAACTCCAGCAGTGGATGACCAACGAGATCGGCGCCTATCTCGCGACCCTCGGGCGCCGCACCATCGGTTGGGACGACATCCTCAACCCCGAGATGCCGAGGGACGCCGCGATCATGAACTGGCACGACGGCGAGAACAGCACCGTCCGCCAGGACGCGGCGCGGATGGGGCGCGCGATCGTCCTCACCCCGCACGCGTACACCTACTTCGACTACTACCAGGCCGACCCGCGCCACGAGCCGCTCGCGATCGGCGGCGACATCTCCCTGGAGAAGGCCTACCGTTTCGAGGTGCTCGACAGCAAGTGGACGCAGCAGGAGCGCGACGCGATCCTGGGGGCGCAGGCGCAGTTGTGGGCGGAGTACATCCCCGACGCCGCGCAGCAGGAGTACATGGCCTTCCCGAGGCTGTGCGCCCTCGCCGAGAAGACCTGGCTGGCGGGCGCGACGCCCGGCTACCATGACTTCTGCACGCGCCTGCTGGCCTACTACGGCATCTTCGAGGCGCAGAAGGTGAACGCGCGGCCGCTGGATTGACAAGGAGGGGATGCATCATGGCACATTCGGAAGCAGTGGTATCGTTGCTGGCGCTGGAGGAGAACTACCGTCGGCTGCAGAAGGGGTTTCCAGGGAAGACGCTGTGTCCTGTGATCAAGTCGGATGCGTATGGCCATGGGGCGGTGGAGGTCGCGCGCTCGCTTTCGGCGCTGGGGTGCAGGCACTTCTGCGTGTTCTTGGTCGAGGAGGCGCAGGCATTGCGCGCGGCGGGGGTGTCGGGGCGGCTGTTTCTGCTGGAGGGGAGCCTGACCGAGGAGATCCCGCTGGCGGCGGAACTGGGGGACTGCGCGCTGGCGGTCTGGAGCCGCGAGAACCTGGAGGCGCTCTCGGCGTATGGCGTGGCGCATGGCAAGCGCTTCGACTGCCACCTGAAGATCGACACTGGAATGAGCCGCCTGGGCTTCTTCCCCGACGAGGTGCCCGAGGTGCTGGAACTCATGCGGCGGCTGCCAGGCGTGCGGCTCTGCGGCGCCTTCTCGCACCTGGCTTCGGCGGACGACCCGTCGTCGCCGCAGACGGCGGTGCAGGTCGAGCGGTTTCGGGCGGTGGCGAAGATGCTGCCGCCAGAGGCGAACGAGGTGCATCTGTGCGCGGCGCCTGGGATGATGGCGAACGCGGCGCCAGAGTTCCAGTTTGTGCGGCCAGGCGTCATCCTCTATGGCTACGGCCAGGTCGCGGGGCATCCTGAACTGGAGATGCGGCCGGTGATGAGTTTCCGCAGCCGCATCACTTCGCTGAAGCGGATTCCAGGCGGGGAGAAGGTCTCCTACGGCGGCACCTGGCAGGTGCCGCCCGAGGGCGCGCGCATCGCGGTGGTGCCAGTCGGCTATGCGGACGGCTATCCGCGGGCGCTGGGTAACCGCGCCTCGGTGCTGGTCGGCGGGCGGCGCTGCCCGATTCGGGGGCGCGTCTGCATGGGTATGCTGATGGCGGATGTGACGCAGGTGCCTGAGGCGAAGCCAGGCGACGAGGTCGTGCTGCTGGGGCGCCAGGGGGAGGAGCGCATCGACGCGGCGGAACTGGCGGGGCTGGTCGGCACCATCCCCTACGAGCTCGTGTGCTCGCTGGGGAAGAGCCCGCATCGGAGATTTGTGCGATAGTTTTTTCAAGAACCAAGTCAATCCAAGAGAGGAGAGAAGAGCATGAGCAAAGGCGTGAAGTTGTCGCTGAAGATCGCGGCGTGGCTGGTCGGGGTTCTGGCGGTGCTGCTGGTGATTGTGCTGGCGGTGCTGCATTTCGCGTTGACGCCAGTGGTGAAGCAGGTGACCGACTATGTCGGGAAGAACGTGCTGAAGGACAAGATCGACGTCGAGGATGTGAGCCTGAACCTCTTCACGGGGCGTCTGACCATCCGCAATTTCAAGGTGGGCAACCCTGGCAACGTGCAGGACTTCGACCCCAAGAACAACGCCGAGAAGTTCGAGACGCCGACCATCATGGAGGTCGGCGAGATCTACGTGAACCTGAACATGCGGTCGCTCTTCTCGGACAAGATCCAGATCCGCGAGATCACGATCCGCGAGCCGCAGATCACCTACGAGATGGGCGGCTTCAGCGATTCCAACGTCCAGTCGATCCTGAATCACATCAAGGAGTCCAAGGGGCCCGCGAAGGAGGAGAAGCCCGCCGAGGCGGCCAAGCCTGCCGAGGAGCCGAAGCAGCCAGGCAAGAAGGTGGTCATCGACCTGGTGCGGGTGACGGACGGCAAGATCCGCCTCGCCAGCAAGGTCACTGGCAACAACGCGCTGCCGATTCCGCTGCCGGACATCGAGATCAAGGACATCGGCAAGGAGAAGCCCGAGGGCACCTCGATGGTCGACGCGACCTGCGAGATCCTGACCACGATCTGCACGTCGGTCGGCGACGCGGTCGTCGCGGCGGCCAAGCGGATCAAGGAGTGGGGTGAAGCGGGCATCAAGGCGGTCGGCGAGGCCGCTGGAAAGGCGGTGGACGCCACGAAGGATGCCGCCAAGGGCGCCGCGGATGCGGTGAAGGGCCTCTTCGGCGGTGACAAGGACAAGAAATAGCAGCGGATCCCCGTGCGGCGCCGCCTGCAGTCGGCGCCGCGATTCCGCCGCCAGATTCCATTTTCAACTTTCAATTTTCACCCATGTCACTTTCCTGCGGTTTTGTCGGATTGCCGAATGTCGGCAAGTCCACCTTGTTCAACGCCCTGACGAACGGCAAGGCGAATGCGGAGAACTTCCCGTTCTGCACGATCGAGCCGAACACGGGGATCGTGCCTGTGCCTGATCCGCGCATGGACGCCCTGGCGGACTTGGAGAAGTCGGCGAAGCGGGTGCCCGCGACGATGAAGTTCATCGACATCGCGGGGCTGGTGGAGGGGGCGAGCAAGGGGGAGGGGCTGGGCAACCAGTTCCTCTCGAACATCCGCGGCGTCGACGCGGTCGCGCATGTGGTGCGGCTCTTCAAGGATCCCGACGTCACCCATGTCAAGGAATCGGTCGACCCCGCGCGCGACCTCGACCTCATCCTGACCGAGTTGATGCTGGCGGACCTGGAGTTCCTGCAGCAGAAGCTCGCCAAGGCGCGCAAGGGCTTCCGCGGCGGGCAGAACGCCGACAAGGACGCGCAGCTCGAACTGGAGCTGGCCGAGCGCTTCGCGGCGGCCCTCAACGACGGGAAGCTGCCGCAGGTGGATCCTGAGAATGCGGACGAGGCGCGCATCGCCAGGTCGATGCAGTTGCTGACGCTGATCCCCGCCTTCGTGGTCGCGAACACCGACGAGGAGATGTACAAGAGCTTCGGGAAGGAGCCGCTCTCGCAGGCGCTGCTGGCGAAGGCGAAGGAGCATGGGATGGAGGTGATTCCCGTCTGCGCGAAGTTCGAGGTGGAGTTGCAGGAACTCTCGCCAGACGAGGCGGAGGTCTTCATGCAGGACGCGGGCATCGAGGAGAGCGGCCTCGCCCGCATCATCCGCACTGGCTATCGGATGCTCCACTATCTCACCTTCTTCACCACTGGCCCCGACGAGACGCGCGCCTGGACGGTGACGGCGGGGGCGACGGCGCCCGAGGCGGCGGGCAAGATCCACACCGACATGCAGCGCGGCTTCATCCGCATGGAGGTCATCTCCTACGACGACCTGATGGCGCACCACGGCTGGAACGCCGCCAAGGAGGCGGGCAAACTCCGCATCGAGGGCAAGGAATACATCGTGCAGGACGGGGACTGCTGCTTCGTGCGGTTCTCGGTGTAAGGGAGGAGACGGCGATGAAGAGCATGACGGGCTACGGGCGCGGGACGGCCGCCGCGGGCGGTTGTTCGCTGACGGTGGAGATCTCGGCGGTCAACAGCCGCAAGCAGGTGGACATGCGCTTCTCGCTGCCCCGCGAACTGGCCATGCTGGAACCCGTGCTGCGCCAGGGCATCCAGGCGCGGCTCTCCCGCGGCAGTCTCTATGTCGCCGTCGCCTATCAACTGGCGGAGCAGGGTGGCGGCGCGGGGCGCGTCAACCAGGCGCTGGCGCTGGCCGTCGCGAAGGAGCTCAAGGAACTCGCGGAGGCGGCGGCGCTGCCCGAGGTGCGGGTCTCCGACGTGCTTGCGGTGCCTGGGGTGCTCGACACCAGCGCGGCGGGCGTCTACGAGCCGCTGAAGGCGCTGGCCGAACCCGCCCTCGCGCAGGCGCTCGACGCGTTGCTGGAGGCGCGCCAGGCGGAGGGGCTGCGTCTGAAGGAGGACCTGGCCGCGCATGGCGAGGCCGTGCGCGCGCATCTGGAGGCGATCGCGGCGCGGGAGCCTGAGGCGCAGCGGGAGTTCAAGGCGCGGCTGATGGCGCGGCTGGCGGAGCTGGGCGCGCCGATTGCGCCGGACGACGAGCGCCTCGCCAAGGAGCTGTGCTTCTATGCGGACAAGTCGGACATCAACGAGGAGACGGTGCGCCTGCGGAGCCATCTGGTCAAGTATTTTGAACTGCTGGAGAGCGACGGCGACCCTGGGCGTGAACTGGACTTCCTGGGGCAGGAGATGAACCGCGAGGTCAACACGCTTTCGGCCAAGACCTCGGACCTCTCGATCTCCGGAGAGGCGCTCGCGATGAAGATCGAACTCTCGAAGATCCGCGAGCAGATCATGAACATCGAGTAGCGCGGAAGGGATTCAAGGGATCATCGATGTCGCCAGAGGATGCCATCCGAGACGTGGGGGTGCCGCAGGCGGCGCTTGTCGGCTTCTCGGGCGGCGCGGACAGCACGGCGCTGCTTCTGGCGCTTCGCAGTCGGGGCTGGCGGGTGACTGCGGTGCATTTCCAGCATCATCTGCGCGGGGAGGCCGCCGAGGCCGACGCGGAATGGTGCCGCGGCTTCTGCGCGAAGCGGAAGATCCCGTTTCGGCGCGTGGACCTGCACGTGCGCGAGGCGATGCGTCCTGGGGAATCCGTCGAGACGGCGGCGCGGCGGCTGCGGCTGGAAGCGTGGGTGCGGCTCGCCGAGGGCAGGCCGGTCTTTCTCGCGCACCACGCCGACGACTGCCTGGAGGAGTTGTTCCTGCGGCTGGGGCGCGGTTCCAACGCCAGCGGCCTCACTGGGCTGCGGCGTGAACGCCGCCTCGCCAATGGCCTGACGCTGCTGCGGCCGCTGCTCTGGTGCCGCAAGGCGGAACTGGAGGAATATCTGCGGGGGAAGGGCGTCTGCGACTGGCGCGTGGATGCGACCAATGCGGAGTGCGGCTGCCGCCGCAATGCCATCCGCAATCGGCTGCTGCCGCTGGCGCGCGAAATCCTTCGGGGGGACTCGGGGATGCTGGCGTCGCTGGAGGCGCTTGGCGAGGACGCCGCATACATCGAGGGGCAGGCCTCGGCGTGGCTGGAGGCCCACCCGTCTCCCACGTCGGCCGAGTGGGCGGCGCTGGCGCCAGCCGTACAGGCGCGCGCTTTGCGGCAGTATCTGGGATTGCCCGTGCCGCCCTCGCGGGCGACGCTGGGGCGCATTCGCGGGTATTTGGGACATCGCAGCGGGACGTGGCGGGCGCCGCTGGGGGGCGGGCGGACGCTGCTGGTCGAGGCGAAGGGGCTTCGGCTGGTGCCCGAGGAACTGGAGCCGCTGCAGGAACTGACCTGGAATTGGCGGCGGGCGCCGCGGCGCATCCAGGCGGGGATGCTGGCGCTGGACGGGGAGGGGGTGTCGGAGCGGTTCGCGGCGTCGGCGCTGCCAGGGGAACTGACCGTTCGGGGCTGGCGCGCGGGCGACCGCATGCGGCCGTTCGGCGGCACGCATCACCGCAAATTGCAGGATTTGTTCACCGACGCGGGATTGCTGCGGGAGTGGCGGGCTGGCTGGCCAGTGGTGCTGGCGGGGGACGAGATCATCTGGGTGCCTGGCGTGTGCCGGGCGGAGTTCGGTCGGGTCGCCGACGGGGAAGCCGCCGTGCGCCTGGCCTTTTCACAGGAGGAAGAACCATGAAGGACTATGTGGAATTGCTGCAGCAATTGATTCGGAACCGCGCGGTGTCGCATGACGCGGCGGCGGTCGGCCGCTCGCAGGAGTGCATGCGCGACTGGCTGGCCGCGCGCGGCATCGCGAACCTCGTCTTTGAGCAGTGCGGGGACCGCAAGGTGCTCTTCGCCTCGAACCGCCCTGGCAAGGTGCAGGAGGTCATCCTCAATGTCCATCTCGATGTCGTCCCCGCCGACGAGGAGCAGTTCACGCCGACGATTCAGGACGGCTGGCTCTACGGGCGCGGCTCCTCCGACGACCTCGGCAATGCCGTCGCCGTCGCGGAGGCGCTCGTTCGGCTCAAGGACGCGCCCGTTGGCATCGGCGTCATCTTCACCGCCGACGAGGAGGTCGGCGGCGAAACGACGGCGGCGATGGTCAAGCGCGGCTACGCGGCCACGACGCTGGGGCTGGTGATGGACGGCGGCGACTGCACGCTGGTCGCGCGCGAGAAGGGCATCCTGGTCTTCCGCCTGACCGCGCACGGCAAGGCCTGCCATTCGTCGAGGCCGTGGCGTGGCGACAACGCGATCGACAAGTTGCTGGCGGGCTATGGCGAACTGATGCGGCAGTTTCGGCAGTGGCCGCAGGCCTCCGAGGCCGACGTGTGGCATGTCACGATGGCGGCCTGCCAGATCGAAGGCGGCCACGCCGAGAACCAGGTGCCCGACACCGCGTCCATGACCATCAACTGCCGCTACACCGACCCCGCGAAGCGCGAGGAGATCATCGACTTCGTGAAGGCGGCTTCTGGCCTGGAGGTCGTGGTCTCGCGCGGCTGCGAACCAGTCTTCTGCGACCGCGAGTCCCCGCTGATGCGGCGGCTGCTCGCGACCATGCAGGAGGTCTTCCCCGACCGCGAGTGCCGCTTCGAGGACATGTGCGGCGCCACCGACGCCCGCCACATGGTTGGCTGGAATGTCCCCGTCGCCATCACGGGCGTCCGCGGCAGGAATGTCCACGGGCGCGGCGAATGCGTCGAACTCGAATCCATTGATCGTTACATCGAGTGGCTCGTGAAGGCCATCGGGAGCCTGTAGCGGACGAATGCAGGGGGGGAAAAAACGCCAGTCGGCTTGAAAAACATGCCGACTGTGCGTATAATTACCGCAGAGACATTCATGGACGCGGTCCGCGTCCGAAAAATCAAGGAGAAACAACCATGAACAAAGTCATGCCGAGTTTTCGGCGTCATGCATTCACGCTGATTGAGTTGCTGGTGGTGATCGCGATCATCGCGATCCTGGCGGCGATGCTGCTGCCGGCGCTGTCGAAGGCGCGTGAAAAAGCGAAGTCGATCAAGTGCATTTCGAACCTGAAGCAGATCGGGTTGGCGATGCACATGTATGCGGGCGACAACAACGACCATGTGGCGATCAAGAGGGTGCGTGACGCCAACGGGTGTGTGCTGGTGCAGGGCAACTACTGCTACGATGCCGACTACACCCCGTATCTGCTGGCGATCAACGGGTATTTCCCGAAGATCACGATGCAGAGCGTGTCGGATGAAGGTTTCCAGAAGGTAATCAACACCTTCTTCCGCTGCCCGAGCATGACGTTCAAACTGCCCAGTACGCAGAGTGCCTATTTCTGGTGGTTCATCAACCGCCCCGCCACGAGCCACCACCCCAGTGACGCCTACGGCGGCATCCAGGCCGCACGCTGCAATGTCGCGACCGACCGCGGCGAGAACGCCATCGTCACGGACCTCTTCCCGTATTACAAGAATACGTATCCGCAAGTCGATGGGCAGAACGGCGTGTCCAACCATCCTGGGTATACCAACGCGCTGAAACTGGCGGGGAACGTCTCCACGTACCAGGTGCGCGAGGGCTCCGCGTACGCCTACGGCTACGCCAAGACCGTCGGCATCTACGTCGACAAGATCCGCCTGTAGCATTCAGGCGTGCGCGCCAGGTCAAGCCTGGCGCGCGACGTTTTTCGGGGGGAAAATCATTCCCGACGGGGTCGCATTCACGGAAGAATGCGGATGGATATCTACGCAAAACAAGGGGAGATCCAGCAGGCGCTGGATTCGGCGGCGGCTTCCGGCGGCGGCCGAGTCGTGCTGGACGGGAGTTTCACTTCGGGGACGCTCCATCTGCGCAGCAATGTGGAGTTGCACTTCACCCCTGGCAGCAGTCTGCACGGTTCGCTTGACATTGCGGACTACCCTGACTTTTCGCATGCGCTCTGCGAATCCTTCGATGGCTACTTCCCCGAAAAGAGCCGCAAGGCACTCCTCGTCGGGACGGGGGTGGAGAACATTGCCATCACGGGGCTGGGGATCATCGACCTGCATGGGCCAGAGTTCTATGCCCGCAACCATGTCGCCCGCCCAGAAGGCGTTCGGCACTGGCCCAAGCCGGATTTCCCGCGTCCCCGATTGCTTCAGTTGGCGGGATGCCGCCGGGTTCTCATTGAACACATGGCCTTTCGGGATTCGCCTGGCTGGAGTTTCTGGCTGGCAGGCTGTGAAGACATGGTGATCCATGGCATTTCCCTCAGCGGGGATTCGCGCATGATGAACAATGACGGCATCCATCTGGACAGTTGCCGCAAGGTGCGCATATCCGACTGCGACCTGAGCACTGGCGACGACGCCATCGTGATCCGCGCCATCCGCAAGGATCCCGTGCGCGCTTTTGTCGCGGAGAAGATCACCGTGTCCAACTGCACGCTTGAGAGTTCCTGCCAGTGCATCCGCATCGGCTGCCCGCTGGATGGAGACATCCGCGACTGCGTGCTGGGCAATCTGGTCATGCGGGGGCGGAACGGCATCTCCCTGGAGTGCCCCGCCCACTACCGAGACTTCCGCCATGAACTCAGGGATTCAGGGGCCTCGCAATGGATCGAGGGCATTCTCTTCCAGAATGTCTCGATGCAGGTGGAAAACAGTCCGCTGCTGCTGCGTCTCGCCCCAGACCAGACCATGCGGCACTATGGCGGCTTGAGTTTCTCCCATGTCCGCATGCATGGAGGCGCGGCCGTGGAACTCAAAGGCGCCCCGCTCGCCCCAGTGCAGGACGTACTCTTTTCCGAGGTCGATTTCAACCTCGTCCCCCAGTTGGAGCACGTGCGGCACGTCGTATTCCGAAACTGCACCGCGGCGGGCGCGCCGCTGGAGCAAAACGGAACCGTGGCACGGCCAGAGGCCTGAAGCCGCCGCAGCCAGGACTGCGGCGCCTGGGGCATATATGGCGGATCCTCGCAAGGACGTGGGACACATGCGCTCGCAGCGACGGCTTGCGGAAGGGCGAGACTGCGGACGCATCGGCGGCGGGCCTATCCCTGCACGACCTCTCCGCGTTCGGCGGGGGTGAGAGGCGGGACGGGGAGGGCGTATTTCGCCATGACATCGACGTATGGGCGCTGGAGCTGCGTGACGGTGAGGCCGTTGGCATACAGCGTGAGATTGGGGGCGCCCGCCGCGCGGATGTGCCGCATCATTTCGGTTTCGTGGCGCAGGGGCTCGCCATAGGCGCGCAGGTGTTCGGCGGCCTTGCGGGCGGCGTCGCCATCCCCTGCGGCCTCCGCGAGGCGCACGGTGGCGAAGGCGTGCAGGAATCGCGTCACGGCGGCGGTGTAGTCGAAGCGCCGTCGGTCGATGCGGAGGCGTTCCAGGACCACCGCGTCCCCGACGGCGGCCGATTCGGCGCTTGCGAGCAGTTGCTCCGCCTCGTCGAGCATTCGGACGGTCGTGCACAGGGAGGGCGCGCCAGGCCAATCGCGGTCGTATTCGAAATGCCCTGGGTAGAAGAGTTCGCCGTCCGCAGGCGGTTCAAGCAGCCTGCTCACGAGGCGGTATTTGACGGGGTTTCCGCCTTCCCTCACTCCCGCGGCGGTTCCGCGTCCCTGGTAGTGCTTCAGGCATTTGGCGTTGGCGAAAGCCTGCCGCAGGCACTCATGGAAGCGGCGCGCCGCAACGGCCGCCGCATGGTAGCGGCGCGCGAAGAAGTCGTCGCGGTCGGTTGCGCGTCCCCAGAGCGCGTCGGCGAAGGAGGTGTTGTTGAGGGCGAGGACGCCGCCCCAGAGGGCGGTGCTGACGTGCATGTAGTCGAAGGCGCAGGCGCCGCACCGCGCGTAGAATTCAATGTCCTCCGCCATGAAGGTGTCGAGCGGGAATGCGAGGGACGCGAAGGTGGAGACATTGTAGTATTCGCCGATCAGCAGTCGGAAGCGTCCGTCTGCGCGCCATTTTCCAAGGAGTTCTTTGAGCTGGGCATTTCCAGGGCAGTTGTCGTCGGCGAAAGCGTGGGCATAGCAGCGTTCGATGGAGAAGAACTGGATGAGCACCGAGGCGAAGTCGAAGTCTGGCGGCAGCGGCGTGTCAGGCGGGGTCAGGGTCTCGTGGTAGGCGGAGACGATCAGCGTGACGCGGCGGCCTCGGCGTTTGAGTTCGCGCTGGCAATGCCAGACCACCTGCAGGAACTGGCGCATGGGATTTCCGAGCGCGCGGCAGCGGTCGCATTCGCACCATCGGCCGTTGTCGAAGGGCGCGACGGCGACGAAGGCGGCGTCCTTCAGGCGTCCGTCGGTCAGTTCGTCCGCAAAGGCCCGTGCCAATTCGCGTCCCGCCTCTTCATTCGAGAAGCAGAAGTTGTCGGCGTCGCCGCGTTCCTGGCAGGCACGGCGTTTCCCCTCGATGAGGGCAAACCATTCGGGGTGTGCCGCGAAGTGGCGTGGGGCGGGGAGGTAGTCCGCAATCAGGCGATGGGCTCCTGAGGGCGGGGTTGCGCGCAGGACCATCCCCAGTTTGCGGCAGAGTTCCGGATGATTGGTGTTCGCGCTCCAGAAGTTCATCCGATGCCGCGCCATCCACAGCAGGAACGCTTCGGTGTCGCGTTTTTCCACGGCGAAGAAGCCGCGCAGTTGCGCGCGTGGCTGCTCCGCGAGGTCGAGCGCGGGCCACTGCAGCCGCTCGGGGCGTTCCACATCCCATGGGTCGGGGCTGAACCAGCGGAAGCCGAGGCGTTCCAGCAGCGCGTATGCACCGTAGAGCACGCCCGTGTCATCGCCGCCGGTGATACGGTATCCCCGCTGCTCATCGCCTTGCAGCGTGAAACCGCCTGGCGCCAGTTCGTCCGCCGAGGTCTCCAGTTCAATCCGCGTCTCCGCGTGGAACGGCGCCAGATGCCGTTCCAGTTCTTCGATGGCGAAGGCGGCGGTCGCCGACACGGTTGCATTCAGGCGGCGGATTTCCATGTGGCAAGGTATCTGTTCGGGGTTACTGGGGATAGCACTCGCGGTTGAGTTCGTCGAAGAATGCGCGCATGAACTGGAGGCGCTGGGCGGCGAGGCGTCGGCCTGCTGGGGTCAGCATCCTGGCGGGGAGATACTGGATTTTGACGAGGAACTCGCGGTAGGCGGAGTCCTCGCGGCCGTAGGATTCGCCCGCAAGGGCCTCCTCGGCGGTGTTGTGGACGCGGGCGCCAGTCTGTCCCGCGAAGTGGAAGGAACGGCCGACGCCGATGGCGCCGAGGGAATCGAGCTTGTCGGCGTCGAAGAGGATCTTCGCTTCGAGGGTGGCGGGGGCGTCGCCTGAGCGGGAGCGCCAGCGGTGGGTGCGGATGCACTGGGCGACGTGTTCGCGGAAGGCGGGGGCGCCGATGGCCTCGGCCGCGAGGATGCCGCGGGCGAGTTCGGCGCCGCGCTCGGCGTGGTCGGTGCGGCCCTGGTCGGCCATCTCCTCGGGGCGCGCGATATCATGCAGGATGGCGGCGGCTTCGAGGACGGCGAGGTCGGCGCCCTCCTCGGCGCCGATGGCGAGGGCGGTCTCCAGCACGCGGCGGGTGTGGTCCCAGTCGTGGCACGAGTTGTCCGCCGACAGGTGCGCCTGCGCGATTTCGCGCAGGCGTCGGGCGTGTTCCTCCGCGAGCGCCATCACTTCTTGATGAACTGCGGCCCCTTCGGGGTGTCCTTGACGAGCCAGCCCGCGGCCTCGATCTCGGCGCGGAGCCGATCGGCCTGCGCCCAGTCCTTGGCCTTGCGCGCTGCGGCGCGCTCCTCGGCGAGGCGGACGACCTCGGCGGGCACGGCGTTGTCGGCGGCGTCGGGGGTCATGACGGCGAGGATGCTGTCCATGACGGCGAGGGCCTGGAGGGCGGCCTGCGCGTCGGCGGCGTGGAAGCGGCCTGCGTCGAGTTCGCGGTTGCAGTCGCGCAGGAAGTCGAAGAGGCAGGCGAGGCCCGCGGAGATGTTGAGGTCGTCCTGGAGGGCGGCGAGGAAGCCGTCCTTCGCCTTGGCGGCGAGTTCCAGGGCGGCGGGATTGGCCTCGCCAGGGGCGGTGGTCTCCTTGAGGCGGGCGACGAAGGCGTCGATGCGCTGGAGGGCGGTGCGGGCCTCGTCGAGGGCCTGGAAGGAGAAGTTCAGGGACTGGCGGTAGTGGGTGCCGATGAGGACGTAGCGGATTTCGCGGCCAGTGTAGCCGCGGGCGAGGACGTCCTTGAGGGTGTAGAAGTTGCCGAGGCTCTTGGACATCTTCTGGCCGTCGACGACGAGGTGCGCGCAGTGCATCCAGAGTTTCACGAAGGTGCAGCCGTTGGCGGCCTCGGACTGGGCGATCTCGTCCTCGTGGTGGGGGAACATGTTGTCGATGCCGCCGCAGTGGATGTCGAAGGTGGGGCCGAGATACTTGGAGGACATGGCGGAGCACTCGATGTGCCAGCCTGGGCGGCCGCGGCCCCAGGGCGAATCCCACCAGACGTCGCCGTCGGCCTCGTCCCACGCCTTCCAGAGGGCGAAGTCGGCGACGGAATCCTTGGCGTATTCGTCCAGTTTGATGCGGACGCCTGCGCGCATGTTGTCGCGGTCGAGGCGGACGAGCTGGCCGTACTTGGGCCATTTGGCGATGGAGAAGTAGACGGACTTGTCGTCGGCCTGGTAGGCCAGGCCCTTGTCGAAGAGTTTCTGGATAAGTTCGATCATCTCGGGGATGGTCTCGGTGGCGGCGGGATAGACGTCGGCGGGGACGATGCGGAGGGTGTGGATGTCCTGGTGGAAGGCGTCCTTGTAGCGCTGGGTGAACTGTCGCAGGGGGAGGTTTTCGGCGCGGGAGCCTCGGATGGTCTTGTCGTCGACGTCGGTGAGGTTCATGACGTGCTTGACCTTCAGGCCCGAGGCGGCGAGGGTGCGCTTGAGGAGGTCCTCGAAGGCGTAGCAGCGGAAGTTCCCGATGTGGGCGAAGTTGTAGACGGTCGGGCCGCAGGTGTAGAGGCCGATCTGCCCTGGAACGAGCGGGGCGAGTTCCTCGGTCTGGTGCGAGAGGGAGTTATAGAAGCGGATCATGGTGGTGTGAGTGGTGGAGTGATGGGTGAACCCGTGAAATGGAGCGGTTCTCGGCCGCAAAATCCGAGGGCGGACGGCCTTCGGCAGGTCGCGAGGCCAATGTCGCATGCCGGCGTCAGGCATTTGGAAATGCGTTGTTCCTCATGAGCGATTGGAAAATATAAATCCTCAAAACGGGACGGCGCGGGGGCGCGGGAGAAATGGTGCCCGACAGAACTTGACAAGATTGGAAAATTTCTTCCTGAAGCGGCATTGGTTTTGGGGACGGTGGATTATATTAACGATTTGCCCGAGGGAAGGGGGCGGGAGTCGGTTTTTGAGTTTCATGAAGTGCATGGGGATTTGACGAGTATGGGACGCAGTTATCCATTGGAGCGGGTGCGCAATATCGGGATCATGGCGCACATCGACGCAGGGAAGACGACGACGACGGAGCGCATCCTGTACTACACGGGTCGCACGCACAAGCTTGGGGAGGTGCACGACGGTCAGGCGACGATGGACTTCATGCCCGAGGAGCGCGAGCGCGGCATCACGATCCAGAGCGCGGCGACGACGTGCATCTGGCGGGACCACCAGATCAACATCATCGACACTCCTGGACACGTGGACTTCACGGTGGAGGTGGAGCGGTCGCTGCGGATTCTGGACGGTGCGATTGCGCTCTTCTGCGCGGTGGGCGGGGTGGAGCCGCAGTCGGAGACGGTGTGGCGGCAGGCGACGAAATACAATGTGCCGCGGATCTGCTTTGTGAACAAGATGGACCGCACTGGCGCGGACTTCTTCCGCGTGGTGCAGGAGATCCGCGATGTGCTGGGGGCGAACGCGGTGCCGATCTGCATCCCGATGGACCAGGGGCCGCAGTTCCACGGGATCATCGACCTGATCAAGATGTGCCAGGTGACCTACCTGGAGGCGACGAGCGGGACGGAGCCGCAGGAGGGGCCGCTGACGCCTGAGAACCGCGAGATCGCGGAGCAGTGGCGGAAGAACATGATCGAGTCGGTCTCGGACCTGGACGACACGCTGATGGAGAAGTATCTGTCGGAGGAGCCGATCAGCGAGGAGGAGATCGTGGCGGTTCTGCGGAAGGCGTGCGGGCAGCAGCGGATCTTCCCCGTGCTGTGCGGGTCGTCGTTCCGGAACAAGGGCGTGCGGCGGCTGCTGAACGCGGTGGTGAACTTCCTGCCGAGTCCGCTGGAGCTGCCGCCCGCGAAGGGGACGCTTCCAGACGGGACGGAGGCGGAGCGTCACGCGGACAACGAGACGGACACGGCGGCGCTGGCCTTCAAGGTGGTGAGCGACCGTAACGTCGGGAAGCTGGTGTATGTGCGCGTGTATTCGGGCAAGCTGGAGAGCGGGAGCTACATCCTGAACTCGACGAAGGGGAAGCAGCAGCGCATCGGGCGCATCTTCCGCATGTTCGCGAACCGCCAGGAGATCATCGACACTCTGTATGCGGGCGAGATCGGGGCGGTCATCGGGGTCAATGAGACGACGACGGGCGACACGCTGTGCAACGAGGAGGCGCCGATCACGATGGAGAACATCACCTTCCCCGCGCCCGTGATCTCGGTCGCGGTGACGCCGAAGAGCCGCGCGGACCGGGACAAGCTGATGGTGGCGCTGGGCAAGCTGGCGGAGGAGGACCCGACCTTCACGGTGCGCGTCGACCCCGAGACGGAGGACACGGTGATCTCGGGCATGGGCGAACTGCACCTGGACATCATCATCGAGCGCCTGCGCCGCGAGTTCAAGGTGGAGGTCGATTCCGGCGCGCCCGAGGTCGCCTACCGCGAGACGGTCACGCAGACGGTCGAGCAGGAGGAGCGCCTCAAGAAGCAGACTGGCGGCCACGGGCAGTTCGCCCACATCATCTTCACCCTCGCGCCGCAGGAGCCTGGAAAGGGCTACGAGTTCGTGGACGAGGTCAAGGGCGGCGACATCCCGAAGGACTACATCCCCGCCATCGAGAAGGGCATCAAGGAGGCGATGGAGGCAGGGCCGCTGACCGGCTGCCCGTGCGTCGACTTCAAGGTCACGCTGACGGACGGCTCCTACCACCCCGTGGATTCCTCGGACATGGCCTTCCGCACCTGCGCCATCACTGGGTTCCGCCAGGCGTTCCTGAAGGCGAAGCCCGTGCTGCTGGAGCCGATCATGAAACTCTCGGTGATCACCCCTGAGGAATACGCGGGCTCCATCACCGGCAATCTGTGCGGGCTGCGCGGGCAGGTGCAGGGGATGGAGGCGGTCGGCAAGAACCAGGTCATCCACGCGCTGGTGCCGCTCGCCAATCTCTTCGGATACACCAGCACGCTGCGCAACATGACGCAGGGGCGCGCGGGCTTCAACATGGAGTTCGCATACGACGCGCCCGTCCCGACGAACATCGCGGAGAAGGTCATCGAGGAGCGGCGGAAGAACCGTCGCCGTTAGGAGGAAGGTCGATGTCCTACTGCGACTGGGACCAGGCGTCGGCGACGGCGGTGCGTTATCACGACACGGAATGGGGCGTGCCGCTGTTCGACGACCGCCGCCAGTTCGAGTTCCTGATGCTGGAGGTCATGCAGTGCGGCCTGAGCTGGAACCTGATGCTGAAGAAGCGCGAAGTCTTCCGCGCGTGCTTCGACGGCTTCGACTATGACCTGGTGGCGCAATATGGCGAGGCGGAGACCGTGCGGATTCTGGAGACCGAAGGCATGATCCGTTCACGCCGCAAGGTCGAGGCGGTCATCGCGAATGCACGCCGCTTTCAGGCGGTGCGCCAGGAGTTCGGCTCCTTCAGCGACTATCTCTGGGGATTCACGAAGCGGCGCACGATCCTCTACCGCCGTCATGCGGAAGGGTGGATTCCAGTGAGCAACGGCCTCTCCGCGCGCATCAGCGCCGACTTGCGCCGACGCGGCTTCCGCTATCTTGGCCCCGTCACCGTCTATTCGCACCTGCAGGCGTGCGGCATCATCAACGACCATAGCCGCGAGTGCCCGCGCTACGCGCAGATCAACGCCGCCGCCCGCACGGCGCGCAGGGAGCCTGACGGCGAGGTCGGCGTGCAGTTCTTCGGCTCGACGGCAAAGTGAGCGGGCGCCCCGACGCGCTCAGCCCCCTACAGGATGGTCGTGTAGTCGGTGTAGGAGTTGCGCTTGGCGTGCATGGGGGAGGGCTGGGCGGCGGGATAGCCGACGGGGAGCATCGCCATCGGGACGACGCTTGGCGGCAGATTGAAGAGGCTGCGCGTCTTGTCGGGGTCGAAATAGGCGACGATGCAGGTGCCGAGGCCGAGTTCGACGGCGGCGAGGGTCAGGTGGGTGACGACGATGGAGGCGTCGAATTCGCCGCAGTCGTAGCCGTCGAAGTCGCGGTGCCAGGCGGCGTCGCGGTCATAGCAGACGAGGAGGACGGCGGGGGCGTTGAAGGTGCACGGGCTGCACTCGGCGGCCTTGGCGCGGGCCTCCTCGGACTGGAGGACGTAGATGCGCTGGGGCTGCCTGTTGCAGCCAGTCGGGGCGAGGGCGCCCATCTCCAGCAGTTTCCGCATCACGGACGCCTCGATGGGGCGCGGCTCGAATTTGCGCACCGAATAGCGGGCGCGGGCGAGTTCCTCGAAGGACATGGGCGAGTCTCCTATGGAAGGGACAAGGGATTCAAGGGATCAAAGGGATACAAGAGATGGCAAGGGGCAAGGGACTGAAGAGAGCGGGGCCGGGGGAGGCTATTTGACGCTCTTCGCCCATTCGGCGAGCTCCTCGGCGGAGACGCTGGTGGAGAAGCGGCGGCCTGCGGCGACTTTGGCCTTGGGGGCGAGTTTCTGGAGGTTGGCGGTGGAATCGCCCATGCCGCTGCCGCCAGAGGTCGCGAAGGGGACGATGGTCTTGCCCGCGAGGGCGTCGGCGTTGGATTCGACGAAGGTGTCGATGATGCTGGGCTCGCGGTACCACCAGATCGGGAAGCCGACATAGACGACTGTGTAGGCGGCGAGGTCAGGGGCGGGGCCCTGGACGGCGGGGCGGCTGGCGCGGTCGGCCATCTCGACAGAACTGCGGCTCTGCTTGTCATGCCAGTTGAGGTCGGCGGCGGTGTAGGGCTGCGCGGGCTTGATTTCCTGGAGGTCGGCGCCGATGGCCTGGGCGAGGCGGGCGGCCACGGCCTTGGTGTTTCCAGTGGCGGAGAAGTAGACGACGAGGGCTTTTTGCGGGGTGGTCATGGCGGAATCCTTGGGAGTGGTGGTGGCTGGGGCGGACTTGTCGGCTTTGCAGGTGTCTTGGCAGCAGCCGGCGACGAACAATGCCGCAAGGGCGGCGATGGACATCAGATGACGTTTCATGGTGGGTTACTTTCCTAACAGGATGGTGGTTGCGGAGGGATGCTGGAGGCGTCTGCGGGCCTCCTGCAGGACGGGGTACTGGGCGGGGGTGAAGACGGCGGGGGCGAGTTCCTGGGCGAGGGTGAAGATGAGTTCGGTGCGCCCGTCGACGACAGTTTCGCGGCAGGTCCAGGAGATGGTGCCTGCGTTGTTCGGGGCGGTCCAGACGAAGTCGGCGGGCTTGAGGAGGATCTTGGGGTATTGCTCGGGAAGGCGCACGGTGATGGTTCGGGTGCTGCGTCGGAAGGAACTCCAGTACAGCGGGTTGGAGCGCTGGTCGGTGCGGGCGTCGGCGAGGGCGGCGGCGGGGGCTACGGGAAGCGTGAAGTGGAGATGGTCGCCTTCGCGGATGGCGAAGTCCTTGATGTCGATCACGTAGGAGCGGCGCCCTGGATAGTGCTGGAAGTCGGTCTGCAGGTCGGGGAGGACGGGGACGGCGTTCTGCGAGATGTCCGCGAGGAGTTTCTGGTAGTGGCGTCGGCGTTCCTCGGGGGTCATGCGGGCGTAGAGGCGCTTGTGGGTGCCGAAACTGGTGCCGTAGAAGTTCTCGATGGTCTCGTCCCTGGCGGAGCCGTCGGGGCGGATGGTGATGAGTTCGGTGGTGCGTTTTTCGCCGACGAACGGCGGCTTGAGGCGGAGGCGGTTGATGCCGCCGTTCCTGAGGCTGAGGAGGAGGCCCTGGTCGTAGGCGCAGGTGCCGAATTGCGCGTAGTGGTCCTGGTCGTTGAGCCAGACCTCCCGTCCGTCGCACTCGACGCGGACGATCCAGTTGGAGAAGAGGGAGCGGGAGGGGAATTCGCGGTGGAACTCCTGGAGGTCGGGGAGGCGCGGGGTGGAGGTGGCGAGGAAGATGGCGACTTCCTGGAAGCCCGCGGCCTTGAGGAGGGCCTGGTAGAGGATGGCGCAGTCGGCGGAGTGCCCGTAGCCGTCGCGGGCGGTGGTCTCTGGGCGGCTGAGGCAGGAGAGGGGGAGGTCGTGGAAGTCGGGGCCGACGCAGCGGATGTTCTGCTCGACCCAGTCGCGGATGGCGGCGAGGCGGGGCTCAGGGGCGAGTTTGCGGAGCGGCGCGGCGATGGCCTGGATGGTCTTGCCGCCGTCGCCCAGGGAGGCGACGACGCGCGCGATGGCGCGGGCGTAGTTGTCCCAGTCGTCGGTGGCGAGGACGACGGTGGGGAGGCTGGCGTACGGGGGGGGCGTCGCGGATTCGATGGCGACTTGCGGCAGGTCGTTGACGAACCAGGAGTGGCGGACGCGCCCGTCCTTGAGCTTGTATTCGACGTGGTCGACGGGCGGGCACTTGGTGTCGGGGGGCAGGTCGAGCCATCCGTTCTGGAGGATCTTGTGGCGGATGTTGAGCGCCTTGGGGGCGATGAGGTGGTAGGCCCAGTGGCCCACGGGGCTGATGGTGCGCGGGGTCAGTCGGGCGCTGAAGAACGGGCGCTGGCGGCAGGTCTGGACGAGCTCGTATTCGATGACGGAGCCGACGGCGACGCCTGGGAAGTTGACGACCAGGGTCTTGCCTGCGGGGTAGCGTGGCGCGGAGCCGACCCACGGGGCGTCCATGAGGTGGATCATCTCGGGGGTGACTTCCTGGGTCTTCTTGCCATTGGTGACGCGAGCGGACTTGATCTGCAGTTTCTCCCAGGCGGGGTTGTAGGCCCAGTCGAGATCGGAGATCTCCTTGACGCCAGAGTAGGTCAGGGGCTGGAGGCGGACGCGGGTCACGCGCGTCCAGGCGGAGAGGGATTCGAGGGTGACGGTGGTCTCCAGGTCGAGGATGACGAGGTCGGGCGCGGGCTTGTCGGCGGCCTTTTCGGGGGCTGCGGGCGCGGCGGCGGCGAAGGCGAAGACGGGCTTGCGCTCCAGGGCGGTTTCCTGTTGCCTGAGGAGTTGCTTGAGGCTGGCGTACTGGGCGGGGGAGAAACTGGCGACCTTGGAGGCGAACTCGCTGTGCATCAGGAGGCGCCCCGGCGAACTCTGGAGGGAGGTGCGCCAGGCGAGGGCGTCGTTGTCGACTTCGGGGTAGGAGGGGGTGGCGACGGCGCGGAGGCGTCCAGGCAGGGTGACTTCGAGGTCTTCGTGGACGCCGCAGGCGTATCGGCTGTAGTAGGGGAATCGGCGCTTGGCGAGAGTGGCGTCGCGGAAGATGAAGTTGACCATTCCGAAGGCGGTGGAGAGGCGGGGGAGGCGGAGGAGCGCGTGGGTGCCTGGGCGGGTGTCGGGCTTGCCGTCGCGGCCGAGGGCGGTGATGAGGAAGTCAGGGGCGCGGAGGGTGAGTTCGGCGCGGAGGGGGAGAGTGGTGTCCTGGAGGTTTTCGGGTTCGAGGCGGAGGCCCTGGAGGCGCATCCCCGGGAACCGCGAGGCGAGGAGTTTCTCGAAAAACTGGCGGCGTTCCTCGGGGGACTGCTGCAGGAAGGTGCCGCGGTAGGCATTGTCGTTGATGCCGTGGAACTCGATGGTGGCGGCGAGGGTGAGGGCGCCGTCGTCGCCGATTGCTGCGCGGGAGCGGATGAAGACGAGATTCTCCTCGGCGGGGGCGACGGGGGTGGTGCGGAGGGTGTCGCCCTCGGGGGTGGCGACGAGGAAGCTCTTGTCGGAGAGGTAGGCGGGGAGGAGGTCGCGCGTCGTCTCGTCGGTGGAATCCATCAACTGGTATTTGCCAGTGGCGCGGTCGCGGACGGCGGTGATGGCGTGGTTGAAATAGGGCATCGGCACCTCGGGGTCCTTCTTGGCGCCTGCGTTGATGAGGACGGGGAAGGCGTCGAAGCCCGCGGCGCCGAGCATGGCGGCGAGGAGGGCGGCCTTGTCGCGGCAGACGCCCGCGCGCTGGGTGAAGGTGCGAGAGACGTCGTGGGGCTCGTAGCCGGGGGCGGTGTCCTCGGCGATGATGCCCATGTAGCGGATTTTCTGGGAGACGAAGGCGAAGACGGCGCGGAGTTTCTCGTCGGGCGTCCTGAGACCCTTGGTGATGCGCTGGACTTCGGCCTGGATTTCGGGGGTGAGTTTGAAATGCGGGGAGGCGAGGTTGTAGTACCATTTCGAGACCTCCTGCCACGAGGTGAAGGTGCTCACGCAGACGCGCTGGAGGTGGAGATACATGTCGGAGGACTTGGGTTCAGGGAATGCCTGGGGGACGTCGGAGGCCTCCCAGCGGTAGCGGATGCGGCGGGCGTCCTTTTCGACGGAGGAGGCGAGGGTCTTGCCGATCTGGTCCTTGACGACGACGCTCCTGAGGGGGAGTGCGGCGGGCGCGTCGATGGTGACGAGGGCGTGGCGGATCGGGTTGGTGCTTTCAAGGATGTGGTAGTCGCTGAAGGAGTTCGGGACGCGCGGGTGGAAGGTCTCGTCGACGAGGACGCAGCGCAGCACGTCGCCAGGTTCGAGGTTCGCGACGGCGACCTGGATGATCTTGTGGCTGGGGTCGTAGATGTTGCTGGACATCTGGCTGTCGTCGATCATCTCGCGGGTGCTGCGCTTGAGGTCGACGGGGACGACCTTGCCGCTCGGCTTGTAGATCTCGACCTTCGCGATTTTGGCGCGGCTGTAGCTGGCGCTGTACCAGCTGCTGATGACGCGATAGCCGTCCCGCCCCGCCTCGGTCAGGACTTTGACGGCGAAGTCGTTGACCTGGATGAACTTGCCGTCCGCCTCATAGCGGATGGCGAGGTGGCTGTCGAGTTCGACGGCGTCGGCGTCGGGGTATGCCTCGCGGGTGACGGCCTTGGATTTGGCGAAGACGGCCTTGCCGTCGAGCAAATCGTGGGAAGGCGCGTCCCAGGCGAGGGGCGCGGCGAGAAGTGCGAGGGGGAGGAGGAATAGGAGGGGCAGGTGTCGCATATTGGAGTGTCCGTTATGCCTTTTTGACGAGGAATGCGAGTCCGAGTGCCTCGAAGAGGAGGTTGGGGATCCAGATGATGATTTCGGGGTGGCAGGCGGGTCGGTTGGCGAGGCAGTCGGCGAGAAGCAGGAAGGCGTAGAAGACGAGGGCGAGGATGACGCAGACGATGAGGCCCGCGGAGGTCTCGGAGCGGCGGTTTCGGATGCCGAAGGGGATGCCGAGGAGCAGGAAGGCGAGCGGGGAGAAGGCGAGGGCGAGGCGCTGGTGGAACTCCAGCCAGTGCTTGGTGGTGTCCTTGTGCCTGGAGCGGGTCCAGGCCAGGTTGCCGAAGAGCATGTCGGCGGGCATCATCTTGAGTTTCCGTTCGAGCTTGCGCTCCGGCGCATTGCCGTACTCCCACGGGAAGATGAGGGATTTCCCCGTGACGAACTGCGGGGTTTCACTGGCGGCGCCGGCCAGGGCGGGCGCGTCGTGGGCGCCGTTCTTCGGCAGGATCGGCAGATAGGTGATGGTGAAGTCGTTGAGGAAGAGGTCGAGGCGCCTTCCCTCTTCGTCGTTGCTGACGCTCCCCGTGGCGGCGGTGAGGTCCATGATCGTCTTGTCGTTCTGCTGGGCGACGGTGATGTGGATGTCATGGAGGAGGCCGTTGTCGTCACGGCTGCCGACATAGATGCTCTGGCCCTGGTAGGTGATGGTGCGTCCTGGCTCGATGAGGGTGTCGGGGCGGTCGCCCGCGAGGAGCATCCATTCGAGTTGCTTGCTGCGGTAGCGCATGTCGGGGGAGATCCAGAAGCCGAGCCAGAGTCCGAGGGCGCAGAGGAGGATGGCGAGGACGAGGCCTGGGGCGACGATCTGCCAGAGGCTGATGCCGCTGGCCCTGAGGGCGGTGATTTCGTCGTCGGCGGACATGCGGCTGAAGACGAGGACGGTGGCGACGAGCATGGCGAGGGGCATGGCGTAGCGGAGGACGTCGGGCATCAGCATGCCGATCATGCGGAACATCATGCCGATGGAGGCGCCTTTGGAGAGGAGTTCGAAGGCGCGGAAGAAGTGGACGGACAGCATGATGAATGCCAGCACGCCCATGGCCATCAGCAGGGTGAAGATAAGGTTTCTGGCGATGTGCCAGTTGATGATTCGCATGGGGTCAGAAGGAGTAGTCGATGCTGAAGTGGAAGCGTCCGCCGCAGCCCTTGAGGTGTTCGCCGTGGGTGACGACGGGATAGCCGTAGTCGAGACGGATGGGGATGCGGCGGAACTGGATGCCGACGCCGACGGAGCCGTTGATCTCGCCCAGGTCGGCGTCCCAGGAATCCCACCACACGTTGCCCCAGTCGGTGAAGAGCTTGAGGAACATGACGTCCTTGACGGGCTGGATGAGTTCGGCGGTGGCGACGAGCATGGTCTTGCCGCCGATGGAGTTCTCGTTGCGGTTGACGGGGGAGACGTAGTGGCGTCGGAAGCCGCGGATGGCGCCGTAGCCGCCTGCGAAGTAGCGGTCGAAGACGCGGACGTCCTCGCCGCTCAGGTGGCTGACGGTGTAGGCGTTGGCGGCGAGATGGAGGAAGAGGTCGTCGTGGACTGGGAGGAAGGTGTCGGCGCCCGCGTGGAACTTGATGTAGTCGGCATAGCTGCCGAGGGCCTTGGTGACATATTCGGCGTCGAGGCGGAGTCGGGAGCCTCGGTCGGGGAAGATGTAGCGGTTTCGGGTGTCCCGGGTGAGGGAGAGGATGACGCGGTTGGTGAACTTGCTGCCCTTGTCGGCCTCAAGGGAGTAGTTCATGCCTGACGGGAAGCGCCATTCGTTGGGTTCACGGGGGTCGGTCTTGGGGTCGAACTTCTCCTCGTCTTCGAGGTTGGAGATGCGGATCTGCTCGAGGCGGAGGCCGAGGCCCATGCGCCAGTATTCGGTGTGGTTGGGGAGGAAGGGGAGGCGGAACGCGACGGGCCAGGAGAGGGTGGAGGAGACGCCGATGTGTCGTTCGTCATATTCGTCCTCGTAGTGGGTGGTGAGGAAGAACTCGTTGGTCCAGTCGAACTGGCTGTCGAAGAGGGACGGCTCGGTGTGGGAGATGCGGATGCTGGTGGAGTCGGTGCCGACGGCGATGTAGGCGCGCATGCGCTGGCCGTCGCCGCGCGGGGGCCATTCGAGGCTGAGGAGGCGGTCGAGGCTGAAGTTGGACTCCTGGAGCTCGAGGTAGCCCATGAGGTTGTCCTCGGTGGAGAAGGCGGCGCCGAGGGAGATGGTTCCAGTGGGCTTTTCAGTGACCTGGATGGAGAGGTCGCGGCGGCCTGGGCTGGGGGTGGCCTTGGGGACGACCTCGACGGAGGAGAAGTACCCGAGGTTTTCGAGGCGGCGCTGGCTCTGGCGGATCTTGCGGGCGTCGGCGAGGTCGTCTTCGAAGATGGCGAGTTCGCGTCGGATGACGCGTTCGCGGGTTTCGGTGTTTCCTGAGATGACGATGTTGCCGATGCGGAGGGGGTCTCCCTCGTGGATGGTGTAGTGGATGTCGACGGTGGCGGATTCAGGATGGCGCTCGAGGCGGGGGTAGAACTTGAGGTCGAGGAAGCCGAGGGCCTCGTACTTTGCCTTCATGGCGTCGAGGTCGTTGTCGGCCTGGGCGGCGTTGTAGACCTGGCCTTCCTGGAGGCGGCAGGCCTTGAGGAGTTCCTGGGTGGTGAAGCGCTGGTTGCCCGTGAAGGTGCGCTTGCCGAGGCGGTAGGGCCTGCCCTCGCGGATGTGGAAGGTCGGGGTGACCCAGGACTTGTCCTCGTTGTAGACGCGCTCGACGCGTTCGACCTGGCAGTCGAGATAGCCACGGGTGGCATAGAGGCGGAGGATTTTGTCGATGTCCTGGGGCTGGAGGTTGGGGTTGTACCAGTTTCCGAAGCGGAAGATGTAGCGCCACCACTGGCGCTTGGTGGGGATGGCGTCTTCGAGGTCGTCGCTGGAGCAGGCGTGGTTGCCGACGAAGCGGACGCCCTGGAGTTTGCAGCGGGTGGATTCCTGGACGATGAAGACGAGGATGGTGGGCTGTCCGTCGGCGTCCTTTTCCATGCGGGTGGAGACCTCGGTGCCATGGAAGCCGGCCTTTTCGTAGCGGTCGAGGATGCCGCGGCGGTCTTCGGCGAGGGTGATGAAGTCGACGGGGCGGCCGACCCTGGTCTTGAGGGCGCGCTTGAGGCGGCTTTCAGAATACTCGGTGGCGCCGTTGACGCGGATGGCGCTGACGAGGTGCCGGAGGGAGACGAGGTAGGTCACCTGCCAGGTGCCGTCGTCGAGGCGGTCGACCTTGGTCTGGGCGTCGGAGATGCCAGGGGCCTTGAGGAGCGCCTTGAGGTCGTCGGAGAGGCGGACGGGGGTGAGTTCGCCGCCGACGCGAGTGGATACGGTGGCGTTGACCAATTGCTCCAGGTCGGCCTGGTTGGAGTTGCCGGTGAGGTCGACGACGCGGATGCGCCCGACGGTTTCGGCGGCCAGGACGGAGAGGCAGGCGAGGAGGCAGGCGACGGTGAGGAGGCGTGGGAGGGGGCGGGCAGTCATGGGTGGACTCCGATGAAGAACGGGTGGAAGACAGATATGCAAAGTACTGTAGTCGCGGATTCGCAACCCGCACAACGCCCCCGTCGGAAAAACGGCTCTTCGGGGAGAGGGATTCGGAAATGGAGAGAGGGAACGGGGACCCCAGACCCCAGGCTTCAGACCCATCATCCGGGACCCCAGACCCGAGACCCCAGACCCATCAATCGGGACCCCAGACCCCAGGTTTCAGAGCCCGAAAATGGTTGCCACGGCGGCCCCGCCGTGGCGGCTCGGTGAATGACCCGCAGTCGATTCCAAAGCCTTGACTGCATTTTGTGGCGGGACCGTGGCGGGGGAATCGCGGGCGGCGACTTGCGCCGCACGGCGCAGAACAGCGAATTCCGAAAACGACGGAGAATCCGTCAAATGCGTTGACAGGGATTACATTATTCAATCAACCAACTGGAGTTTCACAAAATGGAAGCGGATAAAATATCGGAACAGGGGGGCGCGCGGGGCGACACCAGCCAAGGCTATTTGAGCCAGTTGAACGCGTGGGCTTTGTCGTTCGGGTGCATTGTGGGGTGGGGGGCGTTCGTGATGCCAGGGACGACCTTTCTGCCTGGGGCAGGGCCGCTGGGCACGGTGATCTCGGTGGCGATTGGCATGCTGGCAATGCTGGTGATCGCGGCGAACTACTATTTCATGCTCACCCGATATCCAGACGAGGGCGGCGCCTTCACCTTTGCGCTGAGGCAACTGGGTCATGACGCGGCCTTCGTGTGCTCGTGGTTCCTGGTGCTGACCTACATCAGCTGCCTGTGGGCGAATACGACGGCACTGTCGTTGATCGGGCGCTATCTGCTGGGCAATCGGCTGGCGTTCGGCTTCCACTACCAGCTGGCGGGATACGACATTTATTTCGGGGATGTGCTGGTGGAGATGCTGGTGCTGGTTGGCTGCTGTTGGCTTTGCCTGGTGCGGAAACGCCTGGCAGTCCGCCTGCAGACCGTGCTGGCGCTTCTTCTGGTCATCGGCGTCGCGGCCTGCTTTCTGGGGGCCTGGGCGCGGCATGGCTGTCGGCTGGGCGCGCTGGCGCCAGGTTTCCAGCCAGACGGCTCGCGCCTGCTGCAGATCGTCCATGTGCTGGTGGTGATCCCGTGGGCGTTTGTGGGGTTCGAGACCATCAGCAACACGGTGAAGGAGTTCCGCTTCTCCTCGCGACACAGCCTCCGCATCATGGCCATCGCGCTGCTGGTGGGGGCGTTGACCTATATCCTGCTGGCATTGCTGGCGGCCTTGTGCATGCCAGTGGGGCAGGGCGGCTGGATGGACTATTTCGCCAACCATCCCGAGACGGCCGACCTGAATGCGGTGCCCACCTTCTACGCGGTGCGCCTTGCGCTGGGGGGCTGGGGGCTGGCGCTGATCGGCGTGAGCGTCTTCGCCGCGATTGTCACGGGGATCATCGGCTTCTTCCTGGCCAGCACCAGGCTGCTGCATTCGATGGCGACGCAGGGGATTCTGCCGCCCTGGTTCGGTAAGACCACCGACGACCGCCGCCCGCGCAACGCGATGCTCTTCGTGATGTGCCTGTCGATCGGGATTCCGTTCCTGGGGCGCACGGTGGTCAACTGGGTGGTGGACGTCCTTTCGTTTGGGGCGACCATCGCCTACGCCTATACCTCGCTGGCGGCGTTCCTGAGCGCGCGGGAGACGCGGAACCGCATGATCCAGGCGACGGGGCTGGCGGGGCTGGCGATGTCGATTTTCTTCGCGGTGAACCTGCTGGCGCCGAACCTGTGGTCGAAGCAGGGGATGCAGCCTGAGGCGTATCTGATTCTCACCATCTGGTGCATCCTGGGCCTGATGGTGTTTCGGCATCTGTTCCGGCTTGACGGGCAGACCCGTTTCGGCAAATCGCTGCTGGTGTGCACGACCCTCTTCGTCCTCGTCTTCATTTCGGCGGTGATGTGGATGCGCCAGGCGATTCACGGGGCGACGGTGCAGATTGTCCATGATGCGCGCGAATACTACGGGGATCCAGATGCAGAGGACGAGGCGTCCCCGCCGCCCGCAGTCAAGGATCCGCATTTCCGCGCCTTCCGACGGAAGATGCTTCGGATCCAGAATTCGCTGATGCGCAGCAACATGGTTCCAATGTCGTGCATCTTTCTGACGGTCTTCGCGATCTTCGCGATCAACTTCTCGCGGCTGCGGCGGGAGCGGGAGGCGGAGCGTGCGAAGATGGAGACGGAGGAGCGCAATCTCGCGCGGTCGCGCTTTTTCGCGAGCATCTCGCATGACATCCGCACGCCGATGAACGCGGTGATGGGGTTCACGACGCTGGCGCGCCAGTCGAAGGACCAGGAGGAGATCCAGGACTATCTCGGGAAGATCGATTTGGCGGGGCGGCATCTGCTGCTGCTGGTCAACGACATCCTGGAACTGGCGCGGCTGGAGAGCGGCCGCTTCAAGGTGGTGCCCGAGGATGTGGATTTGGGGGCGGTGCTGCAGAACATCAAGGAGATCTTCCAGGTCCAGATGGAGCAGAAGGCAATCCAGTTCACCGTGGAGGTCGCCCCTGACACGGTGACGGCGGTGCGCTGCGACCGACACCAGTTGAGCCGTGTGCTGATGAACCTCGTCGGAAACGCCTACAAGTTCACCCCGCGCGGCGGACAGGTGCACGTGCGGCTGGCCCAGGTGGCGGATGCGGAGGGCGGGGACTGCGTCTTCGAGTTCAAGGTGCGTGACACGGGCATCGGCATGACCCAGGCCTTCGCGGCGAAACTCTTCGACGCCTTCGAGCGGGAGAGTTCGGACGGCAGCATCGAGGGGACGGGGCTGGGCCTGGCAATCGCCAAGGGGATCGTGGACGCGATGCATGGGTCGATCGGGGTCCGCACGAGGCTGCAGAAGGGCACCGAGTTCACGGTGACGCTTCGCCTTCCGAAGGCGTCGGGGATGGTGGGGCAGGAGAAGCCCCCGACATTTGAAGTCCGCTCGAGTTTCACTGGGAGCAGGGTGCTCATTGTCGACGACGTGCTGTTCAACCGTCAACTTGCGCGGGCGATGCTGTCGAAGCGCGGCTTCGAGGCCGAGGAGGCGGAAAACGGCGAGGCCGCGGTGAAGATGGTGGAGGCGGCGGAGGCGGGACATTACACCGTGGTGCTGATGGATGTGCTGATGCCCGTGATGGACGGCTACGAGGCGACGCGGCGGATACGGATGCTGAAGGACGGGCGGAAGGCGGCGGTGCCGATCGTGGGGCTGAGCGCGAGCGCCTCCTCGGAGGACCGCGAAAAAGCGCTGGCGGCGGGGATGAACGACTACATTGCCAAGCCGATCCAGCTGCCGAAGCTGATGACGGCCTTGAGCAGGGCAATCAGCGGGGATGCATGAGAGACACAACGGTCAATCCACGGAGAAAAACAAGATGTCGCTGACTGGAAAGTTGATGCTGGGCACGGTTCAGTTCGGGCTGGCCTACGGGGTCGCGAACACTGGCGGGCAGGTGAGTTACGAGGAGGTGCTGCGCATCCTCAAGACCGCGCATGAGCACGGCGTTCGCACGCTGGATACCGCCATCTCCTACGGCAACAGCGAACTCGTGCTGGGCAAGGCGCTGGACGAACTGGGGCTGAAGCGGGACTTCGCGATCATCACGAAGGTGCGCCATCTGCCGCCTGAACTGAAGGAGGAGGAGGTCGAGCCGTTTGTCCGCGCCAGCCTGCAGGAGTCGAAGGAGCGGCTGGGCGTCGAGCGGCTGTACGGCGTGCTCTTCCACAATGAATCGGGCGCGCGCTATCTGCCGCTGCTGGCGAAACTGAAGGCGGAGGGGCTGGTGGAGCACTACGGCGTGTCGCTGGATTCCCTGGCCGCCGCGGACGCCACCTACGACTGCGACTTCCTGCAAGTGCCTGGAAACATCCTCGACACCCGCTTCGACGCCGTGAAGACGACGGCGAAGATTTTCATGCGCAGCGCGTTCCTGCAGGGACTGCTGCTGATGGAGCCAGAGGACATCCCCGCGAGGCTGCGGCGTTTCCTGCCTGAAATCCAGACCTTCGAGCCGATCCGCCGCCGCCTGGGCCTGTCCCGCTTCGAGTTCCATCTGCGCTACAACCTGTCGCGTCCCCGCATCGACCAGGTGCTCTTCGGGGTGCTCGACAACGCGCAGCTGGAAGGCAACATCCAGGCGGCCGAGGCGGGGCCGCTGCCGCCTGACATCATGGCCGAGATCGAGGCCATGCGCAGGCCGTTCCCCGAGACCCTGGTGCGCCCGTCCTCCTGGCCCAGGGAGCCATAGCCCCGCCGCAGACCATCTCTCCCCGATTGCGGCGGAGATTGTTGCAAACTCCCGTTTGCGCATTATCTTACCGTCATTTCGGCAATCCACCACAAGCAGAGGAATCCAAACACCATGGCAGACAAGAAAGAAATCTTCGCGGACGGCATTGGCCAGATCCATTTCGCGGGCGGCATGGTCCGCTTCGACCTCGTGACCCTCCAGCCGACCGAGGAAGGCAAGGCGCCCGTCCCCGAATCCCACACGCGCCTCATCATGCCGCCGCAGGGCTTCCTCGCGGCCTTCAACTCGATGCAGCAATTGATCGACAAGCTCGTCGAGGCGGGCGTGCTCAAGAAGAACGAAAACGCGCAATAGGGAGAAGGCCATGGCGGACTTCACCATCAACCCTGGCTTCGGCGCCCCCGCGGGGGACATCAGCATCAATGCCCTCGCTCCTGCGGCGTCGCCTGTTCCGTCGTCGTCCGCCGTGCAGAAGAGCACGGGGGACCCCGATTTGGCGCCAGGGCAGAAGCGTCCCGAGGGCGCGCAGAAGTCCATCTATGGCGAGATTCCGCAGATACCAGTGCTGGATGCCGTGGACGGCATCAAGTTCGACTTCAACCACGGCATTCGGATCCTGTTTCCCCGCAACGAGAAGACCTACCATGTGACCTTCATGGACATCGACACGGGCGTCATTCTCTACAGCAATGACACCGTGCCAGGGGCCTTCATCACCTCGGTCAAGAAGTTCTACATCAAATTCCGCCTCATCATCCACGAGAAGGGCAAGGACAAGCCGATCTTCGAGCATGACATGGACCTCACGGGCAAGGAGGTCATGGTGCAGCTGCCCGTCGGCACCATCGGCGATTCCATTGGATGGTTCTCCTACGTCGAGCGCTTCCAGCTCAAGCACAAGTGCAAACTGGTCTGCGTGATGACGCCGTGGATCGCGACGCTGGTCAAAGACCAGTATCCCGACATCACCTTCATCGGCCCCGAGGACACCGTCAAATTCAGGCCCTACGCCTCCTACTACATGGGGCTCTTCTTCCGTGGCGACGTCGACAACCAGCCCATCGACTTCCGCTATATCGGTCTGCACCGCACCGCGGGGTACATCCTCGGGCTCGACGGGGACGACCTCAACGACCTGCCGCCGCGGTTCAACCTCACCGCGCCGCGCAAGATCCAGGAGAAGTATGTCTGCATCGCGGCGCAGTCCTCCTCGCAGGCGAAGTACTGGAACAACCCGTTTGGCTGGCTGACCGTGGTGAAGTTCCTCAAGGACAACGGCTACCGCGTGCTGTGCATCGACAAGGAGAAGGTACACGGCACGGGGCTCCACTGGAACTACATCCCGTATGGCGCCGAGGACTTCACGGGCGACATCCCCCTGCAGGAGCGGGTCAACCTCATCAAGGACGCCGATTTCTTCGTCGGGCTTTCCTCAGGGCTTTCATGGGTCGCATGGGGCTGCAAGGTGCCGATTGTCATGATCTCGGGCTTCACGCACCCCACCAACGAGTTCCACACCCCCTACCGCATCATCAACTATCATACCTGCCATTCCTGCTGGAACGACATGCGCGAGAACTTCGACCACTTCGACTTCCTATGGTGCCCCCGACACAAGGGCGACCAGCGACAGTTCGAGTGCACGCGCCTGATCTCCCCCGAGCAGGTCATCGCCACCATCAAGAAAATCCCCACATTCCGACCTGGAAAGTAGCCTGGCGGGAAACGGAAGGGCGGGGAGTCGGGGCTTTGCCTGCGGGCAAGCCCGCAGGCACACACCGAGCAGATTGCCAGCGGGCAAGCCCGCTGGCACACGCGGGGCAAATGCGGGGGCGGCGTAGATATGAGCGGGTGGCGCGTGTGCTGGCGAGCTTGCTCGCCAGCGGTGGCGGGGAATCGGGGCTTTGCCAGCGGGCAAGCCCGCCCGGTACACGCGGGGCAAATGCGGGGGCGGGGTGAGTTGGCGGCGGCTTTACCAGCGGGCAAGCCCGCCGGTACACGCGGGGCAAAT
>JAEEXV010000275.1 GCA_016287975.1 Lentisphaeria bacterium | reverse complement strand
TTGAAGTTGGAGTCGCCGATGGGCTGGAAGTCGGAGGACTCGTCGGTGCGGATGTCGTCCAGTCGGTTCAGTTCGTTCTTGGCCTCCTCGAGGCGGTAGATGCGCTCGAGGTTGCCCGCGTTCGCGAGGCCGATTTTCGTCTTGAGCTCCGTCAGTTTCTCCTTGAAGAGCTGCGCCTTCCTGTAGGCGTCCTCGACATCGATGACGCGGGGGGCGTCCTCGCGCTTGCTGTTCTCGCGGGCAATCATCGTCCAGAGGCGGGCGAGTTCCCCCGCGAGGCGGTTCTTTTCCTTCAGGGCCTGTGCCAGTGTCATCTTCATGCTTGCTTTCTCCTTTGGTTGCGGGGCGTTGTCAGTGGCGTGTTCATAGACTCTTACGTCGCCTGCGGGGCAAACCTTTCAGTTCTTACGGCATTTTGACTCTTTTTCCTTGAGTTTTTTCGCTTTTTCCTTCGGGCGACGCTCCGCGAACTGCGGCTGGAATTTCAACAGTTCCTTCCAGTCCTTGGCGTTGAGTTTCGTCCAGTCACACTGGTCGGCGAACCCGGGGTGGTCGCCGAGGATCTGCGCCCAGGTGTCTCCATCCAAGGCGTCCCATGGGCAATGGCATGCGTATTGTGGCATGGTGCGGAGGATTTCCGCCCAGCACCACGCACCCTCCGCCGATTTCTCCCAGGGGCAATCCCGGCCCAGATGCGGCAAGGCCTTCAGCATTTCGGGCAGCGTGGTCTCCGTGCGGCAGTTCTCCCAGAAGGGGACTTCGCGCGGACGATGGACATCCAGTTGGGGCTGTGCCTTCAGGAGCCATGCCCAGTCGGCACTGTGGAACTTTTTCCAGACGGCGGCCGACGCCTGGGCGGCAAAGTCGGGATGCACCTGGAGCAGCGCCGACCATTCGCTGCCGTTGAACTCGTCCAAAGGCATCCGGTCTGCCAGCTGCGGCTGCCAGGTCAGGATTTCCGCCCACGCGGCGCCGTCCGTGAGTTTTTCCAGCGGGAAGCGTTCGGCGAACTGCGGCTGCCTGGCCAGGAGCGTCCCCTGGTCGAAGGTGGAAAAGAGCTTCCAGTTGCAGTGTCCGGCGAAGCCGGGGCGTTCGGCGAGGAGCCTGGCCCAGTCGCGGCCGTCGAGCAGCGGCCAGATGCGGTCCTTGGCAAATTCCGGGAACTTGCACAGCAGGGCGGCATAATCGCGGCCATGGAAATGCGTCATGCGCAGGTGCGACCGCAGGCTCGGCTGGTTTTCCAACAGCAACGCCCAGTCCTCGCCGGACAGTTTTTTCCAGTTGCAGTGTTCCGCATACTCCGGATAGGCCGTCAGCAGACGCGCCCAGTCGGATCCCCCCAGCCGGTGCCATTCGCAGCGTCCCACGACCTCGGCGCGGCAGGAGATATGCCCCAGCAGCAATTCCACCCAGTCCTCGCCGGACAGGGTGTTCGCGGGGATGTGCCTGGCGAACTGCGGATGGGATTTCAGCAGTTCCGCCCAGTCCTCGCCATGCAGTTTGCGCCAGTCGCAGTGCCTGGCGAACCGGGGCTGGTTGCGCAGTAGCCACATCCAGTCCTCGCCATCCAGGCGGGTCCAGTCGGCGTGGTCCGCGAACTCGGGTTTGAACCTCAACAACTGCATCATTTGAAATCCGTCCAGCAAGGACCAGTCGGCGAGGTCGGGGGCGCCCCGCCACCAGTCCAGCAGATCTTCCCAGTCTTCCCCGTTCATGCGTTCCGGCTGGAAATGCTTCCGGAACTGTGGCTGTTCCACGAGGAGGAAGCGCCAGTTGTCGCCATTCAGCAAGTCCCAGTTGCAGTGCTTGGCGAACTCCGGGCGCCGGCAGAGGAGTTCGCTCCATTCCTCGCCGTTGAACAGGCTCCAGTCGCAATGGACGGCCAGTTCAGGGCGCTGGCAGAGCAGCCCCTGCCAGTCGAAGCCGCGCAGCCGGGACCAGTCGCACTGTTCCGTGAACTCGGGGTGGGATGCCAGAAGTTGCGCCCATTCCTGCCCGGAGAGGTTTTCCCAGCGGAAGTACTGTGACATTTCCGGCATCTCCTCCAGCAGGAATACATACACCATGCCGTCCACTCCTGGGATTCCGAGATACTTTGCGTACTCCGGATGGCGCTGCAGCAGGAGCTGCCACTGGCTGATCGTCAGGTCTGCCCATGGCAGCTGCTCTTCCTGGCCGGGATTCGCCTTCAACTGCCCCAGAAATGCATCGACTTCTTTTGCGGGGTCTTTTCCCGAAAGATTGATAATCAGCGGTAACATGGCTTTCTCCTTAAACAGTCCACAGAATACACCTAAATGACGATGTTGTCCAGCCAAAGATTATCTGTTGATTCCGTGTATTCTGTGGACTCAAAAAATCGTCCCTTATCATGCGCGTTTGATGACTGCGAGGCCCTCCTGGCCAGGGATGCGCGAGATGAACAAATCGAATTGCCGGAAGAGTTCGATGCCGAAGAAGGCGTCGAAGGCGTTCTGGTTGTAGCGCCGTTGCTCGGCCAGGAAGACATTCGAGTAGTCGAACTCGGCATGGCCCTCGAAGCGGAGACCGTCTGCGAACTCAAACACCGCGGAATAGTACGGTGCCTCGGCGGAACACCGCAGAGGGGCAATCCACTCATGGATTGTGCCGAGGCACGGCTTGCCCTCGGTCAGGATGCGGTCGTCCATCACGGCCATCCGCATGCCAGAATCGAAGAAGAACTTCATGGGCTTGCCGTTGCATTTCCCCGCCAGGATGGGGCCACCCTGGGAAAGGAACGGGATGAAGGCGATGTGTTCGGGCAGTTCCCTCGCATCGTTGTCAATGGTGACCGTCTCGCCTTGGAACAGGATGCTATAGCCCTCCATGGGGGCCAGGATGCCTTTGACCTGGTGCCCTTCCGGACGAGCCGGCCCCATGAAGGAATCCAAAAAGTCAGAGAGGGAATGGAGATAGTCCGGGGACTGGTCGCTGGCGGCAAACGGGCCAATCCTGCCGTTCAGCGAAACCGAACAAGCGCCAAACCCCGTGTCAATCAGGAAATAGCCCGTGCCGTCATGGAAGTAGTAGCGCCCGTCGTGTTCAATCCTTTTGTAGGTAGCCTTTGTCATCTGTCAACCAACTCCTTATTATTTGCTTTGTTTTCCAAGGTCAGATGGTATCGTTCAGGATTCGGATGGATTTGCGGTTTTTGTTGGACGGAAACGGATAATGAAAGGATTTTTAGTAACCTGGAGTTGACTGGTTTGAGCCAGGATGGCAGTGATAAAGGCAGATGAATAGGTGTTAAACTCCCCGCGAAACTGGCTCTGTCTTATCATGCCATGTTTCACGATGTAACTAACGATGCGACGGAAAAGGTCGGATGATTCACGATGACGTTTATTGTTTTTATTGCGATAGGAAATATCACCGTCGGTCACATCCTCTATCTTATAGTAGGCATCTGGAGTTTTGTTGATGACTTTTCCTTTGAGTTGGCGAATGTCATTCCAGATAGTGGCAAAAACATCGGTTTCATTGTATGAAAAACCATTGGCGGGTTTCGGCAATTCAAGGTAGATAAGTTGAATCCCAAGTTTTTCAGCAACGTTCTTGGCATCTTCCGTGATGCTGCCATTATAAATCATGATGGCGCCCTGACAGTCAAAATAGTGCATCACGCCAAAAAGTTCCATCATCATTTGACGGTTGACTTGGGTTCTGCAGTCGCCATACATCTTGGCTTGGACGACGTAGCGTTTGCCATCTTTCGTGGCAAAGACGTCCACTCCCCAGTCCGCGACCGCAGGAGTCACTTCTGTCTGGAAACCATTCTGCTTGAGATACTCGCTTGCGAAGAATTCAAATTGCCGATGTTGTTGCATGTTGTCTCCTTAATTCGTGAAGCAAGGGTGAAAAAACTCAAATGTTCAGTTCCCTCTATCGGAGGGAGCATCGGGATTGCGTCAGGTCGGATCCGCCGTCATTTATATTACGATTGAAAGTTGCCAATTCTGTCATAATCAAGCTTTCTCATTGCTTTTTTTCTTGCATCATGCAAATCCCAGATCCCCGCCGCCAGGCTGATGGCCTAACGGCGGGAGCAGGGGTTACCAGTTCTTTATGTACGGACGCAGGAAACGGATGTCCGTGTCGCTCAATTTCAGCCTGCCGGTTTCGTCTTCCTTCATTACCTCACGCACAAACTTTTGCAGAAGAGTAATATAGCGCGTCTTGACGAGGGAAACGAAATCGGGGGAAACCCGATACGCCCTCGCCACGTCCTCGCGGTTCTCTGCGTTGATGGCGAAACGCACCAGAATCTCCGCCTTGGTCTTGTCGTGCATTTCCGCAACCAGACGTTTCAGAGCCTCCGTGACAAAAAACTTTTCATCCGTAGTAGCCATCCGGCTACGGACACTGCGCTCGTCGCGGAGATTCTGCCATGCCTTGTCCGTCGTATCGATATTGACAAGGCGCCTCCGCTGGATTTCATCTTTGGCGCAGTTCAAAGCCACCCCGTAGAGAAATGTGCTGTACTTGGCACCTTTGCTCTTGCCAGCGTCGAAGTCGAGCTGGCCCTTGGCGAACTTGAGAAGCATGTTGTTTAAGACGATATCCCTGTCGCAAGCGGGCAAGCCGGCGCTGGCGCAGGCCTTGTTGATAAGCGTCTCGTAAGCGTTCTTGAAGCGGGCGATTTCAGAATCACCATAAACGTATACAGACTGTTCTTCCACCTGTTCTTCCACAGTAAAATCTCCCTAGGCTGAGATGATGAGACCTTGGGAGTTATGGAAAAACCAGTCTGACGACTGTTAGCTATTTGACCAGTGCTCAAGGCCTGGGCCGCATCAATTGTGCCACCTTGATAGCTAGGAAGGTTGGAAGATATTCAGGGTTTTGGCCTGAACAGCCGGTTTTCACGGCCATTGCAACGCCTCCCGTGTTTAACGTTGCAACGCTTTCTGTTAGATGCATTTGTGGGTTGTCAACTACTCATGGTATCTCCTGGAAAAAGGCATGGGTTGAATGATGCGGAATGTCTGGAAAGGTTGGACAAAAAAAGCCGTTCTGGGGATCCAGGACGGCTTGGAAGAAGTCTGTTGATGCGTTTTTGCTTTTTTGAGCCGCATCTGCCTCTCTTTCGAGAGGCCATCCACCGCGCCGCCGCCGGAAGGCCTCCCTCGTCAGCTGCAGCTGGCGAGGTACTCTTGATGCTATTTTCGAAAACGTCTATAGTATAATGCGGTTTCTTAAAATTGCAAGTTAAAGCCCGTAAATAAAACAACGTTTTGAGTCCACAGAATACACAGAATAAACAGAAATCATCTTTGTTTGGACAACATGGCCATTTCTGTGTTTTTCTGTGTATTCTGTGGACTGTCATTCAACGGGGACGGTCTCCGGCTTGTTGCAAGATGGAGCAAAGCAGGAGGTCGACGACATCCTCCTTGAGTTCGCGGTCGTCATGGGAGGGCGGGACGCGGGTGAAGTTGTCGAGGAGGGCGAACTGCTGCTCCATGCTGAACAGGGTGTTGAGCAAGTCCAGCATTTTCGGGCGATCCAACAGCCCGGCGGAGAACATCAGGCGCCGCATGGCATCATCGTTGACTTCGGGCAGCGGGTGCAATGACTTTTCCAGGGCCTGCATCATTACATCGAACTCGTCGGGGAGCGAGACGACCCCGTTGCATCCTAAGGGCGTGCATAGACGATGATATTTGAGTTGCGCCCTTTTCTGCGGAGGAATCTGCTTCAGGGTTGCAAAGAACTCCCGGCGTTTTCCCTCCTCAATGCCGAACCGGCAGATGAACTCCTTCATCACCCTCGACTGTCGCAGGAAACGGACGGAAAAGAGTTGTTCGGGAGCGGTCAACCGTGCGCCGCGCATGACCTTCCAGACGATGGCGCGGGGCTCCAAGGTCTGGAGTATATCCTGGTTTCTCGTTCGTTCCAGCCACCAGGTCTTTCCGCCGCAGAGCGCGCGCATCTTGTCGGGCTCTCCGATGGCCGCTTCGGCGGGCGACTGGCTGGCGGAGACGCTGCGGACTTCGGGGTCGGCGCCGTTGGCGAGCAGGACGGGGATGACCGGCAGGTTGTTCGCCTGGCAGGCCACGGCCAGCGGCGCGGGCAGCTGGAAGAGCGTCGTGAGGAAGGAGGTCTTCTTGTCCTGCCTGGCATAGACGATGTACTCCGCCGCCCCAGGATGGGCCGCGAGGAACGCCTGGAGTTCGGCGGCCGTGCCGCGCTCGCAGAGGCGCTTCAGTTCCTCGTACTGGCGCTTGCAGACGAAGGCCAGCAGTTGCCAGCTGCCCGTGAAGATTCCGCGGATGGCGAACCACAGCAGAATGGGGATGGCGACAATGGCGCCAACCGTGAAAATGAAAATGTTCTTCAACATGTCAAACTTCCATGCACAGATGGCGTCTCCCCAAAATCCCTGGGCACGATGGATTATTCATGGCATTGGGCGAGCATGGCGCCCAGCAGCAATTCCATTGCACTCCTTATGAACTGCTTGTCGTCGCGGTTTTCGTATTGCTCCTGAAACTCCACAATCAGGCCGACCAGGTCATGCGGGGACAGGATGTCGTTCACCAGGGAGAAGAGATGCATTCTGTCCAGAAGACCAATGGAAAGGACAAGATTGTCCAATGCCTTCCGCGCTTTCGCGGTGCAGGGCGACCATGCCTCGCGAAAGATGTTCCGCAGATTCTCATCCGCGCCATGGGCGGCCAGCCACTCCTGGTATGATGCAAAGTCCTCGCGTTTTACCCCGATGCGGCAAATGAACTCCTGCATGACCAACGGGAGTTTGCAGAAGTCATGATGAAGCAGGAACTCGGGCGTGGACAAACGAATCCCCCGCATGATATGCAAGATGAGCTCCTCAGGTTTCGGAAGATACGGATTATTCGGAGCCACTGGCCACAACGCCGTCGTTTTGCAATCACCGCGCCACCATGGGGCGGTGTCGTGTTTTCCATCAAACAATTTCATGAACTGCGGCTTCCCAAGGGCAAACTGGCGCGGTGGAGAATGTTTGAACCATCCCCACTTGAGGTCAGGATCGGGATCCAAGCCAAACTCCAGCAGGAATGCGGCCGTTTCGAGATTGTCGCCCTCGCAGGCCGCCGACAATGGATGGCGAAGGAGATAACCGTAGAGCGGACCATGGTGAATGGCATAATGCTCTTTATTGAGGTAATCCGCGTCGTAATGGCAGCGAATGATTTGAGCAAGCAACTCGGGGGGCGTCCCTTTCTTGCAAAGCGAAAGGAAATCCACCAGTTTCTTGTGTTCAGGCGAATGGATTAGCATTTTTAGCATTTGTTTTCCGCCGGAAAAAGTTCTTTGTTCCATGACCAAAGCCATGCTTATGTCAACAGTCAATTCCCCTTCTTGAAACGCGTTACGCGCCCCCATTCGGCGGGTACGCCGCCATCGCGCGTCAGCACCCACATCACGGGATAGGGCGGGCGCTGTGCCGGGGCGGTGCCGAAGCCGTCCGTGAAGAAGAGCAGGAGGTCGGGCTGCTCGCGCATCTTCTTCCGGATGTATTCGAACACGGGGCGGAAGTCCGTCCCGCCGCCGCCCTTGACTTCCCATTTCTGGTCCGGCGCCGGGAGCCGCGCCTCCGAAAAGTGCTTCACATCGTGCACCGACGCATCGCATTGGATGACATCGAGGTCGAACTTGCCGAAGGACTTCATCAGCGAGACGAGTTCGGCGAAAAAGACGGGGAGATCGCCTATGGTGCTGCCACTGGTGTCGATGGCGACGACCGCCTTCAGCGCCTCGTCCCGCATGCTGGGGAGGTAGAGGTCCTGCCAGACGTGCCGTCGCGCGGGCGGCAGCCATCGGCGCTTGCCGCCGTAGCAGGTGGTGACGAACTGCTTCAGCATCTCCTGCCACGGCAGCGACGGCCTCTGGAGCTTATCGAGCAGGGACTGGATGCCCGCGGGCAACTTGCCCTGTGTGCGCTCCACCTGCTGGGCGGAGGCGATGGTGCGGGAGCGGGAGCGCTCCACGGCTTCGCTGCTGACGTGCGGAGTGTAGTCCTTGTCGATGACCATTTCCTTTGCCGAAGCTTCCGCGTCGGGCGCGGAACGAGGCTCCCCGTCGGCCTCGCGGTTGCCAAAACCCTGTGCTTCAGGCGCGGAACGAGGCTCCCCGTCGGCCTCGCCGTTTCCAGCCCCCTGCGCATCGGGCGCAGGACACGAATCGTTCTGGTAGATGTGCTTGTCGAAGCCGCTTTGGCCGTTGCCGAAGGCACCGCCCTTTTTGTCATCGCCCTTGCCTGGCGCGGCGCTGGCCTTGGCCTGGGCCTTCAGGAAATCCGAAAGTCGTTCGTAGATTTCCTCGGCGGAGAGGCCCGCCCATTTCGGGTCGTGCGGGAGGACGACGGGCTCGTGCATGTTCTCGTCTTTAAGGGTGAAATGGATTTCCAGGTCTGCCGCGACGTTGAAAAGCGTGCGGTCGCGGCTCTGCAGGCGGGCGAAATGCAGCAGGACGCTGTGCCAGACCTCGTGGGCCAGGACGAAGAGCCGCTCGTCATTCGTCAGCTTCGAGTAGAAGTCGATGTCCACGAAGATGTTGTCCCCGTCCGTGCAGGCGCTTTCCAGGCGGTCGTCGCGCACGGGGATTAGTTCCATGCGCAAGATGACGCCGCCGATGAACGGCCAGCGCAGGAGTAGGCGCTGGCGGTCCTGGGCGAGTTGTTCGAGGCAGACCTGCTTGCGGGCTTCCTCGCTCTCATTGGGGTCGCGGATGACGGTTTTCTGCATGGGGTTCGCCTCCTTTAGAACGAGAGATGCTTCTTCATTGCCTTGCCGTGGATTTCCGCCCACTCCTTGTAATCCTTGTGGTAGAAGAGGCGCGAGGCCGCCTCTGCGGGGGTGAGCTGGCCGCCGCCGCTCATGGCGTCGGTCATCACCATGCAGGCGAAATCGCTGGTGAGTTTCTTGCTGATGCGGAAAAAACCGTCGAGGAGTGCGGCGGCCGCGGCACTGTCCTTGCCGCGCCAGACGTAATACGCCATGGCGGCGCACATCGCGTATTTGCGGTCCACCTTCGAGGGAATCTCGACTGGCACGGCTGGGCTCAGCATCATCTTGCGGACATCGGCGAAACTGGCGTTGAGCTTGTGGAACTCGATGAACTCCATGCCCGCGCGGTTGCCGACCAGCCCGTACACGAGTTTGCGCAGGAGTTCCTCGTCGTCCGCGGGGACGATGCCCATCATGATGCTGACGCGCTCCCAGGCGCGGGGCGTCGGCCAGCCGCGCTCAAGGTTCTCGTCGCTCTGGCGGAAAAGGCATTCGGGACGATAGCGCAGAAAGCCCGTGATGGAGGGGTGGATGTCGTGCAAGGTCGCCCAGTGCGCCCAGGATTCCACATCCTCGCCGAGTTCCACGTGCATGAAGCGGTTGGCGAGGGCGGAGGACATGGTGGTGGAGACCGCCGCGTCCTCCACGCGGTTGCCAGCCGCGCAGATGTACCAGCCGTCGGGGACCTGGTAGAGGTCGCCGAGGCGGCGGTCGAGGATGAGTTCGTAGGCCGCGACCTGCAACGAGCGGTCGGCCGCCGTGAGTTCGTCGAACAGCAGGATGCCACGCCCTTCGCGGGGCCATTCGCCCGAGACCAGCCAGTCCACCTTCTTGTTCGCGCGGTCGGGGACGGGGAGCCCGCGGACGTCCACGGGTTCGCGCTGGGCGAGGCGGACGTCGATGAACTGGATGCCCATTTCGTCCGCGATGCCCTTGATGATGGAGGATTTGCCGAGGCCTGGCGCCCCCCAGACCATCAGCGGGGGAAGGACATGGGCGAGTTCGGGGTGCTCCGCCAGCGTCTTCACCTGCATCCGAAGGACTTTCTCCAGCTGGGTGGCGGAAATGCGGTTGTGCATGTCGATAAGGTTTTTCGATTCTTTGGCCATCGGGTTTGTTTCCTTGTTGTTGAGTGGTTTTGGAAAACTGCGTTCCAGGACACTATGCGGGGAAGGCCGCCATTTCTGTCAGGGAAACGGTTTTTCCGCCATTCACCATGACGACGGGGCGCGGGAACGGCCGCCAGGCCGCTCCTGGTATTCGTGTGACCTACTGGCGCTTGGTGAACGCGAGGCCACGGCGCGGGTTCGACGTGGAGATGTACACGTCGTACTCATGGAAGAGGTCGATGCCCAGCATCGCCCGAATGCCCATCATCTGTCCAGCCCGCTGGTACTCCTTGTTTGGGACGAGCGCCCCCTTGCCGTGGTAGCGGAGACCGCACGGGAAGTCGAGCGCCACGTCATAGACGGCGAGCGTCGCATTCTGGTGCAGCATCGCCAGCCACTCCGTGTAGTTGCCCGTCGCGGGCTTGCCACCGGCGAGTCCCGGTTCGCCGAACATCGTCATGCGGGCCCCCGAGTCAAAGAAGAAACGAATGGGCGTGCCGTTCATCGCCCCCTCGACAATGGGATGCATTCCCTCCATGAAGGGGAGGAAGTAGTCGTGTGCGGGAAGCGCCTCCTCCTCGTCGGTGACCGTCAAGCCCCCCTGCGTGAGTTGACAATTGAAGCCATCCATCGGCGACAGAATGGCTGTGACTGGCGAGCCATCGGGAGCCGTGAGGCGGATGAACGAGTCGAAGAAAGCCTTCGACTGCATTGCGGTGTGGAACGGTCCGATTTTCCCGTTGATGGAAACCGAGTGCGGGAAACCCGTGTCGAGAAGCACGTAGGTCCCCTCGGCGTTGAAGACGATGCGGTCGCTGATTTGGATGATGGGATAGGTCGCTTTGCTCATGGGGGCTCCTTGGTTTGGGAATGGTGGACTGGTGAAGCGAATGGTTGTCTGCTCGTACTACTTGTTCCGACGAGGCGAGTTTTCACTTCCGATTGTTTTTTGGGCTTTTTTTTGCTATGTTCCCCAAGAGGGTCGGTAAAACCGCCCTTTCGGGAAGCAAGGCGACTTCGTGAAATCTGGCAATGCGCGGCCACCGTGGAGAATGCGGCATTCCCGCCCGGGGAAGCCCCCGCAAGGGGGCGTCGGAGCATAGCCAGGGGTGGAGCGAGCCGCGAAGCGGCGAGCGGA
>JAEEXV010000274.1 GCA_016287975.1 Lentisphaeria bacterium | reverse complement strand
GAGCGGGTGAAGGCACCCCCGTGGGTCGAATAGTTGCGGAAGACGACATCGGGGTTGATGGGGGCGAGGTACTGGCGCATTGCGATGAAGCCTGCGGTGACCTGGGTGTCCTGCCACGTGACCCAGCGGCGCCACAACTCCGAGTCGGGGTTGTTGAAGCAGGGGTCAAGTTCGTTCATCGGCAGATGGCAGCCAGTCGCGCGGTGGAAGGCTTCGCGGCAATGCTGGCAGGCGCAGGAGTGCTTCCAGAAGTTGAACTCGTCCAGCTGGAAGCCGTCGACGCCGCGCCTGACCAGGTCGGCGAGATAGCCGAAGCAGGCCTTGCGGAAGTCGGGGTTGCTGATGCAGGACTGGAAGGACGGGAGGTGGTCGCTGTAGGTGCGGCAGGTCTCGGGCAGGCGCTCGGCGAGCACGCGCAGTCCGCAGTCGCCGCAGTTGCGCAGCAGCGTGGTGGAGTGGTGGTCGATGAGCTTGAGGCCGCGTTTGTGGGCGGCCTGGGCGATGCGGCCGACGGCCTCCTTGCCGCGTTCGAGGCAGCCGAAGTAGATCTGGCGGGTGTGCATGCCCGAGAGTTCGATGGAGGTGAAGTGCTTGCCCTCGATGAGCTGGTCGAGGAAGCGGTCGAGGAGGCCCGGCGCGTCGAGTTCGGCCAGCGACGAGGAGTGCTTCAGCAGTTTCACGGACTTGACGTTGCGCAGCCAGGCGAACTGGGGCTTGGCGATGTCCTGGCGCAGGACGGGGCGCTCAGGCTCGCGCGGATGCGCGGCGAGCTCGGTGCCGGGGACGGGGAGGACGAGCGTCTCCTCGGCGGTGGCGAAGACTGGCGGCTGGCGGTAGAACTCGTTGCGGTAGAGGACGCCTGGCTCGTAGCCGTCGGCGACCCAGAAGCCGCGGCGGAAGGCGAAGTCCTCCCCGTCGTAGAGGAGCGCCTGCACGGCGATGACGGAGAGGAGGAAGTCGCCTTCGAGGGTGATGTCGAGCTGGCCGTCCTGGACGTGGACGACGCGGGAGAAGATGCGGGCGCTGCGGGGCTGGACGGTGGTGTCGCGGGCGAGTTCCTCCGCGCCGACGGCGATGCGGAAGCGGTTGGGGGCGCCGTTGAAGTTGCCTGCGCCGACGGTGACGATGTGGAAGCCCTTCTGGAGGCCCGCGATGCGGAAGGTGCGCGTGCCCTTGCCGTGGACGTGGGCGTAGTAGGCGCCTTCGGGCGAGCCTGTGCGCGGGGCGGGCGCGCCCTTGCCGTCCGCCCAGCCGAAGCCGCGCCTGGCGTCGAAGGGCAGGTTGGCGGGGGTGTACTGCCTGCCGACGCGGTTGTCGCCGAAGCTGAGCAGTCGGCTGGGGGGGAGGGCCTGGCTATAGTTGAAGAGGCGTATCGAGTGGAGGCGGTCGTAGTCCCCGTAGACGCCTTCGCGCAGGACGAGCTTGGTGCCAGTGAAGCCGCCGCAGTTGGGGAGGGTGGAGCCTGCGTCCAGGCTGAGGGCGCCGTTGTTCATTCGGACGCGCCAGATGCCCTTGATGGCGCCGAGGCGGTATATGCTGCAGTCGTCGATGGGGCCGATGGGGTTGAAGTCGAAGGTCAGGCCGTCGCAGGCCAGCCAGCGGTAGATGCCCGAGGACTTGGCGGTGAACCTGCCCTTGACGGGGCGCCAGGCGCGGCCGTTTTCTGCGAGCGCCTGGAACTCCTTGTCGGCGAGGCGGCCCGTGGGCATCGCCAGGGTGAGGTGCCTGGTGAGGTTGGTGGAAAGCGCGTCGATTTCACCTGTCATGGTGATTTCGACCGCGCCGTCCGCGCGCTGCGCGACCTCCAGGCGGTAGCGGTTGTCCCGCTGCTCGCACCAGCGTTCCCAGACGCGCGTGCCGTCGGCGAGCGTCTGATGGGAGGCGCGCACTTCGGCCTGCCCCGCAGGGAAGTCGGTCTTGACCTCCATTGACTCGATCAGCACTTCGCCGTCGCGCAGGACGGCGAAGGATTCGCCCCTGGGTTCCACCGTGAGACGGGCGGAGAGGAGGGCGGCGAAAAGCAGGAGGGAGATGATGGACAGGCGTGGCTTCATGCGGTTCTCCTTGGGCTGGTTCGGGGAGCGGGGCTTATGCGGGGATGAATTCGATGAGTTCGACCGAATTGTGGGTGAGGAGGGTCTCCCCTTCCCAGGCGCCGCCGCCGACTTCGGGGGCGCGGCACTCTTCGAGTTCCGCGTGGCGGAGGATCTGCTCGCGCTCCCAGATGTCGGGATGCTCGGGGCAGCCGACGCGCCCCCAGGCGGTGCAGGCGTTGCTGAAGAGCGCGTCGATGCGCGTGCGGCGCACGGTGAAGCGCGCGGGCAGGCCAGTGACGGCGAGGCGCACGGGCTCGGTCGCCTCGTCGGCGCCGAAGTCGGATTCGTGGCGGTAGAGGGCGCCGGCGACGGTGCCGTCGGCGCGGCGGGTGGCGGCGGCGCCCGTGTGCTCTGAGAAGTCGGCGTCGACGGGGAGGCGGGTCTCGCCGGGGCGCGCGGTCAAGGCGAGGG
>JAEEXV010000033.1 GCA_016287975.1 Lentisphaeria bacterium | reverse complement strand
GCTGCGCGCGGCGTCGCCGAAGGCCGCCTCCAGCCGCGCCAGCGCCTTCAGCGTCCCGGCGTAGTGCCAGTTCAGCAGGGCGCCAGGCTTCTCGCCGCCGTGGCCAGGCGGCGCGCCCCGTTCCCAAGCCGCGTCCTCCACCCAGTCGTAGAAGTTCCAGCCCTGGGGGCACGTCACGAGGCCGTCCGCTCCCTCGCAGACCTGGAAGGCCTCCGCGACGCCCTCCGCCATTGGCAGCAGCCTGCGCACCAGCGGCGCATCGTCGGTCCATCGGGCGTAGTCCTCCAGCATGGCGACCCACCACAGCGCAAAGGGCGGGATCACCTGGGAGTGGCGGTCGGGATAGCGCGAGAGCATCAGCCCGTTCTCCAGCCTGCTCTCCGCCAGCGTCAGCAGCGCCTTCCGAGGCAGACGGCGGTCACGGGTCAGAAGATAGGTCGCCAGCACCTGCAGCCGCGTGTCCCCCACATACATCAGCCGCTCGTAGAACGGACAGTCCATGTAGGTGTCGTGGGCGCACATCCGAATGGTGCGCACCAGCGTCTCGCGCCAGCGGCCGTCGTCGCCCGCATCCAGTTGGAAACCGCCCTCCTCCGACAGCGGGTAGCCAGAAGACGCCAGGGCGAAGTCCTCCAGGCGCAACGGCGCGGGGCCCGTGCGGATTTCCAGCATCGCATAGCGGCCGGCCTGCCAGTCCAGGTTGGTGAAGAAGGCAGGACGCGTTCCCGTCTGGAAGCAGTCGCCTTTCCCGAAGAACCAGCGGCCCTCCCACTCGTCGCGCCGCCCTTTCAACGGCTGGAAGCGCTCCGTCTGCGACACCGTGAAGAGCGCCTCCGTGAAACGCAGACTCACCGAGGCGCCGCGCCCCGCCCCGTGGAACGACGCCAGCACGCAGCCGTAGCGCCCCAGATCCGCCAGCGCGCGGAAGCGCGTCCGCGGCGGCACCTCGACCGCCTGCCCCTGGAGCAACCGCTCCGCCAGCGCCACCCATTCCAAGCGGCATGACTCCGCCGCCAGCATCGTCCCGTCGTCGCCGTCGTCCGCATACACCGCGTGCGCGCCAAGCCAGGGCGCCTCCTGCTGCGGCGGCAGCGGCGACTCATAGATCCGCGGTGCCGCGGCAGCAGGGCAGCCGTAGACGGCAGGCTGCCAGCCGCGCGTCGGCGCCGCCAGCGTTCGACCGTCCATCACAACCGGGTAGCCTGCCGTCGCCGCGATGTGCTCCAGGCGCACGGAGAGCCCCATGGCCTCGTGCATCTCCCAAGGCGCCCGCCCCGTGTCCAGCCAGGCCGCATGGCGCGGCGAGACCGCCTGCATCGCCACGCCGCAGAAAGCGGACGTCCGTGAATAGGCGGCGTGCTCCCCCAGCCGCCACGCCAGCAGACGCACCTCGTTCCGGCCGCGCCGCAGCGGCAGCCGCACACGACGGCAGAAGCACTGTCCCGCCGCGCTGTTCTCTCCGAGGCGCGCCACCAGCGCGCCATTCACGAAAAGGAGCGCCTCATCCAGCGCGCAGCAGCGCACCTCCGCGGCCTCCGCGCGCGGCGCCTGGAAACGCACGCGGAAGTGCGCCGCCAGCCCCGCGCCCTCGTAGACGAGGAACGGGAACGCGCCGTCCCGCGCATTCAACGGCCTCCCCCACCACGACTGCGATGCATCATGCCCCATGATGCCCTACCGATACGCAAAGTTGTCCGCCAGCGACAGATTCGAATACGGATTGCCTGGCTTGCTTCGCTCGGAACTCGCGTGTCCATCCATCCACAGCACGTTGACCGCCTGGCTGTGCCGCGGCCCCAGCACCGCCACATAGCCGCTCTGCGCATTCGAAAACCACAGCATGAAGTAGCCCCGCTCCAGCAGCAGGCTCCCCGCCCGATAGAAGCCGTCCGCCATCAGCACCTTCTGGCCTGGACGGTTGAACTTGTCCCGCCGCGACGACGCATTTCCCGCGTAGTTCGGGTCGATCATCTCCAGCGAAGTGCAGACGCTCAGCGCGTAGTCTGGATAGAGCCATGGCCAGTCCGTGTGGTTCCCCATCCCGTTCACGATATCCGCGTCCGACCCAGTCACCCGCGCCCACGGACTGCGGCAGACGTCGCCGCCCAGCCCGGACGGGCACATGAACATCCGCCCCTGGATGTACTTCTCGCCCACCAGCTGCGTCGTCCAGCTCGAGCATGCGCCGTTCCGATATTCCGTGCGCGGGTACATCCGCGGGAACTCCTCGACGTTGTCGTCGCAGTACATGTTCATCGCCAGCCCCTGCTGCTTCAGATTCGACAGGCAGTTCGTCGCCTTCGCCTTCTCCCGCGCCTTCGACAGCGCAGGCAGCAGCATCGACGCCAGAATGGCGATGATCGCGATCACCACCAGCAGTTCAATCAGGGTAAAACTCTTGTTCTTCATCAGTGCATCTCCTTTTGTATTATCCACTCTGCAAAAAACACTCAATGATTCACGGCCACCTTCGCCACCGATTCCCGCCGCAGCAGAACCATCGCGATCTGCTGGAGCGCCGCAGGGCGTTCCCCCCGCAGCAGACGCCGAATGGTCTCCACCGCCGCGTCCGCCATCGTCTCCACCGGATAGCGCACCGTCGTCAACGCGGGACGCACATTCGCGGTGTAGCAGCGATCGTCGAAGCCGACCACGCTCAAATCCTCTGGGATTGCAATCCCCTCCTGCCGCGCGTATTCATAGAGCATCAGCGCCGAAATGTCCTTCACGCACAGCATCGCCGTCACCCCCTGGCGGCGGTAGGTCTGCACGAAGTCGCTCATCCGCTTCAGCGGCGGCTGCATCCCGTCCACCGGAGCCGCCAGCAGTTCCAGCCCGACCTCCCTGAGATAGTCCCGCGCCCCACGGAAACGGTCCCCGAACTCGTCCGGATGCTCGGGGTCGCACAGCGCGATCCCGATGCGGCGGTGTCCCTGCGCAACCAGATACGAGGCCACCTCCCGCCCCGCCGCGTAGTTGTCCGGCATGATGCAGTAGGAGAAGTTGTCCTGGCGGTTCAGATGCACCACGCCCGCGCAACGCCGCTCCAGTTCGCGGATCTGCAGTGGATGCGGGCTGCCCCCCATCAGAACCACCACGTCCGTCTCCCCCAGATCCGGCAGCAGCTCCGCCGAAAAGTCCTCATAGAAAAGCACCACGCACGTCGCCTGCCCCTCCAGCCCATACCGCATCCGCTCGAACATCGCCCGAAAAATCGGGTTCTCGTACATCGACAGCTGCAGCATCACGAACACACGCCGAGCCTTCTCCCCACGACCCGCCTCGATCAGCCGCAACGCCTCCCCGGACACCACCGCGCTCCGACCGCAACGCACCAACATCCCAGCCGCCAGCAACTCCGACAAACCCTCGCGAATCGTATTCCGACTCAATCCATAGCGCACGCACAACCCACGCTCCGACGGCAACTTCGCCCCAACGGGGTAGATCCCGCAACGGATCGCCTCCATCACATTCCGCGAAAACGCCGACTGCTTCGATTTGATCGCACCTTCTACCATGGTTGCTCCCTAAAAAAGACCAAATGGATTTTTGTTTGGTATTTAAATTATACCATATTTTCCAAGAAATGCAAGCCCCGCCACAGAAAAAAACGGGTAAAAATCGACCCGCCCCCCATTTTGCGCCCCGGGGGGAAACGGCAAGGGAGGCGTTTCTCCGCCCCTCTCTCCATGGCGTCTGCGATGCCTGTCGCTTGTCTCCCGCCCTGCCCCGCCGCGCGCCCCTCCCTCCGCGAAATCCACCCGCGCAGGGGAGAGAGCATCCCTGAAATCTGGATTATATTCTGGAAACGCGTTTTGAGCAACCACGACACAGAGGAGCAATTCATGGGCACCAAGGCAAAACTCCAGGCGGGCGAATCCGTGATGATGATCAAGATCGCCTACCAGGATCCCGCAATCTACGAAATGGTCGGACTCCTGGGCTTCGACTGCGTCTGGATCTGCAACGAGCACATCGGCATCGACCCATCCAAGCTCGATTCCATCATCCGCGCGTGCCGCCTGAGCGGAATGGAGGCCGTCGTCCGCATCAAGCCCGCCAACTACATGCCCATGCTCCATGCGCTTGAATTCGGCGCCAAAGGCATCATGCTCCCCCGCGCCAGCGGCCCCGACGAAGTGCGCCGAATCGTCCGCGACATGAAGTTCCACCCCGAGGGCGCGCGCGGCGTCGACGGCGTCAACGCCGAGGCGCGCTTCGGCCTCATCCCCTACGAAGAGTATCTCAAACGCGCCAATGCGGAGAACTTCCTCATCGTGCAGATTGAGGATCCCGAGACCCTCCCCTATATCGAGGACATCGCCGCGGTGGACGGCGTGGACGTGGTCTTCGTCGGCCCCGCCGACCTCTCGCTGAACCTGGGCATCGCGGGGCAGTTCGAGCACCCCAAGATGATGGAGGTCTATCGGCGCGTCGTCGCCGCCTGCGAGAAATACCACAAGGTCCCTGGCGTCGCCTGTGGCCTCGCCCGCGTGAAGCACTTCCAGGAAATGGGCTACCGCTTCTTTGCCAGCATCGGGGATTACTCATTCCTGTTCAACGGGTTCAAGAATCTCCACGGGCAACTTGAGGAAATGGGCTTCAAACTCCGCCCCATCGCCAAGTTCTGACCCGCCACAGTCGGATTCCGCGCCGCGCCGTTTTCGGCACGGGACTCCACCGAAATCGGCACAGCCCTGCGCCGCATCCGCCCATGCCCCATCCCACCCCCGAAGAGTTCGCCACCATCTGCGAGTTGAACGCCCGCGAAGCCGACGCCCTGCGCCGCATCCTGTCGGAACCGCGCATTCTGGCCACGGCGGAAGCCATCGCCCGCGCGTGCTTCTTCCCAGGAGGCGCCGACACGCCGCCCGCCCCCGAATCCGCCGACCTCTCGCGCGCCTGGTTCGCCGCCGCATACCTCAGTTTCGGACATTCGCGCGACTGCTACCGCGCCCTGGGCTTCCCCGACGCGGTCTGGCGCGACACGATGACCGACCTCAAGGTCTGGCTGCGCAACGAAGCGCGCAACCGCGGCGTCATCGGCCTCGGCCCCCTCGCCCGCCCCTGGGAAGTCGAACTCTACCACGGCCGCGTCACCCGCCACGGCCGCCTCGAATGCAACACCGAGTTCCAGTATGGCCACGAACCGCTGCTCGACGACAGCCGCCGCATCCTCCTCGCGCCAGGCGCCCCCGTCATCAACCTCCATATCCCCGAGGACGGCCCGCTCGACCTGGCCGAATGCAGCGCCTCCCTGAAGCGCATCGACCGCTTCTTCGCCCAGTGCCGCCCCGACTACGCATGGCAGGGCTTCCTCTGCGAAAGCTGGCTCCTCGATCGGCAGCTCCTCCCCATGCTCCCCCCTGGCTCCAACATCGCGCGCTTCCAGGCCCTGGGACGGCACTATACCATGCACCCCACCGACGACACCATCTTCCGCATCTTCGGCACCGCCGCCCCGACCGCCATCGCGCGCCCCACCTCCCTCCAGGCCAGCGCCGCGCGCTTCCTCCAAAACGGCGGGCAATTCATCGAGGAGGGAATGTTCATCCCCCGCGACGCCATCGAAGCCGTCGACTTCGACCTGACCCGCCTCCCGAACACGAGGTGACCGAACTAACTCCGCCAACGCCCCAAAAGACACGTGCCGCCCCGATGAAAAACGCCGCGGGAACCGCAGATTCTCACCAATAATGCCCGCATCGCATTGAAAAAACGGCTTGGGCGGTTATATTTAGCCGTTTTACCATCATTCGCAATCCTGCAAATCGTCGCGCAATTCGGAGATAAAAGCATGGCAACTAGTACATTCCGCAACAAGAACAACGTTCGTCCCCGCAAGACTGGCGCCGCCAAGCGCCGCCGCTGCCTCATCCAGCGCCGCCGTCTGGTCTCCCTCGGCATGACGGAAGAGCAGGTCGACAAACTCGACGTCAAGGAACTCCGCACCAAACTCAAGGAGCCGAAGCGCCTCCAGCGCCAGTTGGCGAAGGCCGCCGCGAAGGCCGCCGCCACCGAGGCATAACGGTGCCCCGTTCGGATCGCTTAAGCACGCTTTCGGCTTTCTGCCGTTGCGTGCTTTTTTTTTGGCGGACGGTTGTAAAATTCCGCCAGGGCGGCGTATAATAAGATAGCCGCCACAAAGATCCCCCAAGCGTTCCATTCTCCCATGCTGTGCCCCAAATGCCATTCATCGGAAGACAAGGTGATTGACTCGCGCCTGATGAACAACGGCGAGACCATCCGCCGTCGGCGGCAGTGCCTCAACTGCAACTACCGCTTCACCACGCACGAGACCATCATCCCCGTCAACATCACCACCGTCATCAAGCGCGACGGCCGACGCGAAGAGTTCTCCGTCGACAAGTTGCGCGAGGGCATCCGAATGGCCTGCTGGAAGCGGAACATCAGCTCGGAAGTGCTCGACCGAATCGTCGGCGACATCACCATCCGGCTGACCCTCCTCTCCCAAAGCGAAATCAGTTCGCAGGAAATCGGCGAAATGGTCATGGAGGCACTGAAGCAGGTCGACGAAGTCGCCTACGTCCGCTTCGCCTCCGTCTACCGCCATTTCAAGGACGCCGACGCCTTTGTGCATGAAGTCAAGTCCCTGAGCCATCCGGAGGACGCGCCCCCCCCCAGCCCATGATCCAGCTGAATCCCAGAAATCTCCTCCTCCACACCCCTGGCGCCGCCCCCGCCTCGCTCGACCGCGGCGCCCTCCTCGCGGAACTGCGACAGGCCTGCGACGCCTGCGCCGTCGATTCCTCCTGGCTCGCCGACCATCTCCTCGACGCCCTCGAAGCAAAGGTCGCCGACGCCAACGAGGCAGGCCAGCGCCTTTCCCCCGCCGATGTCCGAGGCAACCTCTGCACCGCCTTGCGCCACAGCGGCCTCGGCGAAGTCGCCGACGCTTTCGAGCGCGCCCCCGCGACCGCAGCCGCGCCAGTCGCCACCGCCACCGCCGACCTGCCACCGCCGCTGCTGCCCACGCGATACATCACGCCCGCCGAATGGGCAGCCGCCCTGCCCGCGCCGCTGGCGCCGCTTGCCCGACAGCACCTCGTGGAGTTCGAGACGCTCTCCGACCTCCTCCCCGCCCCTGTCCTGAAAGTGCGTTTGGCGCGCCTCCTCGAAGCGCCCGACGCCCCCCGCGACGACCTGGCGCTGCTGGGGGCGCTCCAGCGCCTCCTCGACCAGCTCCCCGCCGTGCTGGCCGCCATGCGCGTCCTGGTCGGGCAGCGCTGGCCTGAGATCACGCCCGCCTCCATCCGTCTGCGCGTCACCGACCTGGACGCCTTCGTCCAGTTCGCGGTCCCGAACCGAGGCCGCAAGGCCTTCCGCGAACGCGTCGAGACGCTCATCGCGCAGCGCCTCGCCGCCGTCACTCCCCCCTGCCCCCTGCTGTTCCGCTGATCTGCCCCATGCCCTCCTCCACCTACGACATCGTAGTCATCGGCAGCGGCCTCGGCGGCCTCACCGCCGCCAACCGCCTCGCCCGCGCGGGCTATCGGGTGCTTCTCGCCGAACAGCATACCCAGATCGGCGGGCTCGCCACCTGGTTCCGCCGCAAGTCCCACATCTTCGACGTCGCCCTGCACGGCTTCCCCGTCGGCATGAAGAAGAGCCTCCGCAAATACTGGGGACAGCGCTTCGCCGACCAGATCATCCAAGTGCGCTCCGTCCGCTTCGACAACCCCCAGTACCACCTCGAATCCGTCTTCGACACCCGCGACTTCACCGCCAAACTCATCGGGCACTTCGGCATCCCCGAAGCCACCGTCCGCGCATTCTTCGAGGGCGTCGCCGAGATGAACCACTACGACGACCAGTCCCTCACCACCAGGCAGTTCTTCTCGCGCTTCTTCCCCGGCCGCACCGACGTCTGGCGCTTCCTCATGGAGCCCATCACCTACGCGAACGGCTCCACCCTCGACGAACCCGCCCTCACCTACGGCATCGTCTTCGGAAACTTCATGAGCGAAGGCGTCTACACCTTCCTCGGCGGCACCGACCTCATGCTCCGCATGATGGACGAGGAACTCCGCAGAAACGGCGTGGAAATCCGCCTGGGCGCACCCGCCGAACGCATCCTCTGCGGCCCGCGCGGCGTCGAGGGCGTGCAGATCGGCGGCCACGCCGTCGCCTGCCGCGCGGTCGTCTCGAACGGATCGCTGCTCCGCACGGTCAACGAACTGGCGGGCCCCGAGCACTTCTCGGCGGAGTTCCTGGAGGCGCTCGCCAAGGTGCGCCTCTCGACCTCCTCGTGCCAGGTCTACATCGGCATCAAGCCGGGCGAACGCCTCCCCTACCTGGGCGAACTGCTCTTTGAATCCACCTGCCCCGAATACGACGCAGAGGCGCTGGTCTCGCATCACGTCACCAGCCGCACCTTCTCCTTCTACTACCCTGAGATCCGCCCTGGCAGCACCCAATACGCCGTCGTCGCCTCCATGAACGCGCGGCACGCCGACTGGGCCGCCCTCGCCCCCGAGCAGTACCGCGCCGAAAAGGCCCGCATGACCGAAGAGACCATCGCCTCCCTCGAACGGCGCATCCCGAACCTGCGGCAAATCATTGACTACACCTGCGCCGCCACCCCGCGCACCTTCGAGCGCTACACTGGACACCTCCAGGGCGCCACCTTCGGCACCAAGTTCGAGGGTCTCAACTGCTCCCGGCGCCTCCCGCGCGAACTCCCTGGCCTCTTCCACACAGGCTCCGTCGGCATCATCATGTCAGGCTGGCTCGGCGCCGTCAACTACGGCGTCATCACCGCCAACGCCGTCGACCAGTTCCTCTGCCAGCAGCCATGACCGAAACCACGCCCACCCCCTCGCTCCGCGACCAGCTCGCGCCCCTCGCCTCCTTCGCGCGCCGCGCGCACCTCTTCGTCACGGGGCGCGAAAAACTCCACCGATCCGCCCGCGGACTCGCCTTCGTCCTCATCACCGAGGATATCTCCGAAAACAGCCGACGCGAGACCCTCGAACGCTGCAACTGCCCCATCTACCAGGCCCTCACCACCGACGACGTCAAGACCCTCTTCGGACTCGAAAACGCCAAAATCGTCGGTTTCCGGAAAAACGGCCTCAGCGACAACCTCGCCAGGCACCTCCAGCCGTTTCTCGTTGTTCCCCAACCGCGCCAACAGGCGCCATCCACCCACCCACAACAACAAGGAGATCAGAAAAATGCGTAAACTGACAGCATTCCTGCTCGCGGCGTTCCTGGTTGTGGCCGCTATCGGCTGCCATGACCACAAGAAGAAGACGGTCATCGTCCAACAGCCCACCAACCCCCGCCCCGTCGTCGTGAATCCCGGCCACGGCCGCCCGCACCCGAAACCGCTTCCCCCCAAACCGCGTCCCGGCGTGCCGAAACCCCATCCTGGCGCTCCGAAACCCGGCCACAAGCCCAATCCCGGCAAACCGCATCCCGGCACTCCGAAACCCGGCTTCAAGCCCAATCCCGGCAAGGTCGTGCCTGGCAAACCGCGTCCCGGCAAACCCACGCCCCCGAGAGGCCCGAAGAAGCCCATGCCGCCGAAACCCGGCTACTAATCCCTCCCCCTACCTAAACTCAAAACAAGGAGTCCATACTCATGCGTAAAATCCTGGCCCTTCTCCTTCTGGCGACTCTCGCCTTCCTCCCGATGGCCTGCCATCACCACCACAGCCACCACAAGAGCGGCGGCGGCAAAGGCAAGATCTACAACCCTTCCCACTCCCAGCACCACGGCGGCAATCACGACAAGGTCTACCTCCGCCCACGCCGTTAATCTATCGACATAACCACGCCACACGCTCCTGGACGCACCGCGCCCAGGGGCTATTTTTGGGGGGGAAATGCTATGTCCCCCAAAATGGTCGGTAACAGCCCATCATAATGCAGACACGCCAGAAGCGTGTGGGTTGGGTGCGCATGACGAAGCGGACGTAGCCACGGCGTCCCGCCGTGGCTGGCGGGTGAGCCACACAGGGGTTGCAATTGGGCAGCAGGATCTATCGTTGCGTCGCTCACCGTAACCACGGTAAGACGAACGTGGTTCAGACTGCGTAATATGCAGATCTTCCGGAGTTTCCGGAGTTTTCGGAGTTTCCGGGGATTCCGGAGTTTCCGGAGTTTCCGGGGATTCCGGAGTTTCCGTAAGCGGATACTGGTTTGCTCGGCGGTCCGCCACGGCGAGACGCCGTGGCTACGGCCGCAAATGCGCTGGATTTCCAGAATTTCCTGGATTTCCCGGGGATTGGCTGGCCGCGCGGGAGCGCGGCCCGCGCCAGGCGTTCTGTGCCGGGCCATTCTTGGCCTGGAAGCGCTTGCACGTCCAGCGTGTCGAATCAGCGTACAACCCTGTCAATCATTCCAGATGGTAGAGCCGCAGACCGCACTCCTCGGTGAGTTCGACGTCGATGACGGAGACGGGCGCCGAGCGCGTGCCCCGTTCAGGAAGCAACTCGGC
>JAEEXV010000032.1 GCA_016287975.1 Lentisphaeria bacterium | reverse complement strand
CTCCCGCCAGACTGCCGCCAGGGGGCACGCCCCCTGGACCCCCTCGGCGCCACAGACGCCAGTCGGGCAGCGGCCTTGCGCGCTCCCGCGCGACTCCGCCTCACGGCGGGGACGGCCGACTGCCGCCTGGCGGCGGCGCCGATTTTTCTCTTAATGCTCAAAGAAAGGCAGGGTGCCTATGGAACTCGCACGAGGGCGACGCGGAAGCCGAGGAGGCCGTCGCGGGACGTCGGAACGTCCCCGCCGCGGAACGCCACGCGGCAAATGCTCGCGCCGCTGTCCCAACTGCCGCCCCGACGCACCCGGTCCTCGCCCGACTTCGGCCCCACGGGGTCGGTGGCGTCACCGCCGTACGCGCCGTACCAGTCACTGCACCATTCCCAGGCATTGCCGCTCATGTCGAACAGGCCCAGTTCATTCGGCTTCTTCTTGCCCACAGGATGGGTCTCGCCATTTGAATTGTTGTGATGCCATGCAACCTCGTCCAGTTTGTCGCCTCCGCTGTATCGGAAGCCCTGACTGCGGTTCCCGTTCCCGCCGCGCGCGGCGTATTCCCACTGCGCCTCCGTCGGCAGGTCGAAATGCCACCCGGCCGGCGCCAGCCCCGCGTCGTTCAACTTCTTGCAGAACGCCATCGCGTCATCCCAACTCACACACTCCACTGGATAGTTCCCGCCTTTCTTGAAATGCGACGGATTGTTCCCCATCACCGCCTCCCACTGCTCTTGCGTGACCTCGTATTTCCCCAGCCAGAAGTCTTTCGTGAGCTCCACGCGGTGCGTTTTCTCGTCACTCTTCCGCCCTGGCTCGTCGGCGGGGCTCCCCATCGTGAAACTGCCGGCTGAAATCTTCACCATCTCCAGTTTCACGCCACCGGGGAGCACAAACGGTTTTGACGGAGCGGCGGAAGGGGGCGCGGCCGGAGCGGCGGAAGGGGGCGCGGCCGGAGCGGCGGAAGGGGGCGCGGCCGGAGCGGCGGCTTGAACTCGGACCAAAGCGAGGCGAAAGCCGAGGTCGAGGCTGTAGTCCGCCGGATAGTACATGCTGCGGCCCGCAGCGCGGCAATAGCTCGCGCCGAGGCACCAACTGCCGCCCCGATACACCCGGCGCTGGCCAGACTTCGGCCCCACGGGGTCGGTGGCATCACCGCCGTAGTCGCCGTACCAGTCACTGCACCACTCCCCGACATTACCGTGCATGTCGTAGAGCCCCCATGCGTTCGGGCGGTATCCCCCGACTGGCCAAGTTGCCCCCAAATGAAGCCCCTTGGTCAAGGTGCCGCAAGGGTTATCGCCGTTGCAGTTCGCCTCCGTCCCGTTCAGGGAGGTGCCGAAGTGGAACGCAGTCGTCGTACCCGCACGGCACGCATACTCCCACTGCGCCTCCGTCGGCAAATCAAAGCGCCAGCCCGACGGCGCCAGCCCCTCGTCGTTCAACTTCTTGCAGAACGCCATCGCTTCACCCCAACTCACACGCTCCACTGGATAGTTCCCGCCGTTCTTGAAGGAAGACGGATTGTCCCCCATCACCGCCTGCCACTGCGCCTGCGTGACTTCGGTCTCCCCCAGCCAGAAGTCCCGCGTGATCGTCACGCGGTGCTGCTTCTCGTCATCGTCCCGCCCTGGCTCGCCGTCGGGACTCCCCATCGTGAATGCCCCCGCGGGGATGCGCTTCATGGTCAATTCCACTCCGCCAGGGAGAGTGACGACGCCGTTGTCAAACGGTTTTTCCGGAGCGGCGGAAGGAGCGGCCGCCGGAGCGGCGGCAGGGGGCGCGTCCGCGTCACCACTCGCTTCACTAGAACTCCCCTGGCAGGTCCCAAGCCAACGAAGGAGCGCCACCACCGCCACGATGCCGATGATCCACCACGCCCTCCTTGAACGCCTCGGTGTCCCGGAAGCCGGACTTGAAAACGGCTCCGCGACTGGCGAAGAAAATTGCGGAGGCGTCACCGGTTGCGGCGGAGGTGGCGGGGCCAACGGTTGCGGCGGAGGTGCAGCCGGCCGCAGGGAAATGACCAGCGCCTCCGCGAAAGCGGCGCAGTCGGGGAAGCGCCGCGCGGCATCCTTCGCGAGCCCGCGCTCCAGGGCCTGCCACGCCTGCGGCGGCATCCCCGCGACTGGACGCGGCGCGTCCTTCAGCACCGCCTCCCGCAGCACCGCCGCCTCCGCCCCCACGAACGGCGGGCGCCCCGCCAGCATCTCGTAGGCCGTCGCCGCCAGCGCGTACTGGTCGGCCGCGACGCCCTGCTCGTCCCCCCGCCACTGCTCCGGCGCCATGTAGGTCATCGTGCCGCTGGTGCCCCGGTAGTTCCGCGAGACGCGGGACATCGAGGTATGCAGCTGCGCCGCCAGCCCGAAGTCCAGCACCTTCACCTCGCCGTCTGGGGCCAGCATGATGTTCCCCGGCTTCACGTCCCGGTGCAGCACCTTCTTCCCGTGCGCGTAGTCCAGCGCCGACGCGACCTGCCGCACGATCGGGAGGATCTCCTCCAGCGTCGGCTTCACGCCCCCGCGGTGCCGCCGGCGGATCCACCGCGACAGCTCCTCCCCCGAGACCAGCTCCATCACCACATAGTAGCCACCGTCCGCCTCGTCCCGCTCCAGCGTCCTGTATGCCGCGATGTTCTGGTGGACCAGCCGCGACACCAGCTGGAAGTTCTCCCGCACCTCCTCCATCTCAAAACGGTTGTGCGAGACCTCTGGCGGCAGCGCCTTCAGCGCGACCTCGATGCCCGCCGTCTGGTCCAGGCAGCGGTACACCACGCCCATCCCGCCCTCGCCCAGCTCGTCGATCACCCGATAGCGCCCCAGCACCAGCGCCCCCTCCGAAAAGCGCGGCGCGCCAGGGAAGCCTGGCCCCGCCCCCGATGGGCCATTATGATCGATGGATATGGATGGATTGCTTGACTTATCCTGCATTTGTCGCTCGTCCCCTGTGGCTTTGCCGTGGCTCATCCGCAATGACAATCTGCGTACTATAATCCAGCATGATGCAGTTGCCCCGATGGTCGCCACGCGACTGCCATGCGCAGTTTCGGGGCATCTGCGGGTCTGGGCCATGTTCCGTGCCAGGCCACTTGACCCGCTGGGCATGCCTGGCGGCACACGCCGCCCAAGAGGGCAGGCGATTGCCTGATTGAAGATTCCGAAAATGGTTGCCACGGCGGCCTCGCCGTGGCGGCTCGGTGAATGGGCGGCAATCGAATTCGGAGCCTTGGCTGCGCCCTGTGGCGAGCCTGATTGGGCACCGCAGGCTCGGCGGACCGCCACGGCGAGGCCGCCGTGGCAACAACTTCGGGCATGGAAATGGCGGCGATTGCCGCCCCGTATGGGGAACATAGCGATGCGGAAAAATGCACAATCGCCGAGCCTGGCGCAAGGCGGGGATTGGCCGGCCGCGCAGGAGCGCGGCCCTCCCATTGCCGCGCAAGGGACAATGCGCAAGACAGCGGAACCATTGCCCATCCCATCCCGCCCCCGACAAGTGCGGAGCGGGGGGTGCGGGGGGCGGCAGCCCCCCGTCGTTTGCATGGTTGGATGATGGCACCAGCCCACAGTATTGCCCCGCCCCGCAAAGCCACCCCGTCCGTGAAGCGCCAGCCACCGCCCGCGATTCCATAGGGCGGCGCACTGTCCGTTTCAGCGGAACTCGTCCTGGATCTCTCCGCCCGCTTCCCGTGGCGTGGACGCGGCGTCCTCGTCCAGGGGAATCACGAGCAGTTCGGCGACCTTGACCCACGACTTGTCTGGCGCAAAAGCGACCAAAACGACAAAATTATAGAGCCGCTTCGGGCGCCCCGGGTCGAAGACCGGGGCGAGACTGAAGCCCGACTGCGGAGAGATCCTTGGAAAGACGAGTCGGCTGTCCGCCTCGATCGGCATCTTGCCGAGGTGCAGATAGTGGTAGTTGCCGTCGAGCCGATCCCGCGTGCGCCTGGCCGCGAGCGGAAGAGGCGGCAGGATGTTCCGCCAGGCGGGACGGCGCTTCGCATCGAACGAACGCAGGAAAAACCAGCTCCTTCCCCGCACGGGGAACGCCCCCCGATTGGACAGTCCGAACGGAGCGTCTGGATCGACGTCCAGCGCCTGCTTGTTGCGGTCGGGCAGAATGCGATAGATTGTTTTGTGGCTGGCGAACTGCGGGGGCAGCGGTTTGCCGCCGCGCGCCCGTGCGATGAACTGGTCCAGCCCAGAGCGATGCCACTTCACGCCGCCCTCGACCAGTCTCCTGTATTTTGCGGGGGCGGCCGTGCGCAGTCCCTTGTAGAGATCGCGCTGGTCATCGACGAGCGTCTGTCCCGCGCGGGCGACCAGGGTTTCGAGACTGCCCGCGGCCTGGCGCAGTTCAGGCGTCAGGTATGGCCACCTGGCGATCAGCGTCTGGTCGAGATTGTAGCGGGCGCGGCGGATGTTCAGGAGTGCCCGGGCGTCTTCCGCGGCGAGTTTCTCCATGGCGTCGAAATCACGTTCCCAGCGGAGCAGATTCGCCCCCGTGGCATAGGGAAGATGCAGCACGTCGGGATTCCAGCGCAGGTAGAACGTGGTCCCGGCTTCGAGTCTTTCGAGTTCGGCAAGATAGTCGAGCATCCGCGGCGCGGCCTTGCCGTAGCAGGCGTTCGCGTATTCGGCGATGACCGCTTTTTCGTCAAGATGGATGTCGCGGCAGAGCTGGGCGAGCAGATAGGCGCGAAGATCATTGAAGCCAAAATTGTTATGGAGACCCGCCCCGAACTGGCAGTAGGCCTGGGCCGCCTTGTACTTGTGAGCAAGGCGGATGTTCACGGCAAGGCGGTGGAGATTGGCGAGCAGCGGGAAACTCACGATCGGACGCGGATACGGCGTGGGATACGACCACCAGTGCAGATGTTCGGCGATGGCGGCCCACGCCCTGAAGCCGTCGTCCTGGACGGCGTTGTTCGGTCGGAAGTCGAGCGGCTTGGTGAAGTCGCACCCCAGCGGCGCATAACTCGGCAGCAAATTGCGGGGGAGTTTTTCCAGGCACTTCGCGGGACGCAGAGTCTGCGTGTCGCGGTAGGCAAGAAAGCAGAGGACGACCTGCGGGTGCCGCTTGGCGAAGCGCGCGCTCAGATCAAGCAGGAAGTCGTAATAGGCTCCCGCGGGGTGGTCGTACTTCTTTTCGAGCGCCTTGCACGCGGGGCAGAAGCAGAACGCTCCGCCGATGTCGTCCTGGCCGACCCCGAGCAGTTTGCGGCCGCCCTGGTAGTTGTCGGCCGCAAGCATGATTTCGAGGTTGCGCACGTATTCGTCGCGCATCTCCTTGTTCGAGTAGCACAGATGCATCTGAAAGGTGCGTTTCCCCTGGGCGTTCATCGAGAAGTATTCGGGGTGGGCGTCGAAATACGCCTTGTCCTTGAGGCACGCGATCGGGCCAGGAAGATTGCCGAGGTTGCCGCCGACAGGGATTCTGCCAGAGGGGATGATCCGCTGGCCAGCGTGCAGATGGGATTTGCCGACGAAGTTGTCCAGCTCGTCCAGAATCGCATTGCGGCGCGCGAAGTCCAGAATGTCGGGCGCGCGGCTGTTGACATGACCCGCCGTCAAATACGGGATCGACGGGATGAGCGACTTGCGCAGTTCGCCGACGACGAGCCTGGAGCGCTTCGGGATCTTCCTGTCGCCCGAGACATTGAACCAGCGGCAGCCGAGTTCGTCGCGCAGAAAGTCGTAGACCGCGTTGCCGCTGCCGCACTCGCCCTCGCCGTAGAGGTAGAGATTGCCGTCCTGAACGACGATTCGGCGCTCGAACTCCTTGAGCGGCTCCTTGTCGCCTGGGGCGGCGACGCCGACGAAGATGCTACGGCTTTTGCCTGCGGCGGCGGTGAAATCCGCGCCAGTGATCTCCGCGAGCGTCGCCGCCAGGTCGGCGGCGGCGGCACGGGAGCGCCTGTCGGCATTCTCGGCGATGACGACCTTGTAGTCGGTCCTGCCGTTGTCGGCAAGCGTCAGTTCGGCGGCGCGCACCGTCAACGCGCACACTCCGAACAGCAGGGCGGTCGCCGCCGCCCATTTGAACTCCCGCAATCCCGCCAGTAGCCGCCCCGTCACGCGATCCATTTGGAGCCGTGCGGCGGCTTTGGCGAGGGCGGCGATCTCTTCAATCATGGTCATGGGAAAAACTTCCCGAAATGCTTGTTCCCCAAGAAAGTCGGCAATGGCCTGGCAAACGCCCGAAAATGGTAGCTACGACATCCCGCCGTGGTCCCCCCGGAGGGCGACGCAACGAACGATTCCGCCGCCCGATTGCAAATCCTGTGTGGCTCACCCGCCTGCCACGGCGGGACGCCGTGGCTACGTCCGCGTTCCGAAATGATTGGCGGCGCGGGGGGGCGATTCACAAGACGATGATGTTCACCAGCAGCCCTGCAAGCAGCGAGAACCCGACCACAAACGACAGGTAGAGCATGAAGTGTTTGAGACCAAGGACAATCTTCAACGCGCCCAGATTCGTGATCTTGGTGGCGGGCCCCGTGATCATGAACGACGCGGCGGCGCCCAGGCTCATCCCCTCGGCCAGCCAGTCGCGCAACAGCGGGATGGTCCCGCCGCCACAGACATACAGCGGCACGCCGACGGTCGCGGCCAGCAGCAGCCCATAGCGTTTCTGGGGCCCGAAGAGATTGCCGACAAACTCCTCGGGGACATAGCGCTGGAACAACGCCGACAGCACCACGCCAAGCAGGAACCATGGGCCCGTGGCCCGCAGGTTCCTGCCCAGGTTGAAGAGGAATCGCAGCAGCGGATTGGGGTTGGTGTCGCGCCCCCTCCCCTCCTCGAAGCCTGCGAAGTTGAAGAACGGGCGGTCGCGGAAGGCGAAATGAACGGCCAGACCCGCCACAATGCCGCAGAGGAAGCAGGACAAAATCCGCACGGCAAGGGCGGTCCACCCAAGCGCTATGCTGTAGAGTATCAGCTGCGGGTTGAGGAGGATGGACGACATCATGAACGCCGCCAGGAAGTCGTCCCTGATGCCTTTCTGCGAAAAGGAGGCGCAGATGGGGATTGTCCCGTACATGCAGAGCGGCGAGGCGATTCCCAGCGCGCTGGCGGCGACCCAGCCGACGGGCCCCGACAGGCGCCGCCCCAGGCTGCCGCAGAGGCGGTGGATGCCGCCCTTGGCGAAGACCGAGACGGCGGAGCCGATGACCATGCCCAGGAGCCAGTACCAGAAGATCTGGCGCACCTGGATGTCAAGGTAGAACCAGAGGTAGATCGCCTCGCGCTTCAGGATGTCCCACATCTCCAGGAGACTCACTTCGCGTCCAGGTCGACCAGGCGGTAGTTGCGCCGATAGACGCCGAGCGTCTGGGTGTAGTCCAGGATATGGCGTCCCTGCTGGCGTTCGATGCGCGCCTTCAGGCTCTTCGAGTCGGGGGCCTGCCAGACCTTGTCGACGCAGGCCTGGTCGAGGGCGAGCGGATCCAGCGAGGCCAGGATGCCGATGTCATGCATGTCGGGCTCGGCGGGGTTGGCGTTGCAGTCGCAGTCGACGCTCAGGCGGTTCATGACGTTGATGAACGCGATGTTCCTGCCCTTGTCCATCGCGAGGCAGACCGCCACGGCGGCCTCGCCCATCGACTCCAGGAAGGGGATCTGCTCGCCGCACCAGGGATCGGTCGCGCTCTTGCCGCCCGAATGGATGATGGCCTTGCCTGACTTCTTGACGCTGGTGCCGCTGCCGAAGCCGATGGAGAGGTTCTTGAGCGCCCCGCCGAAGCCGCCCATCTGGTGGCCCTTGAAGTGCGACAGCACCAGGTAGGAGCCGTAGTTCCCGAAATGCGAACCGACATAGTCCTCCTTGAGACGCTTGCCGTTCACGGGAAGCACGGTGTATCCCTCCTCGTCGAGCAGATCGAACTTGGCGATGTCCAGGTAGCCGCGGTCCTTGACCGCCTGGTGGTGCACCGCGTTGGAGGCGCGGCTCCCGCCATACGCGGTGTTGCATTCCACGATCGTGCCGTCCACCAGTTTCACCAGATCCTTGATGAGCGCGGGACGCAGGTGGTTGGTCTTCGCCGATTCGCCCGTGCTGATCTTGACGCCGACCTTGCCGTTCGGCTTCCAGCCGAGCGCCTGGTAGGCGCGGACAAGCCCCGCGGGGCTGATGTCCCGCGTGAAATAGACGACGGGGGCGGACGGGTCGTCCACCGCCTCGCATTTCCATGCAGGCGTCTGCACCTTCCCGCCTTGCTTCGCGGCCCCGTTGAGCCGACACGCAAGACCGACGCAGACAACCACAACCACTGCAACAATCGCCAGAATGGATTTCTTCATTGCCGTTTCTCCTCTTTTGTGTGTTTCGTCAGATTTCCTTTCCAAGCCGATAAGCGCGCGCGGGATAATCCGTATGCTGGATGGCCCCGACTGGCCAGACGCCTGGCGCGATGACCTGCCCCGCATCCGTCCAGCCCAGGTATTTCAGCAGCACCTCGTAATGGGACTTGATGGGCACGGCCTCCGAGGCGGCGGTGTTGGCGTAGGTCATCAGCAGCACCGCCTTCTTGGGAACGTGAATGGAGCCGTTGATGGCGTAAAAACGGTCGATGACGGCCTTGAGCTGCGAAGAGATGCCGAAATAGTACATCGGCGTGGCGAACACCACGCATCCTGCGTCCACGATGTGCTTTCGCACGAACTCGAAGTCGTCCTTGAAGACGCACGGCCCGTCCATGCCGCAGGAGTTGCAGGCGATGCAGGGATGCACCTTCTTGAAGGCCGCGTCGAAGCGCTCGACGGAGTGCCCCGCCTCCTTTGCGCCCCTGATGAAATGGTCGGCCAGCGTGGCGGAGTTGCCACCCTGGCGCGGGCTTCCAGTGAGCACCAGTATCTTCATCTTTCCTCTCTCCTTCTTTTCGGCCGTCGGCCGAGAGGCGGCGAGGCCCCCCGCGCCGACGACGGTCGCCCCCGCGGCCACGAACGCCAGATTGCGGATGAAATCACGGCGGTTCATTTGATGCGGTCCTGGCTATTTGGTCGCGGCCGAGTATGCCTTGTCGTCGACAGGCTCGCACCATTCGTTGGATTGCCCCGTCCCTGGCACTTCCAGCGCGATGTGCTGGAACCAGCAGTCGGGCGCGGCGCCGTGCCAGTGCTTGACCCCTGCGGGGATGTTCACCGTGTCGCCCTTCACGAGACGACGCGCGGGCTTGCCCCACTCCTGGTAGTATCCGACGCCTGCGGTGACGATGAGAATCTGGCCGCCGCCCGTCTTCGCGTGGTGGATGTGCCAGTTGTTGCGGCAGCCAGGCTCGAAGGTGACGCCGAAGGCGGGGACCTGCTCCAGCGTCAACTTGTGCAGATAACTGTTTCCGATGAAGTACTTCGCGTAGTTCACATTCGGTTCGCCGACAGGAATCGGCGACCAGTCCGCGGGCAGCTGCTCAGGCTTGGCGGGGCGCTGGACGCGGGCGACGATGGCCGCCGCCTGGGCGTCGGTCACGCCGTTGAGCTTGCCGATGCCGATGTGCGCCTGCATCTGAGGCGCGGTCTCGGGACGCGCGGCCAGCGCCGCGATGGTGGCCAGTTCGCGGGTGCGCCAGTCCAGGTTGTCGCGGGCGAAGATGTCCCCGAAGAGATGCGCCTTGAGATATTCGTCCAGCTGCGGATGGAAGTCGAAGAGGGCGCCTTTGACCGGGCCGCCGCAGAGTTTCGTCTGGTTGGCCGTGCCGAACTCGATGGCTTTTCCCGCTGGCGGCGGATTCGGCGCGCGCCCCTCGGCAGGCTTCCTCTCGGCGGCGGCCTTCATCAGCGTCGCGGCGGCGTTCAAGGCGCGCGGAAAGCCGCAGTATGCGTAGAGTTGTCCGACCAGTTCCTTTGCCTCATTCAGCGTCAGCCCGTTGTCGAAGCCCAGGTCCAGCGCAT
>JAEEXV010000273.1 GCA_016287975.1 Lentisphaeria bacterium | reverse complement strand
GGGGGGTAATGCGTAATGCATCGGGCCGCGCTCATTGGCGGGGGTTGGCCCGGCGGCGACCGCCGCCCATTCATCGGGCCGCGCTTGGCGCGCCATTGGGGAAGCGGGCTATGGCATGTGTTGAAGCTGCTGGCGGAAGAAGGCGCTGTCGCGGCCGAAGAGATTGGCGGCCATCTGGAGGGCGAAGCCGCGCGGGGCGCCGTCGGTGAAGTCGTGCCAGAGGGCGATGCGCTGCTGCTCGTCGAGGGGTGGGAGGGGGGTGCCGTCGAGGAGGGCTGCGGTTTCGGCGAGGAGGCGCGGGTTGCGGAGGAGCCCCCTGGCGGGGGCGACGCCGTCGACGCCGCAGTGGTCGCGCATGCGCAGGATATCCTGGGGGGTGAAGAGGTCGCCAGAGCCGAAGCACGGGATGCCCGCGAGCCTGGCGCGGGCGTCGGCGAGTCGGTCGAGGCCGTCGGGGACGAGGCGGTAGCCCTCGCGGACGGTGCGGAAATGCACGGTGGCGAGGTCGGGGGCGGCGTCGCGCACGGCGTCGGCGATGGCGTGGAAGTCGCGTGGGGAATCCCATCCGCAGCGCAATTTGACGGTGATGGCGGCTTCGGGTGCGGCGTCGCGCATGGCGCGGAGGGTGTCGCGGATCCAGGCGGGTTCACGGAGGCGCGCGCCGCCAGCGCCGTTGCGGACGACGATGGGGGATGGACAGGCGCAATTGAGGTCGAGGACGGCGGCGCCGAGGGCGTGCAGTCGCGCGGCGGCGCGCGCGAGCAGGGCGGTGTCGACGCCCATCAGCTGCACGATGAAGGGCAGTCCCGCCGCCTGGAAGGGGGCGAGGTGGGCCTTGAGGCGGGCGTCGCGCGGCAGGTCGGTCGAGAGGCGCAGGAAGGGCATCCACCAGGCGCGCACCCATCGTCGCGCGGTGAGCACGCGGATCCAGGCGCCAGTGGTCACCTCCGCCATCGGTCCTGGCAGGAGGCGGTCGGGCAGGGTGATGCGTCCCAATGGAAATGGTGCGGTGAAGTCGGCGGGCATGGCGGTTGACGGGGTGTGTCGGGCGTCGGGAATAATGTGGCCGTTCGCGGGGATTTTGCCTGGTTTTGCAACGCCGTTTGCATGACTTTGTTGCGTATACGGGAAAAGTTCCACGTCTGGCGCGGGACGGGTTATCTTAAGGCATCATGGAACTGCTGATACACGAGATGTCGGAGAACGAGCGCCCTCGGGAACGGCTGGCGAGGCTGGGGGCGTCGGCGCTGTCGGAGCGGGAACTGCTGGCGCTGCTGCTGCGCAGCGGCCCGCGCGGGGAGAGCGCGCTGGCGCTGGCGGACGAGGTGCTGGCGCATTTTCGGGGGCGGCTGTCGGCGCTGGCGTCGGCGTCGGCGCCGGAGTTGCGCACGATACGCGGCATCGGACCCGCGAAGGCGGTGGAACTGGTCGGGGCGCTGGAACTGGCGCGGCGCCTGGCGGCGGAGACGCCGGAACGGCGTCCGCAGGTCAATTCGCCGATGGCGACGGCGGGGTATATGCGCCGTCGCTTTTCGCGTCAGGACCAGGAGGAGTTCCATGTGCTGCTGCTGGACACGAAACTGCAGCTGCTCCATGAGGAGCTGGTGACGCTGGGGCTGGTGGACCGCAGCCTTGCGCATGCGCGGGAGGTCTTCCGCCCCGCGATCCGCGCGGGATGCAGCCGAGTGGCGCTCTGCCACAACCATCCGTCCGGCGATCCGCGTCCGTCTGCGGAGGACGAGCGCCTTACGGCGGTGCTGAGGGCGGCGGGGAAGATCGTGGGCATCGAGGTCGTGGACCATGTGATCGTGGGGACGCCCGAGGGGGATCCCCGCCATCTGGGCTGGTACAGCTTCGCGGCGGAGGGCAAACTGGAATCATTGAACGGGAAATAGGCCATGGAACGACGCGAGGCATACATTGCATTGAACCTGCTGCCTGAGATGGGGCCGATGCGCGTGCGCGCGCTGCTGGACTGCTTCCCCGATCCGTGCGCGGCGCTGGCGGCTCCCGAGGCGGAGCTGCTGCGGGTGCCGCGCCTGGGCCCGAAGTGCGCGGAGATGATCCGCCACTGGGAGCGCAACTGCGACCTTCCTGGGGAACTGCGGCGCATCGCGCAGAGCGGCACGCAGGTGGTGACGCTGGAGGACAGGGACTATCCTGCGCTGCTCAAGGAGATCCACGATCCGCCGATCTGCCTCTACGTGCGCGGTTCGCTGGACGCGCTTCAGCGCAGCAGCTGCTCGCTGGCAATCGTGGGGTCGCGGATGACGACGTCGTACGGCATCGGGATGGCGCAGAAGCTGTCGGCGGCGGCGGTGCGGGCGGGCTGGGTGGTGGTCTCGGGGCTGGCGCGCGGGGTGGACACCGCCGCGCATACGGCGGCCGTCGAGAACCACGGCTGCACCATCGCGGTGCTCGGCAGCGGTTTCCAATACGTCTACCCCGCGGAGAATGTGGAGCTGGCGCAGCGCATCATCGCGGCCGAGGGGGCGGTCATCACCGAGTTCCCGACGCTCTACCGTCCCGACCGCAAGAACTTCCCCATGCGCAACCGCATCATCTCGGGGCTCTGCCGCGGCACGCTCGTGGTCGAGGCGGGGCTGCAGTCGGGTTCGCTGATCACGGCGGCGCAGGCGATGGAGCAGGAGCGCGCGGTCTTCGCCGTGCCAGGCCGCGCGGACACCGCCTACTCGCGCGGCTGCCACGCGCTGCTGCGGGACGGCGCGCGGCTGGTCGAGACCTTCGAGGATGTCCTGGAGGAGTTCCAGCTGCTGCCCTCGCTCAACGACCGCCGCCAGCAGCGGGCGGCGCAGGAGGAGGCCGAGGCGGTGGTCGAGGTGCAGCTGCCGCCTGGCGAATATCGGCTGTGGGAGGCGATCGGGGAGGGCGAGCGCTCGATCGACGAGCTGGTCGACGCGCTCGACGAGCCCGCCTCGGCGGTGCTGGGGGCGCTGCTGACGCTTGAAATCAAGCAGCTCATTCGGCAGTTGCCCGGGAAACGGGTGCGGCGGATGCCGCGAAGGACGGCGAGGCCGAGGGGAGGGTGAGGGGGCGGGGGCGGCGCGGTGGACAAGCAGGGATTTAAGGGATTCAAGGGATTCAAGGGATGTGCTGGTTTTCATGAGGGGGCGGGGACGGGTTTTGATGGGGGCGGGGACGGGTTTTGATGGGGGCGGGGACGGCGCGGGTGGACAAGCAGGGATTTAAGGGATTCAAGGGATTTAAGGGATGTGCTGGTTTTGATGGGGGGCGGGGGCGGGTTTTGATGGGGGCGGGGACGGGTTTTGATGGCGGGGGCGGGGAATTGCAGGGGAGGGGGCGCGGGACGGGGAGGGGGCGTTATATTTCCACGTGCGACAAGCAAAACCACAGGCAGGAGAAACAACATGGGCAATGACACGTTGATGATCGTCGAATCGCCGGCGAAGGCGAGGACAATCGGCAAGTTGCTGGGGGCGGGCACGAAGGTGCTGGCCTCGATGGGGCACGTGAGCGATTTGCCGACGCGCGAACTGGGAGTGGACATCGTCCACGACTTCGCGCCGCAGTATGAACTGACGCCGAACGGCCATCGGGTGCTGAAGGATCTCAAGGCGGCGGCGAAGGGGGCGAAGGAAATCTATCTGGCGACCGACCCTGACCGCGAGGGCGAGGCGATCTCCTGGCATCTGGAACGGCTGCTTCGTCCCGCGACGAAGGGGAACTTCCATCGGATCTCCTACCATGAGATCACCAAGAGCGCGATCCTCAACGCCTTCGCGCACCCAGGCGCGGTCGAGATGCCGCTGGTGGACGCGCAGCAGGCCCGCCGCATCCTGGACCGCCTGGTCGGCTACCAGGTGAGCCCGCTCTTGTGGAAGCATGTCGAAAAGGACACCAGCGCAGGCCGCGTGCAGTCGGTGGCGCTGCGGCTGATCGTCGAGCGCGAGCGCGAAATCCAGGCGTTCACGCCAGTCGAATACTGGAACCTGGAGGCGGTCTTCTCGCCAAGGGAACGCCCTGAAGTGAAGCTCAAGACGCGGCTGTCCAAGGTCAATGGCGCGAAGGCGAACATCACCAACGGCACGGACGCGCACGCGCTGGCGTCGGCGCTCTCGGACGGGGCGGTCGCGCACACGGTCGCGGCGGTGACGAGCACGCCCCGCACGCAGCGTCCCGCGCCGCCGTTCATCACGAGCACGCTGCAGCAGGCGGCGGGGTCGTTCCTGCACTACGGGACGACGCAGACGATGAAACTGGCGCAGGAACTCTACGAGGGTGTGGAACTGGGCGGCGGGGACATCGTGGGCCTCATCACCTACATGCGCACGGACTCGGTGAACATCGCGAACGAGGCGCAGCAGGCGGCGCTGCAATACATCGAGCGCACGTACGGGGCGGCCTACGTGCCAGAGAAGCCGAACCGCTACCGTTCTGGGAAGAGCGCGCAGGAGGCGCACGAGGCGATCCGCCCGACCAATGTGGAGCGGACGCCCGAATCGGTGGCGGCGTATCTCTCCCCGATGCAGCTCAAGCTCTATCGGCTGATCTGGAACCGCTTTGTCGCCAGCCAGATGGCCCCTGCGCGGCAGGTCGACCACGCGATCGAGATCGAATCGGCGGGCGGGGCGCTGGCGACGTGCCAGTTGACCGCGGAGGCGTCGCCCTCCCCGAAGCGGTGCACCTTCCGCGCGGCGGCGCGCGAGACGGTCTTCGCTGGCTACCTCAAGGTTTACAGCATGAAGGACCTGGGCCAGGAGGACGAGATGGACGACCTGGCGGGGGTGCTGCCAGAACTCAAGGAGGGGAGCGATTGCCGCCTGGAACTGCCGCTGCCGGAGCCCGAGCAGTGCTTCACGCAGCCGCCGGGGCGCTATTCGGAGGCGTCGCTGGTCAAGGCGCTGGAGACGAACGGGGTGGGTCGGCCCTCGACCTTCGCGACGGTGGTGAAGACGATTCTCGACCGCAAGTACGTGGAGAAGGAGAAGTCGGCTTTGCTGCCGACCAAGTTGGGGTTCGAGGTCAACGACTACCTGGTGAACCAGTTCCCCGCGCTCTTCGACATCGGCTTCACGGCGAAGATGGAGGGTGAACTCGACGCGGTGGAGGAGGGGCGGATGGACTGGGTCGCGATGCTCAAGGAGTTCTACGGGCAGTTCCAGACGTGGCTGGCGGCGGGCGGGGCGACGCCGACGACGGGGACGCTCGACGCCGCGCGCGCGCAGGAGATGCTGGCGCTCTTCCCCGAGGGCTACCAGTACGATCCCCCTGTCGCGCGGCTGCGGAAGGTCTATGACGACGGGAAGTTCGTGGAGTCGCTGCGCGAGCAGCTGGCGACGGGGAAGAAGCCGCTTTCGGAACGGCAGTGCAGCGCGCTCCTGGGCGTGCTGGCGCGCTATGCCGCAAAGGACGCGAGTCTGCGCGCGTCGGCGGAGGCGGCGGGCTTTGGCGCGCTGATCCAGCAGCAGCAGGCGGCGGAGGCGGCGCGCGAGGAGCGCCGCGAGGGGGGCGAGTCGGCATTGGCGCTGCCTGCGGGGCTGGAGGAGCTGCTGGCGGCGATGAAGGGCGTCAAATGGGAGGCGCCAGTCACGCGCGGCAAGCGGATCTACGACGACGGCAAGTTCTATCGCTCCATCATGCGGCAGGTCGGGGTCAGCCACCAGTTGACGCCGCCGCAGATCGCGGCGATCGAGAAGCTCGCGTCGAAGTATGCGGCGGTGATTCCAGGCTATGCGGCGCTGGCGGAGCGCCTGGGGATGGCGCCGTCCGAAGCCGAGGCCCCGGACACGGCGCCGTCGTCGGGGACGCCAGGGGCGGTTTCCAGCGGTGTCGACGCGGCGGTCTGCGAACGGCTGCTGGCGCTGGCGGCGCAGGTGCATACGTGGCGGGAGCCCAGCAAGCGCGGCCGCCGCACGTACGACGACCAGGCGTTCGTGAAGTCGCTGCAGGAGCAGTACGCCAGCCGCAAGGTGCTTTCCGACCGGCAGGTGGCGGCGCTCAGGGGCGTGCTCGGGCGCTACG
>JAEEXV010000272.1 GCA_016287975.1 Lentisphaeria bacterium | reverse complement strand
GGGCGGTGTCCACCAGCTCCTCCTCGACGAGAGACTTGCCGATGTCGTGGCCCTGGGCCTTGAGGAAGGTGTAGGCCATGCCGCCGCCGATGAGCAGCACGTCCACCTTCTTGATGAGGTTCTGAAGGACTTCCAGCTTGCCGGAGACCTTGGCGCCGCCGATGATGGCGACAAACGGATGGACGGCGTTCTCGACCGCGTTGCCCAGGAAGTTGATCTCCTTCTCCAGGAGGAAGCCCGCCACGCAGGGGGCGCCCTTCTTCTTCATGTATTTGCAGATGGAGCAGGTGGAGGCGTGGTCGCGGTGCGCGGTGCCGAAGGCGTCGTTGACATAGACGTCGCCGTAGGCGGCCAGGTGCTCGGCCATCTCCTGCTTCTTGGCCTTGGCCTCGGCCTTCTTGGCCTTGGCCTCCTCGTCGCTCAGCCCCTCGGTCTTGGCCTTGCCTTCCTCGCCCTTGTAGAAGCGGGTGTTCTCCAGCATCAGGACCTGCCCTGGCTGGAGGGCGGCGGCGGCGGCATCGGCGGCGAGGCAGTCGGGAGCGAACTGGACGGGCTTGCCGAGTTCCTTGGCGAGGTAGTCGCAGACGGGCTTCAGGCTGAATTCCGCCTCATAGCCCTTGCCTTTCGGGCGGCCGAGGTGGCTCATGAGCACCAGGGCGGCGCCTTGCTCCAACACGTATTGGATGGTCGGGAGGGCGGCCTTCACGCGGGTCGCGTCGGTGATGACGCCATCCTTCAGCGGGACATTGAAGTCCACGCGCATGACGACTTTCTTGCCTTTGAGGTCGATGTCGCGAACAGTCTTCTTGTTCATCGGGTTTTCTCCAGATGCTGGGGGTATTGCACGAAAAGCCGCCAACGGCGGCGGCGGTAGAAAATGGAAAGGATGATAATATATCGTGGAATGCTGGGCGCGTAGGGGCTCAATGGCGATTTTGGGCTGGCATGGCCCCGAATTCGTTGCACCAGCTTCTTGCCCGTTGGCTTGACGCATGGGGATTCTGATGGAGGGTTGCAAACTGGAAATGCCGCACTACATTAAAAATCTGTCGCAAAATCAGGTGGAGGAGTAACCTGGCAGCATCGAGGTTTTAGTTGTTATAATCTCGTGGCTAAGCATTTAGGATGCAATCATGATTTTGATCATTCTTGGAATAGTTGTCTATCTGGTTGGGGCGATTGGGCTTCTCATTGATGAGTTCAAGGAGCATATCGCCTGGGGGCTCCTGGGATTGTTCACCCAAATCGGGCATTTGATTTTTGCCGTATGCTATTTTGACAAATGCAAAAGAAGCCTCGGCATCATTCTGCTCGGTCTCGCATTGATCCTCATTGGAGCTTTCATGGGCGGCTGAGAACTCCTTGCGTGTCTTCTGGTGTAGTTCCGCCTATCAACCTCCCTTGTTTTTTCACAAGCGGATTCATATTTCGCTACGTTCTGTTCCCCAAGAAGGTCGGCAATGGCCGCAGTTGACGCCGTAAAATAGTAGTCACGGCGTCACCGCCGTGATCGCCCTGGCGAGCGCCGCAGCGAACAATTCCGCAACCCGATTGCAAGCCTTGTGTGACTTACCCGCCTGCCACGGCGGGACGCCGTGGCTACGTCGGCTTCGTCAAGCGTGCCCCCACCCGCACGCTTCTGGCGTGTCTGCGTTATGAGGGGCTGTTGACGACCCTCAGAGCCATGCGGTCAGCGGTCTTCGGGGGCCTCCCAGTCATTGGGGAGTTCCCAGCGGATCTTGGCGGCGGCGGTCTTCTTGGCGAGCTGGCCTTGGAGTTGCTCCAGGAAGAGTTTGTGGCAGCCGAGGTTCTGCATGTTGGCCCAGAGGAGCCAGTCGGGCGCATTGTCCTCGATCACCTTGAGATTGGCGACGAACCTGCGGATCGTCTCCGCGACGAGTTCCGCGTGTTTGGCGGACGGCTTCTGCTTGGCGAGGTCGGCCTTCAGCGGCTGCAGGAAGAGGAAGATGTCGGTCTGGACGAGGACGCGCTGGGCGCTGGCGAGGAGGCTCTGCAGGGCGAGGACCTGGGCGGGCGTCCATTTGACCTTGGCGAGCATTTTCGAGAAGCAGGCGGCGGCTTCTGCGGCCTGGGCATGCGCGAGTTTGAGTTCGGCGGCGGCCTTCGGGCGTTTGGCGAGTTGCGCCAGCGCCTCGGCGGGATATGCCTTGGGGGTTCCGCCTGACGAGTTCAGGTAGGTGTCGGGGAGGATGGCGAGATAGGCGGGTGCATTGGAGGCCGCCTGGAGTTTTTCGCGCGCCTCGATGAGTTCCTTGGCGTAGGCGGCCCATTGGAGGTCGGCCCAGCGTTCCTGGAGGGAATCCGTGGTGTCGTCGACCCAGTTCGGGGTTTCCCAGGCGCGGACGCCGACGAGGGCGTAGTGGTTCTGGAAGGCGGGGTCGTAGGCGGAGCGGGCGACGACGCCAGCGGTCTGGAGTTTGATGGCCTGGGCCATCGCGGCGTCGATTTCGCCGCGGCGCTCGGTGAAGTTGCAGTGGTTGCGGAGGCATCCCGCTGGGGCGAGCCAGGCGTCGGCGCCCTTGAACTGGGCGATGTCCTTGGCGAGGGTCTTTGGGAGGTCGTTCCACTGGATGACGAGGCGGGAGGCGAGCTCCTTGTCCTTCTTGAGCATGGCGGCGAAGGCCTTGGTGGTGTCGAGGAGGCCGTCGGCGGCGAGCACGACTTTCTGCACGCCCTTGCCAAAGAGGAAGCGCGCGAGGAACTGGATGAAGTCGGCGGCGAGCTGCGCGGCGGGCTTGCCTTTGCATTTGGCGCAGGCGCACCGAGGTGCGTCGGCGTCAAGCGCGCCGATGTGGAAATACTCCACGCCGTCGGGGTAGTACTTGTCGAGGAAGGCGCCGAGGAAGCCAGTGACGGCGTTGCGGAAGGCGGCGGAGGGGAGGCATGGCGCGGCGGACTTGCCTTGGAACGCGCCGCCCGAGATCAGATTGGCGAACTGGAACCCGCGTCCAAGCAGGTTGAAGGCGGGGAAGACGGCGACGCCGCGTTCGCGCCCGTGTGCGATGAGTTCGGCGAGGAAGTCCTCGGCGAACATCGGCGGGCATTCGGTCTTGTCGTACCAGCGGTCGTGCTTGACATTGTAGTAGCGGTAGTGGAACGGCGTGCGCGGATCCGTGGAGGCTGCGGGCGTGGAGATGGGCGTCATCAGGAACTCGGGCTGGGAGTCGCCTCGGGTGAGGCGGTTCCCCACGAAGGAGTCGTAGATGCCGAGGCCCAGGACATTGAGCTTGACGGCGGAGAGGGCGTCGATGGCCTGCTGCCAGTCGACAAGCGCCATGCGGTCGCTGGTCCAGTCGCAGTCGGCGAGGATGCCGCGGACGGGGAGGACGGGCCAGTCACGGATGAAGAGGTTGGGGACGGCGAGGCCGTGGATCATCATGGAGAAGAGGGAGGCGAGGGTCTGGGCGGCCCAGACCATGCCCTCCTGATGGGGGGAGGTGATGAAGACCTCGCTGCCCTGGATGCGGAGTTCATAGTAGTCCTTCTGGCAGGCGGGGGGGACGTCCTCGAGGTGGAACGCCTCGGGATTGTCCTCGGCGTTGAGCACGCGCGCGTCCACGACATATTTCTTCTTGTTGGCGACGACGCGGACGCCGACCATCGTGAGGATGGAGCGGAGGGCCTTGCGCTGGACGGGGGAGACGTTGGTGGTGGCCAGCCTCACATCGAGGGCGAGCTCACTGATGCCTTCGCCCAGCTCGATTTTCTTGGGTTGCGGAAACAGCTCCGCGATCTCAAACCTGCGACTGGTAGCCATGACGAATCTCCGTGTTCCGAAACGAGAAAAAGAACCGCTTCCGGATGAATTTCAAGGCCTCCGGAAGGACATGACGCGAATTGTGGTAATATAATATGAAAATCTGGTTTTTCTGGCAGAAAGTGGCAGGTTTTGCCATAAAAAAGGGGGCGGGGAAGCGGAGCCCACCGGCGGGCAAGCCCGCCGGCACACGGTGGGGAAATGCGGGGCCTGCTTGGGGG